>CAKZXZ010000055.1 GCA_937883775.1 uncultured Paracoccaceae bacterium
GCGAAGTGGGGGCCACGATGTATGTCACAGATAACGCAATTCACGGCACCATCGGTGGCGGGCAACTGGAATACATGGCCATCGACAAGGCCCGCGCGCTGCTGCGCCAGGGTACCACAGAAAGCGCGATGGACGTCCCCCTCGGCCCTGAAATAGGCCAATGCTGCGGTGGCCAGGTCGAACTGAGCTTAGTGCTTATGGATAACGCGGCACGTCAAACAGCGCTAGAGGACGAGGCGCGGACACAAGCCACCCGGCCCCATGTCTACATCTTCGGCGCGGGCCATATCGGACGTGCACTGGCTGATCTCTTTGCGCACCTTCCGGTTCGGACGATCCTGATCGACAGCCGCCCCGACGAGCTGTCGATGGCAACGGACGCGGTCGAACACCGCCTTTCCCCGCTCCCCGAAACCACGCTGCGCAACGCCCCCACCGGCAGCGCATTCATCATACTCACCCATGACCACGCACTTGATTTCCTGCTCACCAGTGAAGCCTTGGCACGCGAAGACGCCGCTTATGTCGGCATGATCGGCTCGGCCACGAAACGCGCGCGCTTCGACCGCTTCTGCCGCGAGACGACCGACGGTTTGTCAACCGCGCCGCTGGCCTGCCCTATGGGCGCCCAAGGAAGCCCTGACAAGCGCCCCGAAGTAATCGCGTCTTTTATCGTGGCCGAAGTGATGGCTGCCCTGACCACGGATACCCCCGGCAAGGCACACTCTTCCGGCTCAAAGGCATCGCCACAGACCACCGAACCAAAGTAAGAACTGGCGAACGGCATCCGCGCACGCGGCCTCCCCAACACACGGACGAAAGCATGACGAAAACCCTCCTGCGCGGTCGCATTCTGACATTCCACGCCCGCCCATGCGATGCCAGTGACACCGACGCGTTCACCTATATTGAAGACGGCGCGCTGCTTTTATCGGACGGTCAGATCATCGCCTCCGGCCCCCATGCAGACGTCGCTGGCCAAGCGCCAGAAGCACAGGTCATCGATCACCGGCCACATCTGCTGATGGCCGGGTTCATCGACACCCACATCCACTTTCCGCAGGTTCAGGTCGTCGCCAGCTGGGGCGCCAAACTGCTTGATTGGCTGAGCGATTACACCTTCCCGGCCGAAGCCGAATACGCCAACGCGCAGCACTCACGCGCCATGGCCCGCGTCTTTTGCGATTTGCTGACCGATCACGGGACAACCACCGCCGTTGCCTTTTGTTCGGTGCATAAATCCTCAGCCGAGGCGCTGTTCAGCGAAGCGCAGTCGCGCAACATGCGGATGATTGCAGGCAAGACGATGATGGACCGCAACGCGTCCCCCGCCGTCCATGACACCGCGCAATCCAGCTATAACGACAGCACCGCACTGATCGCACAATGGCACGGGCGCAACCGGCTCAGCTATGCGATCACCCCGCGCTTTGCGATCACCTCGACGCCGGAACAGCTTGAAATGGCACGCACCTTGGCCGCCGAACATCCAAGCTGTTTCATACAAACCCATTTGTCTGAAAACCACGCTGAAATCGTTGAAACCAAACGGCTTTACCCGCAGGCCCGCGATTACCTTGATATCTACGAAAGCCACGGCCTGCTGGGCCCGCGCACCCTGCTGGGTCACGCTCTCCACCTTGAGCACCGCGAGGTCGAAGCCCTCGCCGCCACTGGATCGCATCCGGTTTTCTGCCCAACCTCGAACCTGTTTCTGGGCAGCGGGCTTTTTGATGATGCCCATCTGCGCGCCCATGGCATCGACAGCGGCATCGCCACGGATATTGGCGGCGGCACCAGCTATTCGATGCTGCAAACCCTGAACGAAGGCTACAAGGTCCTGCAATTGCAGGATCAGACCCTACACGCACTGCAGGCCTTCGACTGGATCACGCGGGGCAACGCGGCGGTGCTTGGCCTGAGCGATAAGATCGGCACACTTGCGCCCGGCACCGAGGCCGACATCGTCGTGCTGGATGCGCGCGCAACACCCGCAATGGCGGTGCGTATGGACCGCGCCGAACGCCTCGACGAAGAACTTTTCGTGCTTCAGATGATGGGCGATGACCGCGCGATCGTACAAACCTATGTGGCCGGTGCGCCCCAGAAAACCGTCTGACCTAAGTGACCCGGCTGCGCGTTTTAAAGGCAGGCTGATCCCAAAGACGATTGTCCAGAACATCTTGCAGATGATCGACGGCGCGGCGCACATCGGCTTCATCGATGTATAGCGGCGTAAAGCCGAAACGCATGATGTCCGGTGCGCGAAAATCACCGATGACCCCCTTTGAGATCAACGCCTGTATGGCAGCATAGCCATTTGCAAAATGGAACGACACCTGACTGCCGCGCCTGTCGGGATCTCGCGGGCTGGCAAGGCGCAGCTCCGGGCAACGCGCCTCGACTTGCGCGATGAAAAGTTCGCTCAGCGCGATACTGGCGGCGCGGATGTCGGCCATATCAATCCCGTCCCACAGGCGCAGCGCCTCTTCCAGCGCAGTCATCTGCATCACCGGCGGCGTGCCAACGCGCATCCGCTCGATATCCCTGGCGGGGCGGTACGTTTGCTCGAACGCAAAAGGCGCGGCATGGCCAAGCCATCCGGCCATAGCAGGCCGGATCCCGTCGATCAGATCGGGGCGCACATAGATAAACGCAGGCGCGCCCGGCCCGCCGTTCAGGTACTTATAGGTACAGCCCACCGCAAATTCGCACCCGCTGGCGGCCAGATCAACCGGCACAGCCCCCACACTATGGGCCAGATCCCACAGCATGACCGCGCCCGCGCTTTGGGCTTTGGCGGTCAGCGCCGCCATGTCATGCAGCCGGCCTGTGCGGTAATCAACCTGCGTTATCAGCACCACGGCAACGTCATCCGTCAGCGCGTCCATGACCTGCTCGGGCGACACGATGCGCAACTCGTGGCCTTGCTCCAGTTGGTCGATCAGTCCTTGCGCCATGTAAAGATCCGATGGGAAATTGCCGCTATCCGACAGGATCACCTTGCGCTCAGGGCGCATCTGCACAGCCGCCGAAAGCGCCTGATAGACTTTCAGCGACAATGTATCGCCCATCGCGACAGAACCGTCCGGCGCGCCGATCAGCCGCCCGACCTGCGCCCCGACACGCGTGGGCTGGCCCATCCAGTCATCAAGGTTCCAGCCTTGGATCAAATGCTGACCCCACTCATCCGCCACCATGCCTGCCAATCGCGGTGCCACCGATTTCGGCAAAGGACCCAGCGAGTTTCCGTCCAGATAGATGATCCCATCGGGCAGCGTGAATTTATCTTTCATGGGTAGCGGCATGTCAGCCTTCCTGCTGGGGTCCGACAAAGGCCTGCGTGATCGCACCCTCGCTATGCCGCAATCCCTCGAGTACCGAAAAATGATCGTGCTCGGCCTCAACGACACACCGGACCGAGGCGCCCAGCCCCTCCCACATCATTGCCAAAAGCCGGGACTGGCGGATGAACTCGGGCCGCTCTGCGCCCCCGACCCACGCCGTAAGCGACGCACCCGAACGGGGCCGTTGCAAAGCCGCACTTTCGGCCACCGCCTCTGCCTCGTCGAGCTTCAGATCAGCGTTCATCTTGGTCCACATGAGGGGCCGCAAATCATGCAACCCACTGATCGAAACGACATGCGCCACACGCTCCTGCACCACGCCCGGCAACGGGCTGTCCGCGCAGGCCATGCGCGACGCCAGATGCCCCCCGGCGGAATGACCCGCCAAGCGGATCGGCCCCTCGACAAGACGCGCGGCCTCGGCAATCGCCGCACCCACCTGCTGCGTCATCTGCGCCAGACGCCCCTCGGGGGCAAGCGTGTACTGCACCAGCGCAACCGCCCATCCGCTGGCCCGCGCCCCTTCGGCGTAATGGGTCCAGTCCGACTTGCCCGTGCGCAGCCAATATCCCCCATGCACAAACACAGCGAGACCCCTGGCGGGCCCGTCCGGCCAGATCAAATCAAACCGCTCCCGCGGGTGAGCGCCATAGGCGATATCGCTTTGAATGTGCAGGCCACTGTCGCGATACTGTGCCGCCTGCGCAGCCCATTTGGCCGGCAAAGCCTCTGAACCGGGAATGTGCGCCATATTGGCAAACGCATCATCCCAGTCGCGCCGGGGATCAGACTTCATCCAGCGATGTCCATGCCGCGCTACTGAAACGCCTGCAGCCCGGTGATCCCGCGACCCAGAATAAGCGCATGCACATCATGGGTGCCTTCATAGGTGTTCACCGCTTCAAGGTTCATGACATGCCGGATCACACCGTATTCGTCAGACACCCCGTTGCCGCCATGCATGTCCCGCGCCTCGCGCGCGATGCCCAGCGCTTTGCCGCAATTGTTGCGCTTCATCAGGCTAATCAGCTCGGCAGGCGCCGTATGTGCATCAAACATCCGCCCCAGCTGCAGCGCCCCTTGCAGGCCCAAGGCAATTTCGGTCTGCATATCGGCCAGCTTTTTCTGGATCAGCTGTGTGGCGGCCAAAGGCTTGCCAAACTGCTTGCGGTCTAAAGTATAGCTGCGCGCGGCATGAAAACACGCCTCCGCCGCACCTATTGCACCCCACGAGATGCCATAGCGCGCCCGGTTCAGACAGCCAAAGGGTCCAGCCAGACCGCTGACATCCGGCAGCAGGTTTTCTTCCGGAACAAAGACCTCGTCCATCTGGATCATCCCGGTGATCGAGGCGCGCAAGCTGAACTTGCCCTCGATTTTAGGAGCAACCAGCCCCTTCATCCCCTTTTCAAGGATGAACCCCTTGATGCGGCCCTCATGGGCATCCGACTTGGCCCAAACGACAAAGACATCCGCAATCGGAGAGTTCGTGATCCAGTTTTTCGCCCCGGACAGCAGATAGCCCCCGTCAACAACCTTGGCGCGGGTCAGCATCGAGGCAGGGTCAGATCCGGCATCGGGTTCCGTCAGGCCAAAGCAGCCAACCATTTCGCCAGTGGCCAGCTTCGGCAGGTATTTTTCGCGCTGTGCATCGGTGCCATAGGCATAGATCGGATGCATCACCAGCGAAGACTGCACCGACATCGCCGACCGATAACCGCTGTCGATCCGCTCGACCTCGCGCGCGACCAGACCATAGCTGACATAGTTTGCACCAACGCCGCCAAACTCTTCGGGGATCGTGGCCCCCAAAAGACCAAGCGCGCCCATCTCTGTCATGATCTCGCGGTCGAATGTCTCGTGGCGGTTCGCCATCAGAACCCGCGCGGCCAGCTTGTCCTGACAATAGGCATGCGCAGTATCGCGGATCATCCGCTCTTCCTCGGTCAGTTGCTGATCCAGCAAAAACGGATCGTCCCAGACCAGATCGGCGGGTTTTGCACGGGCCTTTTCAGGGCCACTCAGAGGATGGATTTTTGCGGGGGCATTCATCGACAAGCTCCTGACGTCATTGCTTGGGGGCATTTAACGCAAAGATATACCAACTGCGCCCAGCACGCCAGAGAGCGCAGGCTTGCAACCCCATGACAAACCGCGCAATCCTGTAGATCACGGGCGACGCGCCCCGCCCTTGATCTGAAAGGACACGAAATTGGCCTGCGTCTTTGTTCAAATCCGCTGCAAACCCGGCACCACCTACTCGGTCGCCGACGAAATCATGAAGCGCGAAATCCATTCCGAACTTCATTCGATCAGCGGCGAGTTCGACCTGCTGCTCAAGCTTTATATCGCGGACGATATGGATATCGGCCTGTTCATCAACAACCAGGTCGCCAACATCCCCGATATCGAACGCACGCTGACGACCCTGACATTCAAGGCGTTCTGACCCGCCTCAAATACCCAGATAGGTGTCTTTCAGCTCGGGCGTCAGATCATCCAGACGCCCGTGCCACACCGATTTCCCACGCTCTAGAACGGTCGCATGATCGGCGATCTGGCGCAGCTCGCTCAGGGTTTTGTCCACCACAAGGATCGACAAGCCGCTTTGCTGTTTCAGCGCGCCAATCGCAGCCCAGATCTCGCGCCGGACAACAGGCGCCAACCCTTCGGTTGCCTCATCGAGGATCAGCAGCTTCGGGTTGGTCATCAGCGCGCGCCCGATGGCCAGCATCTGCTGTTCGCCCCCTGACAGCGATCCCGCCAACTGATCCGACCGCTCCTCAAGACGCGGGAACAGGTCATGGATACGCGCCCGCGTCCACGGACCAGGACGCGCAGAGGCGTAAAGATTTTCCCAAACCGTCAGGTTCGAAAAGCAGCGCCGGCCCTCGGGCACCAACCCCAACCCCAGCCGCGCAGCACGATGCGCTGGAAGCCGTGTCAGGTCCTGACCCGCAAAAGCCACCGTCCCGGCCTGATTTTTCAACAATCGGCAAATCACCTTGATCGTCGTTGATTTGCCCATCCCGTTGCGGCCCATCAACGCCACCAACTCCCCTTCACCGATGCTCAGATCAACGCCAAAAAGCGCTTGCGAAACACCGTAAGACGCTGTGATTCCGCGCAGCTCTAAAAGCGCGCTCATGCGGGGATCTCCCCGTCGCCCAGATAGGCCGCCCGCACCTCTGGATTGGCGCGGATCGCATCAACCGTGCCGGTTGCGATGATCTTGCCATAAACCAACACGCTGATCCGGTCGGCCAGCGCGAAAACCGCGTCCATATCATGCTCGACCAACAGGATCGGGGCATGTGTCTTCAGGTCGGCCAAAAGCTGCGTCAGCGCTTTTGATCCATCCGCCCCAAGGCCCGCCATCGGCTCATCCATAAGGAACGCTTTCGGGGCCAGTGTCAGCGCCACGGCAACCTCAAGCTGGCGACGCTGGCCATGGCTCAGCTCGGCCGTGCGCATATGCGCCACATCGTGCAGACCGACACGCTTCAAAATGGCATGGGCGGGGTCCAGATATGCGGCGTCCTTCATCACCGGGCGAAAGAAGCGAAACACGTGGCCTCGTTCCCCAACCAACCCCAGCACGACGTTTTCCAGAACCGTGAACTGCATCGCCAGCGCCGAGATCTGGAATGTCCGCGCCAGCCCCAGCCGGGCGCGCTGCGCTGTGCTTGTGCCGCTGATGTCGCGGCCAACAAACTCAACGGTGCCGCTGTCGGGCGCCAGCCCGCCCGCGATTTGCTGGATCAGCGTTGATTTGCCCGCTCCGTTCGGCCCGATCAGCGCATGAATTTCGCCCGCCCGCAGCTCCAGCGACACGCCATCGCTGGCTTTCAACGCGCCAAACGCCTTGTGGACATCGCGCACAGACAGGATCGGATCACCCACGAACAATCTCCCGTTTGCTCAAGCTGCCGATCAGCCCGCCTTGGGCGAACAGCACGACAAACAGCAGGATAAGCCCCAGATAAATCTGCCAATATTCGGAAAACCCACCCAGATACTGTTCAAGAATAATATAGGCTGCCGCCCCGGCAATCGGCCCGCACAGGCGCGCGACACCGCCCAGAATGATGAAAATGATGATCTCGCCACTGGTGTGCCAGCTGAACATCGTGGGGCTGACAAAGCGGTTCAGATCAGCAAAAAGCGCGCCGGCAAGGCCAGTGATCCCCCCTGAGATCACAAACGCCACCAACCGCAATCGCGTCACCTCGATCCCCACGCTCATCGCGCGGACAGGACTGTAATGCGCGCCCGTCAGCGCCAGCCCGAACGCCGATTTGTTCAACCGGGACACCAGAAACAAAACGGCGCACAGCACGGCAAAACACAGGCCGAAAAACTGGATCGGCACAAGCGTATTCAACCCCGGAAACTGATTGCGCACGTAAATCGACAAACCGTCCTCGCCGCCATAGGCCGGCCACGAGATCGCGAAATAGTAAAACATCTGCCCAAAGGCGAGCGTCACCATGATGAAGTAAACGCCCGACGTCCGCAGGCTCAACGCGCCGACAACAAGGGCCGCCAGACAGCTCACGGCGATGGCCACAATCCAGATCACAGGCATCAGGTTGGTGCCCGGTATCACGAAAGGCACCTCCATCAGCGGCGTAAAACTCTGCGCATGGCTGGCCAATATGCCCATCGAATAGCCGCCCAGCCCAAAGAAAATCGCATGCCCAAAGCTGACCAGTCCGCCTTGCCCCAGCGCAAGGTTCAACCCCACGCCTGCCAGCGCAAGGATCGTCACTTTGGTCGCCAACGTGATGATGAACGGCTGATCCAGCACCAACGCCCCCAGCGGCACCGCCAGCAAGGCCAGCAAGATCAGCGCGTTCACATGGGTCTCGCGCAGCATCTCAAGCCTGCCCAAAAAGGCCGGTCGGTTTGAACACCAGAACCCCCGCCATCAGAATATAGATCAACATGGATGCCAGCGCTGATCCCACCGATGTCGCCGCCGACGGATCCATGAAACTGCCGAAAATGACTGGCAGCAGCGTGCGCCCCATCGTGTCCGTGACGCCAACCAAAATGGCCCCAGCCAACGCGCCTTTGATCGACCCGATCCCGCCGATAACGATCACCACGAAGGCCAAGATCAACACCGGCTCGCCCATGCCAACCTCAACCGACTGGATCGCGCCAACCAACGCACCCGACAGGCCCGCCAACGCAGCCCCCAACGCGAAAACCAGCGTATAAAGCACCGAGATATCGACCCCCAACGCGCTTATCATCTCGCGGTCATTCTCACCGGCGCGGATCCGCATGCCGACCCGCGTTTTTGAGATCAATAGGAACAGGCCAGCCGCGACAGCCAACCCGATCCCGATGATCGTCAGCCGATACAGCGAATACTCGATCCCACCGGGCAACATCACCGTACCCGACAGTATGTCAGGAATGTTCAAAAACAGCGGGAACGATCCGAACGCCCAGCGCGTCCCTTCCGAAAAGATCAGGATCAGCGCGAACGTCGCCAGCACCTGATCCAGATGGTCGCGCTTGTAAAGCCGCCGGATCACCGTCAGCTCGATCAGCGCGCCAAACATCGCCGCCGCCGCAAGGCTGGCCACCAGCGCAAGCGCAAACGATCCCGTCCAGCCCGCCACACCGGCCGCCGCAAACGCACCGACCATGTAAAGCGATCCGTGCGCCAGATTGATAAGCCCCATAACGCCGAAAATCAGCGTCAGACCGGCAGCCATCAAAAATAGCATCACCCCGAACTGAAGCCCGTTCAAAAGCTGCTCGATAAGAAGGATCGTCGACATCTCACCCACCTCAAAATCAGCGGGCGGCAGCGCTTAAGCCACCGCCCACCAGATCACAGCGTCGCTTACAGCGCGCACTCGGCGGCGTAGATATCCTGATGCGCGCTCAGACCAGTGCTGACGATCTTGTTGGTAAAGACGTCGCCCTCCTGAATAACCTCGCGCACGTAAATGTC
>CAKZXZ010000056.1 GCA_937883775.1 uncultured Paracoccaceae bacterium
GCGCCCGCGATGGATCCGCCGAACGATCTACCCTACGCCAAGGATCGCTACCGGGCCGAGACGGGGCGCTTGTATAAGGTGCTGGACACGCAACTGGCCTCAAACGAATACGTCGCGGGCGATTTCTATTCGATTGCGGATATGGCGATCTGGCCTTGGGCCTGCCTATGGGAGGGCCAACAGCAGACGCTGGACGACAAACCCAACCTTGCGCGCTGGCTTGATCTGGTGGGCGCGCGGGACGGGGTGCAGAAAGGCCGGGCGCTGCATGCCGATCAGCGTTCGAACCTGCAGGACGACAAGAAAGCGCAGGATTTGCTGTTCAAACGCAAGAATTAAGAGCGCATTAAGGTTAACGCGCGCCCACCTGTTTCATCTTTGAAAAAGATTCAAATGGCGGGAGGCGGCCCTACTCGTCGGGCTCGATCACGTATTTCTGTAAGGCGATAATTTGCCACCATAAAAAGGCAAAGAGCGCCAGAGGGAACCCGAAGGTTTCGACCTTGACCCACAGATCTGTGGATTGCGTGCGCCACAGAATTTCATTGGCGACAGCCAAGGCGATGAAAGCCAGGCAGAGACGGCGGGTCAGGATCATCCAGCCTTCGTCCTCCATCGGCATCATCTCGTTCATCACATAGGCCAGATAGCTTTTGCCTTGTGCCAGACCGATGCCCAGAAGCAGGGCGAAGAAGCCATAGACCAGCGTTGTTTTCATCTTGAAGAACCGCTCGTCGTTGAACCACGCGGTGAGGCCACCGAAGAAGATCACCATGAAGGCAGTGAAGATTTGCATACGGCTGAGTTTGCCGGTCATGAACCACAGCACTGCCATCGAGATCAGCAAAAGCGGGATGAAGGCGATGGTGGCGACGATGAAGCCGGAATATTCGTTGCCGCCCCAAAGATAGGTCTCGTCCCGGATGCGCAGGTAAAGCACGAAGAACAAGATCGGCGGACCGAGTTCGAGCAGAGATTTCGCGACCGGATTGATGTCTTTTTCCATGGTGGCTCCTTAACCTGCCATCTCAACTATCACCGCGCCTGCTGCAATCAAGGCCATAAGGGCAATGCGGCGGGGCCCGACGGTTTCTTTGAGGAAAATCCAGCCGATGAAAGCCGCGAAGACGGTTGAGGTTTCGCGCAGGATCGCGGCCTCGCCGACTTTATCGAGGCGGGTCGCCATCATGATCGACCCGAATGAGCCGAAGGCCACAAGCGCGCCGATGGCGCCGCGTTGCAAGAGCGGGGCAAGCGGCGGGGCAGTGGAGCGTCCGGTGCGCACGCGCCAGAGCCACAGAAGCGGAAAGTCGATGGAGGTGATGAAGAAGAACCACGCCAGAAAGGTGAACGGGTTGGGCGTGGTGCGGATGCCGTAGGCGTCATAGGTGGTGTAGATCGCAACCATAAGGCCGGTGAAGACGGCCAGAGCCAAGGCAGGCGTCAGGGAGGCACGGTCTTGCACAAGGAAGATGTAGTTATAAAGCGCGAGCCCGAAGATGCCGGTCAGCAGCACCGCAACGCCGCCCCATTGGGCCAATGTGAACTGTTCGCCAAAGATGATGCCTGCACCGATCACGGTGAAGAGCGGGCCGGTGCCGCGCACGACGGGGTAGACGACGGTGAAAGCGCCGCGTTCAAACGCCATGGCCATGCCGATTTTATAGATGAAATGGATCACCAGCGCGCCGGCAAAGAGCCACCATTCGGTGCCTTGCGGCCATGGGACCACGAATAACGCGATGGGCAAGGCGAACCAAAAGATGCAAAAATCAATGCTGGCGCGGGAGGTCCAGGGGTCGTGTTTGCCTTTTTGCAGCGCACCAAAGACGGCGTGCAGGAAAGCTGCGGTCAGCGCGAGAATGAGGGCCACGGTGTGGCCGGTCTCGGTCCCTTCGATAGAGAGGAGCCACGCGCTCAAATGGCAAGGCTGGGGGCGCTGCCCCCAGACCCCCGGGATATTTTAGCAAAGATGAAACAGGTCATTCGAGGCCTGTGAGGGCTTTGGCGAAATCTTCAGGGTCAAAGGGCGCGAGATCATCGATCTGTTCGCCAACGCCGATGGCGTGGATCGGCAGGCCAAACTTGTCGGCAAGTGCGACGAGGACGCCGCCCTTCGCGGTGCCGTCGAGTTTTGTCATGACGAGGCCGGAGACATCGGCGAGTTCCTGGAAGGTTTTGACCTGTGAGAGCGCGTTTTGGCCAGTGGTCGCATCGAGGACGAGCAACGTGTTATGGGGCGCTTCGGGGTCTTTCTTGCGGATGACGCGGACGATTTTGGCCAGTTCCTCCATCAGATCGGCGCGGTTTTGCAGGCGGCCTGCGGTGTCGATCATCAGCAGATCCGCGCCGTCAGCCTCGGCCTGAGTCATGGCATCAAACGCAAGGCTGGCGGGGTCTGAGCCTTCGGGGGCGGTCAGCACCGGGACCCCCGCCCGTTCGCCCCAGACTTGCAGCTGTTCTACAGCGGCGGCGCGGAAGGTGTCGCCCGCAGCGATCACGACTTTTTTGCCCGCGGCGCGGAACTGGCTGGCAAGTTTGCCGATTGTGGTGGTTTTGCCGGAGCCGTTCACGCCGACAACCAGCACCACTTGCGGGGTCTTGGGGTAGATGGGGAGCGGTTTGGCGACCGGCTCCATGATGCGGGAAAGCTCGTCCGCGAGAAGCTGTTTGATCTCGTCTGCGGAGAGTTTCTTGCCGTAGCGGCCTTCGGCCATGTTGGCGGTGACGCGCAGGGCCGTGTCGACGCCCATGTCAGCAGTGATGAGCAACTCTTCAAGCTGTTCGAGCATGTCGTCATCAAGGGTGCGCTTGACGACGGTTTTCGCTGGGGTGCCGCGGCCAAGAAGGCGGCCGAAGATGCCCGGTTTGGGTGCCGGTTCGCGCATTGATTCCGGTGCGGGGTCAACGGCTTGCTCGACGCGGATCGGCTCAGGCTCAGGCTAAGGGTCGGGGTAAGTCTCGGCGGGGTAAACGGAGTCGTCAGCGAGGAATTCGGCTTCGCGTTGGGCATCGCGGAGAGC
>CAKZXZ010000057.1 GCA_937883775.1 uncultured Paracoccaceae bacterium
GTGGTGACGATGGGCCTGCTCTCGCTGCCCACCATGCTGCGCAACGGCTACTCGCCCGAACTGGCCACCGGCGTCATCGCCGCCTCCGGCACCTTGGGCCAGATCATCCCACCCTCGATTGTGATCGTCCTTCTGGGTACGCTCGCAGGCGATCTTTACTCCGCGGCTCAGGAAGAACGCGCCCAGCTTGCAGGCTGCACCGATGCGCTGACCTATTTGGGCGAACCTG
This sequence comes from uncultured Paracoccaceae bacterium, assembly GCA_937883775.1. Taxonomy (GTDB): domain Bacteria; phylum Pseudomonadota; class Alphaproteobacteria; order Rhodobacterales; family Rhodobacteraceae; genus JAHTBL01. Next base: position 230 of record CAKZXZ010000057.1, read on the forward strand.
CCGTCGTCTCCGTCGGCACGCTCTTTCAAGCGGCCTTGTTGCCGGGTATCCTGCTCGCCGTGCTCTACGCCAGTTACGCGCTTGTCTACGCGATCATTAACCCGGCCAAAGCCCCGCCGGTCGAGCTCGGCTCCACCAACTCCGAAGTCATCACCCGCAGCGACGCCTACACCTGGTTCCTCGGTGCCCCTATCGCGATTATCGGGGGTCTGATCCTGCTGGGGCAGGTCAACCTGTTGGGCACGCAGGACGTGACGGTCGACAGTTTCTCGGATGCCGGTCAAACCGCCAGCCTACGCACAACGGTCAGCCCGCAATGTCAGGCCTCGATGCAGATGCTGCATGGGATGGAGGCCTGGGACGCCGCCCTTGAAGAACAGCGCGTGATCGACGAGGCCGGTGGCGTGGCCGCCAGCGTCGCCCTCTCCCCTGAAGAGATCGCGGCTGCCCGCGAGCTCAAGATCGAACTGGCTGCCCCCATCGGCACCGGCATCGGCATCGGCCTGGCCCTGCTCGCGCTGATCCTGACCACCGCCCGCGGCACCTCGCCCAGCGGCAATCCTGTGCCTTTGCTGATCGGCGGGCTGGGCGTGCTGCTTGGCTTTGCTGTCGATGTCGCTTTCATCTCACCGATCACGACGCCAGGGATCACGGTCTTGCTGATGGCGATCCCGGTGGCCATGGCGATTTATGGCTGCAAACACGCGGTCGGCATGCTCGCGCAAAACGAACTGCTCGTCGTCGTCTTCCCACCGCTCGTGCTGATCGTCGCGGTGCTCGGCTCGATCCTCGGCGGGATCACCAACCCGACGCCTGCCGCAGCACTTGGGGCAGGGGGCGCGATCATGCTCGCTGCCTATCGCCGCTTGCGTGACGAGGACAAATCTGGCCGCATTATCATCATGGCGACATTTTCGATCCTCATCATGATCCTTGTCGGCGTGAACTTCGATTTGCGCGTCAACCAAGACACCGTGACGCTTGAGAACTGGATCGCCTTCCTCGTGGCCGAGGGCACCTACCTCTTCGCGATGTTTGGCATCTTCTACGCCTGTTGGACGCTTTTCCGCACCGGCGTGCTGAGCCCCGTGGTGCGCGAGACGGCAAAAGTCACCAGCATGGTCTTTACCATCCTGATCGGCTCGCAGCTGCTGAACCTCGTTGTGATCTCCTTTGGGGGCGAACACTACATCCAGCAATTCCTGCGCAGCTTCGACAATGAATTCACCGTCTTCCTGATCGTGATGCTGGTGCTCTTTGTGCTGGGCTTCGTGCTGGATTTCCTTGAGATCATCTACATCGTGATCCCCATCGTCGGCCCGGTGATCTATGGCGGCACGATGGATCCCAAATGGGTCACGATCATGATCGCGGTGAACCTGCAAACGTCCTTCCTGACACCACCCTTCGGCTTCGCGCTCTTCTACCTGCGCGGCGTGGCTCCGCCGCAAGTGACCACCGGCCACATCTACCGCGGCATCATCCCGTTTGTGTTGATCCAGGTGGCCGGGCTGATCCTGCTGTCGCTCTTCCCGCAAGTGGTGACAATCGTGCCCAACCTGCTGGGCGGGTAAGCATCAGAAAAGGGGGCCTCTGGGCCCCCTTATTCTTTTGATCGGTGCAGGCCGTCCCGGACATGATGCGGGACCTCGATATGCAGTCAGATTGCGTGCGGCGAAGGCGAGTTTGAGCCCAGACGGGTCATTGTGATTTCGTGCTGCACGTGCTCGCAGCGCGGGAAATGCGCCATAGGCGAAAAGCTCAGCGCGGCTTGGCAAGGCAAAAAGCGAACACCCGTACACGCTACAGCATCAAATCATGTTTGAATTCACAGATCGCGGGATGGAAGGGTGCTTAAAGCGGCAAGGTCAATGACCTCCAGGCATACCGTTGTGCGAGCCCGTCCTTTTCTTATGAGAATAATTGCGGAGCAGCTCTCTGCAACAGATCCATGACCAAAAGCAGCGCCACAAGAACTACAATTTGGGGTGCCACGTTTATCGATAAATACTGCCTACACCTTTTCATTTGGTCTTACAGCCGACGCGGCCGCATCTTGGCACAGAGCCAAATCTACGCGGCTTGATCTTGTATTCTATCACCCAGCGACCTCGGACCGATTGCTATCGCGATCTCTGGCAGCCGTCTCGACAAGAATACCTTGCCTGTTCAACAAAAGGCGGACCGCGACGGCGCAGACTGCCATCACGGCCGAGGAAATCGCAAATAGGCCCGTATAATCTACAGCGCTTGCAATGCTGCCGGATACGGGCTGTAAAATCAGCCAAACAATAGCCGCAACCGTAAAGAACACTGCGGCATCTGTCGCGTCAGAGCCAGGACGGCTCCACCGCATGATAAGGCCGCCGAAGGCCGCTGCCATCAGAGCGAATAGGAACGTCAGTGTGAAAAGGCACAGAAGAACAACTGTTCCGGTCATTTGAAAGTAGAGACTGCAGGCAAGCATCGCGGTGACGACCGCTTTGGCGCCAATCGCATAGGGCAACAATAAAGCAGCGCCCAAGCGATAGGCGAACAGACCAGCAGCGCAGGCACCAACAATACCAATAAGCGGTTCTGCACCACCGGTTATCAAAGCAATGGCTTCGGCAGAATATCCCATATCCAGAAGAAGAATGCGGGGATTGGCCCCGGTTATACGGTTGGCAGCCGAACCCAATGCAATCACACCGAACAGAACAAGCGCATGCTCGCGTCGGAACGCGCCTCTGAGCGAGGGTTTTTTGTGGCTACCAAGATGTGCATTCTCCGCGCGTTTTATGTCCGCGCGCAGAAGAAGCGTGGACGCGAAGCCGGAGAGCGTCAGAAACGCCAGCGACCCAACAGCAACGCTCCACCCAAAAGTGCTGGCAATGACAATACCGCCCCCCAAACCGATGGCCGATGCCGCAAGGCTGGCGGCTTCGCGCCATCCGTTGACCCGCTCACTGTCCGCCTTTGGGGTCAGTCGTATCGTGACGGCGTCCCCCGCATTGTCCGCATTCGCCGTCGCGAAAGCCAAAGCAAAGATCGCCGCAAATGTTGCGGCTGGAAAAGCACCGGGTGGCAGCAACGCAAGGGAAACACTGGTCACGGTTACGGCCGCTTGCGCGATCAAGAGAAATCGGATCCGGCGATCGGCTGTATCGCTTAGTCTGTCAACAGCAGGGGCCCAAAGTGCTTTTAGCACCCATGGCAGATATAACAGCGATAACGCCCCAATTGCGGCAAGAGAGTACCCAAGGTCCCGCCAAATCAGGGGCAATGCGCCCATTGCGAAGACGGTGGGCAGGGTCTGGCTGAAGGCAAGTGCCGCAACGAGGATGAGCGTTCTGGTCGACAGCGCCTTTGTGGGGGCAACAAGGCTCAAAATTCGGCCCTGAAGAAGACCCCGGCTGTCAGCGGCTCTCCGGCAGCCGCAAAGTCCCGCCCGGACGAGTTAAACCGCCAGCGATAGAAATCTTCATCCAGAGCGTTCTTGACATTTATCCCCGCTGACCACCCGTCGCCATCAACGGCAGCTGACAGGTTTAGGTTGACCAGATCGTCTTGGCGCTGCGTGTTCAGGACGTCAAAGTAGTAGTCAGACGTATAGCTCACCGCTGTGCCAAGTCGTAAAACAGCATCAGACGTCAGTCGCGTTGTGTACTCGGCACTTAGGTTCGCTGTCCATTCAGGTGAGAAAGGGGCGCGGTTCCCCGAAAGGCTTTCCCCGTTCAATGGGTTTGTCACATCCGTCAGATCAGAATTGAGATAACCGACAGAACCGCCCAAGGCCCATTGTTCCGAAGGTCGCCAGCTTGCTTCAAGCTCGAACCCATAGCTGCGCGCAGCCTCGGCGTTCGACACCAGACGTTGTGTGACCCCGTCAACGGTCGTGAGATAAAAGACCTGAAGGTCGTCCCAATTGTTGTAAAAGGCTGCCGCACCCAGAAAGAACCGATTGTCCGGGCTCAGGTATTTGGCGCCAACCTCAAAGGTCTGAACGAACTCTGGGTCAAATTCGGTGGGCGGCCCGCCAGCATTGAACGTCGTGAACCCGCCGCCTTTGAAACCTCTTGCAAGTGAACCGTAAAGCAGCGTCGTTTCATTTAGCTGGTATTCCAGAACCGCCCGCGGGGTGAAGGCTTCGAAATCGGCACTGTCACTTTGCTTTGAGCCTGGAACGTCCGTGCCGTTGAAGACACTCGATGAACTCCAGTCAACGCTCTCCCAAGTGTATCGCGCACCCAAAGTGAGCGTCAGTTGATCCGAGATTTGATAGCTGCCATCTGCAAAAATGGCGAAGACTTCCGTCTCATTCCGAGTTGGGTTGCCCGTTGATTCAAAGCCGAAAGGAAAGCCCGACGTCTCTGTAAAACGCGAACCTGTATCGATCTCCACGTCGGTGCTTTCGTAAAAGAAGCCAGTGGTCCATTCAAACGGACCATCGCCTGTGGATTGCAGCAGAACCTCTTGCGAAAAGCTGTCGCCTTCCTCTTTCTCGGTCGAGAGGGCAAATCCCAAGTCTTCGCTGGGAAAGCCAAACAAGATATCCTGCGGGTTCTCGGTCAGGCTGTCGTATCGCTGCCAGGCAGTAATCGACGTCAATCGCACGCCATCGAAATCATATGTGGTTCGCAGCGATATGTTTTCGGAATCCCGGTCATCAATGCTGTCAAGCGGTGTATCATAGCGCCGATCGAATGTGCGCTCGACCGGGACATACGCATATCCGCTGTCCCGGATGCGTTCCGCGCCGAGAATAAGATCAAATGTCAGACGATCTGTGGGCGTGTATAAAAACCTGGCCCGGATTGCGGCACTGTCTTCCGCAGACAGATCATCGCCCAAGGCGTTCTCGATAAATCCGTCTTGTGTGCTGCGTAAAAAGGAAAGCCGCGCCGCGCCCTGATTGTTCGGCAAAGCAAAGTTCGCAACCGCGGCCACCTCGCGCATGTTCTCAGTGCCAAAGCCCAGCTTCACAAATCCGCCGGTCGTCGCATCCGGCATCCGGGTGAAGATATTTACCGCGCCTGCCGTTGCGTTGCGACCAAACAGGGTGCCTTGCGGGCCGCGCAAGACCTCGACCCGATCCACATCGGCAAAGTCAAAGACAAGTGCTGAAGCAAAGGGTTGATAAACGCCGTCAATATAGGTCGAAACAGCCTGTTGAGCGCCCGGATCAACCGTGGCCACAGCGCCTATTCCTCGGATGAAATACTGCGGGTTTGTCCGCGAAGCGTTGGTCTGAAGCGTAAAATTGGGCACCTTATCAGCAAGGTCCTGTACGTCCTGGATGTTGGCCTCGTCTATGTCACGGCCGTCCACCACGGTGACTGCAATGGGCACGTCTGCAAGGCTGTCTGTCCGCCGTTCGGCTTCAAGCGTCAGCGTCCCAAGATCAACAACCCCTTGCTGGGTGTCCTGTGCGCCAAGTGATGTCGGTATGCCGCCGACAAGCAACAGCACCGCAACATGATTTCCGCCCCGCATGTATCCCTCCATTAACCACTGAGGAAGGAATACCTGATGGTTTTAGTTGGAAAATAAAAACCTTTGTCGTTTTTTCGAAATGAATGTCGAATTAGATATTGGGCTTGTTGCGGGAAAAGGCGGCCGGTGTCACATCATATTCATGACGGAAAGCTTGCACAAAATGGCTTGTCGATCGATATCCCAGCTCCCAGGCCAGCTGCGTCACGGTGACTTCGACCGGATCTTGTTGCAGCCGCTCCTTGGCGCGCCGCATCCGCTCTGCACGAACAAATCTGGACGGCGACAGATTGTAGTATTGCTGAAAGACATCAAGCATCCGGCTCACACTGACATCGATGATCCGCGCAAGCTCGGCAACACTTGGCGGGTTTGCCAGGTTGCTGCGCAGAATTTCCCCAGCCCGCACTGCGATCATGTCATCGCTGCGCGGCTGCGCACCGAAGGTCTCTGTTGTAAACAAATACAAAAGATTGAAGGCGTCCCGCCTAAGCGTCAGCTGAAGCGGTCCATTGGTGCTGCTCAAGGCAAGTCGACGCGCAGCCTGAGACAGCGCAGGCGGAAGCGATTGCACATGCATCCTCGCCGACCCAAAGCTCTTTCCAGCGCTCAAAAGGTGCAGCAACGCCTGTTCCAAGTCGACGCTCAGCTCTCGCAAGGCCTCGTGCGTGAAGGTGAATTCCACGAATGTCGCGTCTCTTGTCGGCTTTTCGATGATTTCGAACTCCTGATCACCACGCCCTTGGTAGACGGTCAGAACAGGTTCAGTGTGTTCAAACACAAGACGATCTTCCAGAAGGACCCGTCGCTCCGAGCCAAGATGAAAGGCCAGCTCTATGCCGTCGCAGTCTTTACCACTCAGCGCGAACGGCTCTTTCAGGAACCCACGCCGCACAGCAAGCGTCACGCCCGGCACAAGTGTCAAAACCTCGAAACGCAGGCTGCCAGCCCCATGCGGCAACGACATAATCGACCCGGACAAAGGGCTATCCAGCACAGAGCAAACATATGCTTCGGTCATCCGGATCGGTTTCATTCGCCACCTATTCTCAGACAGACGATCAATCTCCCCGATCATTATACAGGAAGGAGACCAAAATGGACGACAAAAATACTCGGGAATTTGCTGAAAAGCTGATGGATGCATTCAAATCAGGAGGCGTTTCGGCGCTGACAGATTTTTACCATCCTGACTATGTCAATCAAACGCCATTTCCAGGCGCCCCAACGACGCTTGAAGGGCACGTCGCCTTTGTGACCGCAGCAGCGCCACATCTTGAGTTTGTGTCAACCGAAACGGTCGAGATCGTGCCGGGGGAAGACACTTTGTCGATCCTGTCCAAATCCCGCTTCCGCGTCAAAGAATCCGGAGAAGATTTTGAGGCATTTGGTTTTGCTGTCGTGCGTTTGAAAGAGGGGAAAATCATAGAAAACTGGGGCGGCTACGATCCGGTCGGTTTCGCCAAGATGCATGACGCAGGCGTCGTTATCCCAATCGATTGAGAATGCGACTTCGGTGAGTTGCTTTTGACGGACCCAAAATTCGGCCACCGCTGTTTCGCATGGCGCCTGCACGCGAAGCTCAAAAAAACTATCGGCGAGGCCATAGCGAAACCACGCTCCGTCCTGCATTCCCGATAATGGCCAGAACAGAAATCCAACCTTCGCAAAGAAGGCCCGCAGTACCGGGTGCAAGGACAAGTCGGGATCGCGTCAAACGACCGCAATGGGCCGACTTCGTCAAAGCCAGTCAGAGCTGACAAACAGAGGCGGCGTTTGCCCCGATGACCGCCGTCAGCCCAAACGCTCAGATGCGGCAAGACAGACCGTTCGCAGCTTAGCCGAACAAGAGGTCTCCAATAACGGCTTCCAGCACGTCCTCACCCTGCGAACCATCGACGTCCAGAGCATGCAGTTCCAAACCGCTGACCTCATCTCGCACACGGTCGGTAAAGAGTGCGTCGCGCGCCAGGGTATTGGCCAGCGCCAGCTCAGCATTACTCGTTTTGCGCGGGATCTCCCACGTTGTGCCACGGGCGTCAAAGGCGCGTCGGCGAAAAGCAGGTGTGGGCAACAGCCAGATCGCGTGCCGCTTGTCTTGAAGCAACGGTAGAACCAACAAGGGCAGCAGGCGGAACCCTTCTGCAATGACCAGGTGATCACTGGGGAGTGTCAGCAGATCGTCCACGATGAAGGGAAACCCTTCGCCTGCAAACCAATGGAATGTTTGGAACATCTCTTTGGGCGACCGTTCAACCCATCTTCGATCCATTGTCATTCGCTTGAAATGTGCAAGCTGCGGGCAGGCATGACTTGAGCAACGAGACGCATGCTCGCCCATGGCAGCGTCCGTGTCGTAGATCACCGCGCCATGCGCATCAGCCAATCGGCGCGCGGTCGTCGACTTGGCTGCTCCGCTTCCGCCGCCGATCCAACGGACATGCGACAGTTGAGAGGAGAGATTATCTGATGAATTCACGTCTCACGAGATACCAAAAACTGGGATCGGTGACGAGTAACCTTTGGACCCTTCGCACCTGAGGAGACAATCGCGCAGCCGTCGCACATTGGCTTTGTTTGCATCGCGACGCAGTCGTTGCATGTCCAGGTAGAATTGCGCCACCGGAAGGGTCAAATGACCGTGTCGAGCCCAACTTGCAAGAATGCTGCATTGCCGCCAGTGTCTCCTTTCTAGGAGATAGTTGAATAGGCATGAAATGAGTATCGATTGGCAAAGGGCAGCGGCCTATGTGGGTGCTGTGGACGCCCAAGAACAGATTTTGCTGACGCAATTTAGCAAAGCCGGTCATCCAAAGTCGGGGGCTTGGACGTTGCCGGGCGGCGGTATGGAATGGGGCGAGCAGGCGCACGAGACCGCAATTCGCGAACTGGCGGAAGAGACAGGGCTAAGCGCAGATATTGGTACCTTATTGGGAGTGCAGTCAGAGTGGTTTGACGAAAGAACATCCGAACGCGGGCAACGCGGACTCGCACTTCGCCTAATATTCGAGGCGCAGAACTGTGCAGGTGAACTAAAGACGGATTTCAGAGACGATGATACGACTGTGGGGGCGGCGTGGTTCCCAATCGGCGCTGTACAACAATTGAATAGGGTCGAGGTTGTAGACTTTGGCCTTTCCCTAATCTCCACAATCGAAGCTGCCGATTCAGCAATTCTCACGGCTAGAGACCGGACGTTCATCTGACATCAACTAAGGTCAGCTTTGTCCCGCATCTTTCAATCATCTTCAAGGTCTGCCGCCAACCCACCATTCCACGCCACGTTAACCCTCCGTAACCATACCGTCCGACCCTGCAGCAAAACCACCCTGAAAAATCTCCACAAAAGCCTAAGCCACCGTCCGCTCCAGCCGCTTCCAGGATTATGTTAAGTCTCAAAATCGTGGTCTCAGCCCGGCTTGATCCGGTCCACTGAAACACCGGTTTCGCATGCGAAACCCCACCCCATAGCCAAGCGACGCCTCACCGCCCGTTTCGCGTGCGAAACGGGGTTGCATGCGAAACGCGCTTGAGGCGATGAATGCGCCCTTAAGCGAGCGTGCGGCCTTAGTTCAGATACGGCGTCGGATCGACGGCATCGAAACCCTTGCGGACTTCGAAATGCAAAAACGGCGCATCAGAGGCGCGGACCTCGGCGATTTTCTGACCTCTGGAGACCGTGGCACCTTCGGCGACGGTTATACTATCAATATTGGCATAGACCGTCAGCAAGCCATCCGAATGGCGCAGCACAAGGATCGGCACTTGATCGGTGTCTTGCGTGATCGCGGCGACCTCGCCGCTATCGGCAGCACTGACCGTGGATCCGGCAGGCGCACCGATGTCGATACCGTCATTGGTGCCTTTGCGGAACGCGCGGATGATCGGCCCGTTTGCGGGCAAAAGCATGCGTGCGTCGGCGTTCGATGGTTGGGTTTGTTGCGCGCCAAGATCGGGGCTTTCCGGACGCGGTGCCGCGGCGGCGATATCGGGATTGTCTTCTGGCAGCGGCTGTGCGGCACTTGGGGGTGTCGGTGTTGGAGAGCCCGCGCCAGGGGCGTTCACGGGCTCGGCCGTGGCCGGTGTGCCGGGCACCGCAACCGGGATCAGCAAGAACTGCCCTTCACGCACGGACATTGCACTGTTCAGGCCGTTCCACTCGGCCAGCGAGCGGGGCGACACATTATACAGCCGCGCGATCGAGAATGCAGTTTCGCCGCGCTCCACCTGGTGGCGCACCGGCTCGACGCCTGTGGGCGCGTTCGGAATTCTGCGTGGCTGCTGCGCTTCGGCGGTCGCAATCGCGGATCCTGCCAATTCGGTGACATCCACCTGTGACGGTGTCAGCGGTCCGGTCGTGGCGGATCCGGTCGCTGGGGAGGGCTCACTCACCCGGCTCGGCAGCGAAATCAGCTCCCCTTCGCGCATCACGTCGCCGGTGGTCAGACCGTTGTGACGGGCCAGCTCTTCGGGGTCGAGGCCAATCCGGCGGGCCACATCCGCGACCGTGTCGCCGCGCCGCGCCAGAGCGACCTGATAATTGGGATAAGAGATCACGCCGCGATTGTCAGATGGCGGGCGCGCCGCTGTCGCGTTTTGCGCAGCGTCGGTGGTATCAAACCCGCCCCCCATATCGCGAAGGTCGAAATCAAAGCCCCCAAAATCCGGGCCGCCTTCGCAGGCCGCCAGAAACAGGCAGGTGGTGCCCAGCAAAAGTGGGCGCATCAGCGGGCGTGCGGGCAAGCGGAAAAGTGCCATGGCTCGTGTCCTCAATCCTCTTGGCGCAGGTTTGTCCCACGCTCTCGCGGTCTACTCTTTGCCCAAACCTTCCAGAAGGGGCACAAATCTTACCGGTCGAAGCTCGTCATATTCATAGCCTGTTTCGCTGCGCGTCACCCGGATCAGGCTTTGCACAGCATCCGACTGCCCCACCGGTACGACCATGATACCCCCGATCTTGAGCTGCGCCAAGAGCGGACCGGGCGGGTCCTCTGCAGCCGCCGTCACAAGGATGCGGTCAAAGGGGGCCTGATCGGGCAAGCCATGGCTGCCATCGGCGGTGAAGACAGTGATATTGGTGATGTCCTGTGCATCAAAAATCGCGCGGGCTTCGTTCACCAGACGCTTGTAGCGGTCCACCGTGTAGACCCGCCGCGCCAGATGGGCGAGGATCGCGGCCTGGTAGCCCGAGCCGGTGCCGACCTCCAGCACCTTGTCGCGTGGGGTCACTTTCAGCGCTTGCGTCATCAGCCCCACGACGGAGGGCTGGCTGATCGTCTGACCGCAAGCGATGGGCAGGGGCATGTCCTCATAGGCGCGTTCCGCGAAAAGCCCCTTCACGAAGGGGCCACGATCCACTTTTTCCATCGCATCCAGAACGCGTGCATCGGTCACCCCGCGCGAGCGCAGCGCGAAGAGAAACTGCATCTTGCGTTCGGCATCGGATGTCATCCCATCTGCGCTTTCAACGCATCCAGCGTGTCATGGGCCGTCAGGTCTGCACGCATGGGCGTCACGCTGATATAGCCGTCGAGATTGGCGTGGGCATCTGTGCCGGGGGCGGTGGGGTGATGCTGCGGGCCGCCTTTGACCCACAGGAATTTGCGCCCCGACGGCGCATGATGCGGCTCCACGCTGAACTGGGTGTCGGGGCGGCGGCCTTGGGCGGTTACGGCGACCCCTTTGACGTCTTTGCCGGGTACGGGCGGGAAGTTGATGTTGTAGAAGATCGAATACTCGCTGGGATTGTCCAATTGCGCGGCCAGAAGGCGGCGCACAACATCGGCGCCGTGCTGGGCTGAGGCCTCAAACGGGTCCTCAAGATCGACGTTCTGAGGGCCGTAATATTGCGAGAGCGCCATGGCGGGAATGCCCTGCAACGCCGCCTCCATCGCGCCACCGATTGTGCCGGAATACAGTGTATTTTCAGCCGAGTTGTTGCCGCGATTGACGCCCGAGAGCACCAGATCGGGACCATTTCCGTTCATCACATCATGCAAGCCAGCCAAGACGCAATCGGCGGGCGAACCTTCGGCGGCAAAGCGGCGCGGGCCCAGCTCCATAATCATCGTGGGATGCGTGTAGGAGATGCAATGCCCGACGCCCGACTGCTCGAACGCAGGGGCGACTGTCCAGACCTCGCCTGTCGGGCCTGCGATCTCTTGTGCAATCGCTTCAAGAACGCTGAGCCCCGGTGCGTTGATCCCGTCGTCATTTGTTATGAGAATGCGCATGTTTTGCCCCTTTTGACCTTCCTAGGGGAGAGGGCAGCGGGCGACAAGCCTCTTCATCCTTGCGCAAATCTTGCCGCCGAAAGCGCGAATGTCAGACCGCGGGATCATCGGTATTTAAGGACAAAAGAAGCCTATAGCGCAAGCTCGGCCAGAATGCGCTGCGCCTCATGGGTCGGGTCGGTCAATTTTGAGCGGTCTTCGCCGGGATGAAAGCGTCCGCGCGTTGCCGTGGGCATGGCCTTTGGATTTGCGATATCGACGCGTGGTCCTGTCTTTGCAGTCTCGGACTGCCAACTGCGCGCAAGCGCGGTTTGTGCGGCTTTTGAGGCGCCGTAGCTGCCGTAAAAAGGGGTTGCGATCGTGGTGTCATCAAAGAAAACGGCGCGGCCTTCCGAGCCCAGAAGCGGGGCGATATAGGCAATCAGCCGGGACGTGGCGCGGGTGTTGACCGCAAAGCTTTTGTCCCAGTCTTTTTCGTTGATATGCGAGGCGGGCGAGAGCGGGGCGGCATGCACCGCGGCATGCACCCACAGGTCGATTTTGCCCCATCGGTCATAGATGGATTTGCACAGATGCTGCATCGCGCCATCATTGGTGATGTCCATCGGCGCAAGGGTTGCCTCGCCCCCCTTGGCTTTGATGCGGTCGTCGAGGTCTTCCAGGGCGCCGACGGTCTTGGCCACGGCGATCACGTGATACTTGGTGGCCAAAGCTTCGGCCATGGCGGCACCAAGGCCCCGCGAGGCACCCGTAATCAGCGCTGTCTTTTGGGTCATGCGTCGTTCACTCGGCCGCCGTTTTGATCTGAAAGCCTTTTTCGATCATGTCTTTTGGTGCAATTGGGTAATCGCCTGTAAAGACAGCATCATAATAGGCCGGGCGCGCCGGATCGCGGCCGTTCTTTTCGCCCACGGCGCGGTAGAGACCGTCGATGGAGATGAATTTCAGCGATGTCACGCCAAGATAATCGCGCATCTCGTCTTCGGTCATCTTGGCGGCAAGCAATTCGTCCCGGTTGGGGGTGTCGACGCCGAAGAAACAGGGCCAGATCGTCGGCGGAGACGCGATGCGGAAATGTACCTCCTTGGCGCCGGCCTCGAGGATCATTTCCTTGATCTTGCGCGAGGTGGTGCCACGCACCACGCTGTCATCCACCAGGATCACCCGTTTGCCACGGATCAGCGCGCGGTTGACGTTCAGCTTGAGGCGCACGCCCATATTGCGGATCTGCTCGGTCGGTTCGATGAAGGTGCGGCCGACATATTGGTTGCGCACGATGCCCATCTCAAACGGGATGCCGGATTTCTGGCTGTAGCCGATGGCCGCTGGCGTGCCGCTGTCGGGGATCGGGCACACCATATCAGCATCCACGGGGGCCTCATCGGCGAGTTCTGCGCCGATCTCGCGGCGCACCTCGTAGACCGAGCGGCCGCCGATCATGCTGTCAGGGCGACTGAAATAGACATATTCGAAAATGCAGGGCTGTGGGCGCGTCGGCTCGAAAGGGTGATAGCTTTTGATGCCGGTTTCCGTGATGACGACCATCTCGCCCGGTTCGATCTCGCGCACAAACTCTGCGCCGATGATATCGAGCGCGCAGGTCTCAGAGGCCAGCACGGTGCCGTCGCCGATCTTGCCCATCACCAGCGGGCGGATGCCCAGCGGATCGCGCACGCCGATCAGTTTGGAGCGGGTCATCGCCACGATCGAGAACGCGCCTTCGACCTGGCGCAGGGCTTCTTTCATGCGGTCCGGGATTGTCTTGCCCATCGAGCGGGCCATCAGATGGATGATGCACTCGCTGTCGGATGATGACTGAAAGATTGCGCCGCGTGCGATCAATTCGCGGCGCAGGGCCACGGCGTTGGTCAGATTACCGTTATGGGCGACAGCTGCGCCCCCCATCGAGAATTCCCCAAAAAAGGGCTGCACATCGCGGATTGCGGTTTGCCCTTTGGAGCCGGAGGTCGAATAGCGCACATGGCCAATCGACAGGGGGCCGGGCAGGGTCTTCATCAGGCTTTCTTCGGTGAAGTTATCGCGCACATAGCCAAAACGGCGCACCGAGTTGAAGCCGGTTTCAGGATGGTGGCTGACGATGCCGCCTGCCTCTTGTCCGCGATGTTGCAGCGCGTGCAGGCCGAGGGCGACAAAATTGGCCGCATCGGCCAGACCGATCACGCCGAACACACCACATTCTTCATGCAGTTTGTCGTCGTCAAAGGGATCGTTGAAAGGGCGGGGGGCGGCAGGGTCAGTTTGGCAGGTCAAGGAACCGGGCTCCGAATCCGTGGCAGCGAATGCCTCTTCCTTAAGGGGTCAGATGCGCGGTGTCACGAAACTATCATACCGCATCCAAACTCTGTGATCGCCGTGCCTATTGTGTCAGCTTGATTGACAAGGCACGCAGCGCTTCGCTTGTTTCGTCAGACAGGTTTTGGTCAGGCGCGGTGATTTCATGCAAACGGCGCACGACCTCTTCCAGGCTGTCCGCTTCTTGCGCGCTGAAAGGGCGGCTTTGCGAGGCAAAGCTTGCGATGCTCAGGCTGTCTTTGTCTTCAAAGGCGATGGTCAGCCCATAGGGCAGGCCAAAGTCAGCAGCCTGTTGCATCACCCTGGCGGGGCTTGTGTCTGCGAGATCGGCCCAATCAATGCGGCCTTTGTTGGCAAAACCCCAAAGAACTGTGGGGTCCTGCAAAACCAATCCATTTTGGGTGTAATGGGTCATCCATGCTTCGGGGTAGGTTTGAAACATGAAGCTGGGCGTCGAAAAGGTGATGTGCAATCCGATCGCATAGCCATCCGGTGCAGACAGGCTGAGCTGCGATAAACAGCTTTCGACGGCATTGATCTGCTGATGAGATGTCTTCTTGGCCATATGACAGTTGCCGTTTCGTTAGCCTATTGCAATAGTGCAACGAGAATAGCCCGGTGGGGAAACGCCGACCACTCTATATTACATTGACTTTTGTGCAGTGTGCGTTGCGGGATGATGGATTTTATTGATGTTGAAGCCCTGCGAGAGCGTGCGCCCGCAGGCTATCATATTGCGCTGCGCATGGGATTTGTCTTTCCCGCAGAAGAGCATAATGGCATGCCGCAAGAGTGGGTGCGCCACTACACATCCCGTGGGTTCATGATGCAGGATCCGGTGCTGCGCTGGGCTTATGGCGAAACCGGCCACACGCGGTGGAGTGCGCTGCAATCGCAAGATACATACGGCATTCTCGATCAGGCGCGTGGGTTCGGGCTGACATACGGTGTTGCGATCAGCCTGCGGGATCCTGTCCGGGCCAGCGGCTCGTCCGAGGCGCAGGGTAATCGCAGCTTTGGCTCGTTCGCGCGCGGCGACCGTGAATTTGAGGCTGATGAAATCGCGTATTTGCACGATATCATTGCCGAACGGCACGCGGCGCTGAGCCCACCGACCAACCTGACCGAAGCCGAGCTTGAAGCGTTGCGGATGGCGCGGGGCGGGATGCTGCTGAAAGAAATTGCGCATCAATTGGGCGTTTCGGAAGGGGCGATCAAACAGCGCTTGAAAAGCGCCAAGGTCAAGCTGGATGCGCGCAATTCGACCCATGCGATCGCCAAGGCCACGCAGTTCGGTTTGATCTGAAGACAGCAGTTCAGCCTCCCTCGACGGATGCGATACCGGACGACGCCCTGAAAATCGCACTGCGTCATTTTTATTTATGTTCACAGAACACCTTTGTCGCGATTAACTCAAGCTCGCCATAAAGGAGAACTAAAATGAAGAATATCATCTTTGACTTGTCTGATATGCATCTGCATGGAACCGCCTTTTTTCAGTTCCTGAAGCTTCGCAAACGCTTCTTTGTTGATGATCTGGGTTGGGATATCCCCCATGACGCGCGCGTGGAAATGGACCAATACGATAATCCGTCAGCGCATTATTCGCTGGTGATCCGCGATGGGCGGGTGATCGGAGGGGCCCGCGCCATGCCCACGACCGCCGTTTGGGGGCCGCATAGTTACATGCTGCGCGATGCGGCACGGGGCATGCTGGCGGATATTCCGGGCGATGTGATGGATGCAGATCTGGCCACACCGCAGATCTGGGAGATCACCCGGTTTGTGGTCGATGATGCGCTTTGTGCTGCGGAACGCAGCCGCTGTCTGACGCTGATCCTTGATGGATTGGTGCGCATTGCCCAGCAACGCGGCGGGGTCGAGCTGATGTCGCTGTCACCGCTGCCGATGGTGCGTGCGTTGCGGCAGCTGGGCTATCCGGCAAAACGCGTGGGCCAGCCGCATGTCGATACCGGGGACGGGCGGCGCTATGCGGTGATTTCGATGCCTGCAAAACGATTGCCCGGCATGACCGCGCGTGAACGTGTGAAATCGTGGACGCAAGGCGCCTTGCCGTTCGAGCACAGATCGCCTGACAGACCGCTGATCGCAGCTGAATAATACAGGCGCCGCACAGGCGTCTTTGACGGGGGAAACGGGTTACTCGGTTGGGGTTGCGGCCTCGGCCGGGGCAGCACCACAGGTGCCGACAAGTTGCTCATACTGCGCTGTCATCCAGCCAAGTGCAGCCGAGGGATCGCGTTCTTCAATCTGCCCGGTCATCTGACCGAAGACTTTCGCCGAACGGGAATCGGCGATCATGGCAAGGTCCTGGCTGGTGAGCACCGTGTCATAGACGAAAAATGCCACTGCCACCAAAAGGATGCCGCGCAGCACGCCGAAGAGAAAGCCCAGACCCTGGTCGAGCCCGCCCAGAGCTGAGCGTTGGATCATGCTGGAAAAGAGCGGTGTGAAGACTGATACGACCACAAGCGAGATGGCGACCACGGCGGCAAAAGCGGCGATGATCGACAGCTCGCAACTGTCGCCAATGAAGTCGCCCACGACGGGGATTTCGCGGACCAGCGGTTCGACCGATGGTGCGAACATGAAAGCCAACACCGCAGCACCGATCCAGCCTGCAATCGCCATGGCTTCGCGTACAAATCCGCGCGAATAGGCCAGAAGGGCTGAGACCACCACGATTGCGGCGACCACGCCGTCAACGATTGTAAAACCTTCCATGCCGTCCGCTCCTTGGGTTCGGGCTTAGCGTTCGCCGAACACTTGCGTCACAAATTCCGCCAGATCAGGCATTTGCTTGATATCCAGCGCTGCACCCGCGCCCAATTTGCTTTGGGCCGGAGCGATTGCGGAGGTGAAACCAAGTTTCTGCGCTTCTTTCAACCGATTTTCGGTCTGACCCACCGGACGCAGGGCACCTGAGAGGCTGATTTCGCCAAAAACGACACAGTCTTTGGGTAGGGCTGCGTCTTCGCGGGCGGAAATGAGGGCGGCGGCGACGGCCAGATCGGCGGCGGGCTCAGAGATGCGCATGCCGCCTGCGACGTTGAGATAGACATCGAGGCCGGTGAACGGCACGCCGCAGCGCGCCTCAAGCACGGCGAGGATCATGGCGAGGCGTCCGCCGTCCCAACCGACGACCGTGCGGCGGGGTTGGCTATGGGGCGAGGGGGCGACGAGGGCCTGGAATTCGCACAGGACGGGCCGCGTGCCTTCGATGCCTGCGAAGACGACAGAGCCGGGGGAGGGTTGTCCGCGCTCGGAGAGGAATAGGGCGGAGGGGTTTTTGACCTCAGCCAGCCCTTTGCCGGTCATCTCGAAGACGCCGATTTCGTCTGCAGGACCGAAGCGGTTTTTCACGGCGCGCAGGATGCGGAACTGGTGGCCGCGCTCGCCTTCGAAATAAAGCACGGTGTCGACCATATGCTCGACCACGCGCGGGCCGGCGATCTGACCTTCTTTGGTGACGTGGCCGACCATGACCACCGCGATGCCTTTGCGTTTGGCAAAGCTGGTCAGCTCATGAGCTGCCGCGCGGACCTGAGAGACGGAGCCGGGGGCAGCCTCGACATTGTCGGCCCACATGGTCTGGATCGAGTCGATGATGGCGAGGTCGGGTTTTTCTTCCTCAAGCGTGGTCAGGATATCGCGCAAGTTGGTTTCCGCTGCCAGATGCACGGGGCTTTGGGTGAGGCCAAGGCGCTGGGCGCGCATTTGCACTTGCGCGCTGGCTTCCTCGCCCGAGACATAGATCACCTTGAGGCCATTGCGGGCAAAGCGGGCGGCGGCTTGCAGCAGAAGGGTCGATTTGCCGATGCCGGGATCGCCGCCGACCAGCAGCGCTGACGCCTCTACCAGCCCGCCGCCCAGCACGCGGTCCAGTTCGGCCACACCCGAGAGGGTGCGCGGGGGCGGGGCTTCCTGGGTCGCCAAGTCGGTCAGATGCAGGGCCTTGCCGCGCCGATTGCCAAGCGATTTGGACGAAGGGCCAGCAGAGAGCGGCTTTTCCTCGGCCAAGGTGTCCCATTCGCCGCAGCCTTCGCATTGGCCTTGCCACTTGGAATGGGCCGTTCCGCATTTGGCGCAGATGAACCGGGTTTTTGCCATTACCAGATGGCCGCCG
>CAKZXZ010000058.1 GCA_937883775.1 uncultured Paracoccaceae bacterium
GGTGATGTTCGATCAAAGCGAGACCCTTCGTGGCTTTTACAGACAGGTGCGATACACCAGCCATAGCAAAACCATACAGCCCGTCTCAACGCTTTTCGGTTGCGGCGTTTTTACCTGTGACGTCACGAAACATTCCATGTTAGGTGATAGTTTAACGCTAAACTATCTGCGTATCGCGAGGAGAACAGTCTGATGGCAACGAAGAAAAAGCCAGCAAAACCAAACGTTTCCGCTGAAGAACTTTTGGGGCACTACAAAGAAATGCTGCTGATCCGGCGATTCGAGGAAAAAGCCGGTCAGCTTTACGGCATGGGTTTGATCGGTGGGTTCTGCCACCTCTACATCGGTCAGGAAGCCGTTGTCGTCGGCCTCGAAGCCGCCGCCTCCGAAGGCGACAAGCGGGTCACATCCTACCGCGACCACGGTCATATGCTGGCCTGTGGAATGGATCCCAAAGGTGTCATGGCAGAGCTGACAGGCCGCGAAGGCGGGTATTCGCGCGGCAAGGGCGGCTCCATGCATATGTTCTCGAAAGAGAAGCACTTCTACGGCGGGCACGGCATTGTCGGCGCACAGGTTCCCATTGGTGCTGGCCTCGCCTTTGCCGACAAGTACCTTGAAAACGGCGGCGTCACCTTCGCCTATTTTGGCGACGGTGCGGCCAACCAGGGTCAGGTCTATGAGACCTATAACATGGCGATGATCTGGGACCTCCCCGTCATCTTCGTGATCGAGAACAACCAATATGCGATGGGCACATCTGTTCAACGCTCAACCAAATCGCCGTCCCTGTGGGAACGCGGCGCGGCTTACGGCATCCCCGGCGAGGAAGTGGACGGGATGGACGTTCTGGCCGTTAAGGAAGCCGGTGAGAAAGCCGTTGCGCACTGCCGCGCGGGCAAAGGCCCCTATATTCTTGAGATCAAAACGTATCGCTATCGCGGCCACTCCATGTCCGACCCGGCCAAGTACCGGACCCGTGAGGAAGTGCAGAAGATGCGCGACGAGCGAGATCCGATTGAGCAAGTCCGCGATCTGCTGCTGACCGGCAAGCATGCCACGGAAGATGACCTCAAGGCCATCGACAAAGACATCAAAGCCGTCGTGAACGAGGCCGCAGAGTTCTCGAAAGAGAGCCCCGAGCCCGCGCTCGAAGAGCTTTATACCGACATTTACGCAACTGAAGTTCCCCAGGAGGCTTGAAGACATGGCAACCGAAATTCTGATGCCCGCCCTGTCTCCGACAATGGAAGAAGGCACGCTGGCCAAATGGCTGGTCAAGGAAGGTGACGAGATCACATCCGGCATGATTATTGCCGAGATCGAAACCGACAAAGCCACGATGGAGTTCGAGGCTGTCGATGAAGGCACCATGGGCAAGATCATGGTGGATGAAGGCACGGAAGGCGTGAAAGTGAATACGCCCATCGCAGTGCTGCTGGAAGAAGGCGAAGACGCCGACGCTGTGGCCGAAGCCGCAACACCGGCTGCCGCAGCCCCCGAGGAAAAGGCCAAGGCCCCTGCCCCGGTGGCTGCCGAAGTGGCCACGCCCGTGCAGCAAGCCGACACCAGCCCCGACTGGCCCGAAGGTACAGAGATGAAATCAACCACCGTCCGCGAAGCCTTGCGCGACGCGATGGCCGAAGAAATGCGCCGCGACGAGACGGTTTATTTGATGGGTGAAGAAGTCGCCGAATATCAGGGCGCTTACAAAGTGTCCCAAGGTCTGCTGGACGAATTCACAGCCAAACGCGTCATCGATACGCCGATCACTGAGCATGGCTTTACCGGCATCGCCGTGGGTGCCGCTTTTGGCGGTCTGCGCCCGATTGTCGAGTTCATGACCTTCAACTTTGCGCTGCAGGCCATCGACCAAATCATCAACTCGGCCGCCAAGACACTTTACATGTCCGGTGGTCAGATGGGTGCGCCGATGGTGTTCCGTGGGGCCAATGGCGCTGCCGCCCGCGTGGGCGCACAGCACAGCCATGACTTTGCGGCGTGGTATTCTCAGGTTCCAGGTCTGAAAGTGGTCATGCCCTACTCGGCTGCCGATGCGAAAGGCTTGCTGAAAACAGCGATCCGCGACCCCAACCCCGTCGTCTTCCTTGAAAACGAGATCCTTTATGGTCGCTCTTTTGACGTGCCTGTGATGGATGATTTCACGATCCCCTTCGGCAAGGCCAAGGTGGCGCGCGAAGGCAGCGATCTGACCATCGTCAGCTTCGGCATCGGGATGCAATATGCCCTAGAGGCTGCCGAGC
>CAKZXZ010000059.1 GCA_937883775.1 uncultured Paracoccaceae bacterium
TGGCCGAAGAGCTGGTAATCTGGTCGTCTGCGCAATTCCGGTTTGTGACGCTGTCGGATAGTTTCTCGACGGGTTCATCCATCATGCCGCAGAAGAAAAATCCCGATGCGGCCGAGTTGATCCGCGCCAAGGTGGGGCGTATTTTCGGGGCCAATGCCGGTCTGATGATGGTCATGAAAGGCCTGCCGCTGACCTACTCCAAGGACATGCAGGAAGACAAAGAACAGGTCTTTGACGCGGCCGATAACCTGATGCTGGCGCTGGCGGCGATGGAAGGCATGGTCAAGGACATGACCGCCAACCGCGAGAGCTTGCGCGCGGCGGCGGCTACCGGCTTTTCCACCGCGACGGATTTGGCCGATTGGCTGGTGCGCGAGTTGGGCCTGCCGTTCCGCGATGCGCACCACATTACGGGATCGCTTGTGGCTTTGGCTGAAACCAAGGGCTGCGACCTGCCGGATCTGAGCCTTGAGGACATGCAGTCGGTTCATGCGGATGTAACTCAAAGCGTTTTTGATGTCCTCGGGGTGGAAAACTCCGTCGCGTCGCGCATGTCTTATGGCGGCACGGCGCCGACCCGTGTCCGCGAACAAGTCGCCCGCTGGAAGGACATTCTGGGATGAGACCGCTTCTTTTGATCGCTCCGCTGATCCTGGCTGCCTGTGGGGCCGACGGCCCGCCGACGCCTCCACCGCCAAAAGATGCCGAAGTGGTTGTTCCAGCAGAGCCGATTACGACCCCGACGGATACCTCGACCGAGGAAGGTGACCTGTCACGACCAATCGATGCGGCAACCACGACCGAGGAGTTCTAGATGTCGCCCCTGCGTCTCACGTATCTGGCCCTTGCTGTCTGGGGGTCGATCCATCCGATGTATTACTTCATCAGTTGGTTTAACGAGAACGGGTATGACCTGATGGCGATGGTCGATGCGTGGCACGTAAATGCTGCGACGAGCGGCCTTGTCTGGGATCTGACGATCGCCGCTGTCGCATTGACGGTCTTCATCATTGCCGAGACGCTGGTGCGCCGAAACTGGATCGCCCTTATTGCGATCCCGGCGACGTTTTGTATCGGCGTCAGTTGCGGTTTGCCGTTGTATCTGTTCCTGCGTTCACGACCGGTTTAGGGGCCAGTTTCATGGATCATTTCCTGTATCGCGATGGCGTGCTGTACGCCGAAGATGTTCCCGTGTCCGATATTGCATCTGCCGTCGGGACGCCGTTTTACCTTTACTCTTCGGCGACGCTGCTACGGCACTTCACGCTGTTTGATGACGCGCTGGACGGTCTGCCGCACATGGTGTGCTTTGCGATGAAATCGGCGTCCAATCAGGCGATCCTCAAGCTGCTGGCGGATGCCGGTGCTGGGATGGATGTGGTCTCTGGCGGCGAATATATGCGGGCCAAGGCGGCAGGTGTTCCGGGCGACAAAATCGTTTTCTCCGGCATTGGGAAGACCGCGGATGAGATGCGTCTCGCCCTCGAAAGCGGGATTCGGCAGTTCAACGTCGAATCTGAGCCTGAGATGCAGGTGCTGTCCGCTGTCGCCACACAACTCGGCAAAACCGCCCCGATCACCGTCCGCGTAAACCCGGATGTCGATGCAAAGACGCACGCCAAAATCGCAACAGGGCGCAAGGAAGACAAATTCGGTATTCCGATCGCCCGTGCCCGCGAAGTGTATGCGCTTGCCGCGTCTCTTCCTGGTCTCAAAGTGATCGGAATCGACGTGCATATCGGGTCGCAACTCACCGAATTGGCCCCGTTTGAAGCGGCTTATCAGAAAGTTGCCGAGTTGACTGAGCAACTTCGTGCCGATGGGCATGAGATCACGCGTCTTGACCTCGGTGGCGGCCTGGGCATTCCCTATACCCGCTCGAACGAGGCACCCCCGTTGCCCACAGATTACGGCGCGCTCATTAAGAAAACCGTGGGCCATTTGGGCTGCGAGATCGAGATCGAGCCGGGGCGTCTCATTTCCGGCAACGCGGGTATCATGGTCAGCAAGGTGATCTACGTGAAATCGGGCGAAGGGCGCGATTTCCTTATATTAGACGGGGCTATGAACGATCTGATCCGTCCTGCGATGTATGAGGCTTATCATGATATTATCCCCGTGATCGAGCCTGCTCCGGGCATCGAGCAACAGCCTTATGACATTGTCGGACCGGTTTGCGAAAGTGGTGACACGTTTGCAAAACAGCGCGCCATGCCGCCGTTGAAAGCCGATGATCTGGTCGCTTTCCGCTCTGCCGGGGCGTATGGCGCAGTCATGTCGAGCGAATACAACACGCGCCCGCTGATCCCCGAAGTTCTGGTGCAAGGCGATCAATTCGCTGTCATTCGGCCCCGTCCGACCTTTGACGAAATGATAAATCGCGATACCATCCCACCATGGCTGTAATGCTATCCTGCGTATGCGGTCTTTGGGAATGATGTATGGCCGACACCAACCCCCTGCCTGAAACCACACTGCGCGCTTTGCGCTGGCCTATCCGGCTGACCCGACTTGGTATGCTTGCAGAGCGTGTCTTGCGGGGATTTTGGCCCCTCTTCTCAATCATCATTGCGGTTGCAGCGCTGTTGATGATGGGTGTTCAGGATGAACTACCCGTCGAGGCCGTTTGGGCGATCGCTGTCGCCGCTGTCGGTGGCGCACTTTATGCGGTTGTTTACGGGTTTCGCAGTTTCGCCTGGCCGACATGGGATGAAGCGCTTGATCGGCTGGATCAGACCCTACCGGGACGTCCGATTTCTGCGATTACCGATACGCAAGCCATTGGGTCACAGGATGTGGCATCTCAAGCCGTGTGGCAGGCACATGTGGGCCAGATGGCAGAGCGGGCGAAAGCGGCCAAGCGAGTAAAACCCGACCTCAATATTGCCCGCCGTGATCCGTTTGCGCTGCGATACGTTGCGCTGTTGGCGTTTGTGACAGCATTGCTTTTTGGGTCTGTTCTACGTGTTGCATCCGTCACGCAGATGACGCCGGGTGCAGGGCAGGAGCTGGCAACAGGGCCCGCATGGGAAGGCTGGGTTGAACCGCCCGCCTATACCGGTGCACCGAGCCTCTATCTGAATGATATCACGGCAGAAGCGTTCCGTGTTCCCGAAGGCAGCCGCTTGACCTTGCGCCTTTACGGTGAAGTCGGTGCGTTGACGGTTGCTGAAACAGTTTCAGGCCGGACCGAGGATGTTGGCAGCGCCGCAGATATCACCCAGGAATTCGAAGTCACGCAAAGCGGGATGCTGGCCATCGACGGTCCCGGCGGGCGCAGCTGGAACATCGTGATGGTGCCAGACGGCGCACCAACCGTATCGCTTTCGGCAAACATGGAAGCCGAAGCGGATGGCCAAATGCAGCAACGCTTTATCGCGACCGATGATTTCGGCGTTGTTGCCGGGATTGCCACGATCGACATTGATCTTGCCAATGTGGATCGTCGTTATGGTCTGACCGTCGATCCGGACCCGCGCGAGCCGATTGTTCTTGATGCGCCGATGCCGATCTCGGGTGATCGCGCCGAGTTTGAAGAAACGCTGATCGAAAACCTTTCAGAACATCCTTTTGCGAATCTCCCTGTCACCCTGCAGATCGAGGTTGAAGACGCGCTGGGTCAAAGCGGTCAGACTGCGCTGGCTGAAGTGACCCTACCCGGACGTCGCTTCTTTGTGCCGCTGGCCAAAGCTGTGATTGAACAGCGTCGCGATCTGCTGTGGTCCAAGTCAAATGCACCGCGTGTCGCGCAAATCCTGCGGACCATATCGCACCGCCCCGCCGATGTGTATCGGTCAGAGACCGCTTATCTGCGCACGCGGATGATTATCCGACGTCTTGAAGCCTTTGCCGCGTATGGTCTGGATGACGAACAGCAAGACGAGATCACTCAGGCGCTTTGGGACCTCGCGATCCTACTGGAAGATGGCAGTCTTTCCAATGCATTGGAACGTCTGCGCCGGGCGCAGGAACAGCTTTCCGAGGCTATGCGTGACGGTGCCAGCGACGAAGAAATCGCCGAATTGATGCAGGAACTGCGCGAGGCGATGCAGGATTACATGCGTCAACTGGCCGAGCAGGCCGAGCCTCAGGACGGTGAGCAAACGGCCGAAAACACGCAAGAAATCACGGGCGATCAACTGCAAGATATGATGGACCGCATTCAGGAACTGATGGAGCAAGGCCGCATGGCCGAAGCGCAGCAGTTGATGGATCAGCTCATGCAGATGATGGAGAATATGCGCGTCACCCAAGGCCAGCAGGGCCAACAAGGGCAGCAAAGCGCTGGTGAGCAAGCAATGGAAGGGCTGGCCGAGACATTGCGCGAACAACAAGGTCTCAGCGACGAAGCGTTCCGCGATCTGCAGGAACAGTTCAACCCGAACGCCCAAGCCGGTGAAAGCGCCCAGAATGAGGGGCGTTCTGGTGGGCAAGGTCGCGGACAAGAGCATACCGATCAAGGTCAGGGTGGCCAGGGTCAGGCCCAGCAGCAAGGCGAAGGCGAAGGCCAGCAGCCGGGCCAACAGCAGCAAGGCTCGGGTCAAGGTCAGGCGCAGAACCAGCAAGACGGTCAGGGGGGCCAAGGAGGTCAGGCTGACAGCCTTGCAGATCGCCAACAAGCGCTGCGCGATGAATTAAACCGCCAGCAGAACAATATGCCTGGCTCTGGCACGCCTGAAGGTGATGCTGCCCGCGATGCGCTGGGCCGAGCGGGCGAAGCGATGGACAACGCTGAAGAGGCCTTGCGCCAGAACGATTTGGCCGAAGCGATTGATAACCAATCCGCCGCGATGGAGGCCCTTCGCGAGGGGATGCGCAACTTGGGTGACCAGATGGCCCAACAGCAGCAAGAGCAGCAAGGCCAAGGTCAACAAGGTGACCAGTTTGGTCAAAACGCCCCAAACCGTCAGGATCCGCTTGGTCGTGAACAGGGGAACTCTGGGGGGCAACTGGGCACCGAACAGGGTCTCTTACAGGACGAGGATGTTTACCGCCGTGCGCGTGATTTGCTTGATGAAATCCGTCGCCGGTCAGGTGAAACAGATCGGCCCGAAGTCGAGCGCGACTACCTGCGCCGGCTGCTGGATCGGTTCTAGCCCAAAGACGGCCTCGAGTGGTTGCCTCTTAGTGCGACGCGTTGAACGGCCAATTGCTCAACTTATCCCACGCGCCCTTTGATACTGGTGAGATCACCGTCTTGATCGACCAGTGTGAGATCAACGCCTGCTTGTCGCGCCATGAGTTGTGCGTCTTTGCCTGGCATAAGCGCAACAGCGGTAGACAGCCCATCAGCCAAGGTCGCGCGCTCAGCCAGAACGGAAACAGTCGACCAATATGTGGCTGCGTTGTGCTTTGGATGCAGGATATGCGTCTTGTCCCCAAGCTGCAAAGCGCTTGGTGATGAGGTGGCAATTGCAGTGTTTTCGAGGGTTCGGTAGCCCATCGCCCCATGATGTGGATCTTCAATTGACAAGCGGAACGGTCCACCGATGGCCGCATATTCGCCAAGTGAAATCAACGCATGTTCAAGCCCTTGCTCTTTAAGAACGGCACGGACCTGATCGGTGGCATAGCCTTGTGCAATCCCGTTAAGTGTCAGGGCCTGCCCGTCGCCAAGTTTGAGCTTGTCGCCGCTAAGCTGAACTTGCTCCCAGGCAACGCTCTCCCACGGCGGTGTGCGCCCTTCGGCCAGTGCGCGAAACACAGGTTGGACCGTTGGATCAAACAGGCCGCCCGTGGCGTGATGAAGCGCGTCGACCTCCCGAAGCAAGGCCGCCATATGCGGCGAAAGGCGACCGCCGCCGTTTGCATTAAGCTGTGAGAGCTCAGACGTGGGATCTTGCAGTGAAAACGTCTTCTCCATTGTTCGGATCATGGCCAGAGCCGCGTCCAGTGCGCCAGTCGGTGCACCCATAAGATCAATTGTGGCGTCTGCCCCCAGCGCGCGTCCACGCCAGCGGCTGGTTTGCGCTGTCGCGTGCCAAGGCAACGCCGTGGCTGCGGCTAAAATCGTTATGAAACGCCGGCGGGAGATCATTCTGCAGGTACCGCTGCAGGCGCGCGGCTCTTGCGTTTTTGAGCGACGATCAGCGGCACGCATTGATCTACGCGTTCGTGAATCGTCACGCAATCAAGACATTGAAAGCACTCGGCATAGTCCACCTTGCCAGCGGGCGTGATCGCTTTGTAGGCGCATTTTACTTTGCAGAGCTGGCAGGGAGAGCCGCATTCGACCCGACGCGCGATCCAGTTCTTGCCACGCAGAATGCCACCGATTGCCATCAAGGCACCCAGCGGACAGACATAGCGACAAAAGCCGCGGAAGAGGACCATCGAGAGAACCACCCAGAAAACGGCATAGGCTACATAGTACCATTCGCGCACAAAGAAGGTGGTGATTGCTGTTTTGAAGGGTTCGACCTCGGCCGCCTTGTCCACATGCTCGGGCGCGAAAACCGCGATCCCAATCAGCCCGGCAAGGAGGACATATTTGAGATATTTCAGGCGGGCGTCCCACGCGTCCGAAGGCTCCCAGGTGGGCACCCGCAGCAGGCGGCCCAGCCGTGCCGCAAACTCCTGAATGGCACCAAACGGGCAAAGCCAGCCGCAAAAGAAACCGCGCCCCCACAGAAAAAGCCCGACAATGGCAAAGGCCCAGACCATAAGCGAGAATGGATCGTAAAGCAGAAAGGCGAACGCGCCGCCTTGGATCGCTGCCTGAAGGGTCGCCAGCGGCGTGACAATCGACAGTTGCCCTTGGCCCCACCAGCCGACAAATACCAGCATCAAACCCAAAACGCTTAGTCGGATTGGGGTGACCTTTGGATTTGCGGCCAAGGGCGCCAAAGCGCCTGTGAAGGTCGCAAACAAAAGCCCAAGGCCCACACCCAGAATACCAAGATCCACCGCGCGCCCACGCACAGCTTCAAGCCATGGCGGCACCGGTTCCGGCACAAACGGACGCAGATAAAAGCGTTCGTCGGACTGGCCGTTGAGTGTCAGCTCAACAGATCCAATTTCTGGCTGAAAGACACCATGTTCGCGTACGGCTTTTACGGCAAGCGTCCAGGGTTGTGTCGGATCAAAGCCCAAACGGCGATCTGTGCGCAGGATAAGCGCCTGACCGTAATCCACGGCGTCATGCAATTCGAATGGCAGGTCGTCATGTAGCTCGATCAACAGATCGGCGTCACGCAACGAAATCGGATATCCGCCTTGAACAGCACTGACCCAATCCGGTGCGGTGTTGCGCACGAACTGGTCCGAGACAAGACCGTGGCGGGCGGTGTCGACGATCAGGATTGGCTCATCACTGCCTGAGATTTCCAAAAAGTTCTGCAGTTCGGCATAGCTGTCGTTTGACAAAACGGCGCGCGCAACAGCAGGTGGGCCCAGATCCACAACCCATAGGTCCAGATATTGCGCGTCCGGGCTCTCTTGTGCCTCGCGGTCATCGTCTTCCCAAAGCGTGCCATCAAAGGCCTCGTTCAGATCCGAATTGCTCCAGCGATGGTGATGGACAAGGCCCTGATCCAGCAGGTCCTGCCATGAGAGTTCTTCGTGATGCTCGCGGTTCGGATGCGCAGGCGGTCCTGTCGAAACGCCACCCATCTTCTCACGAGCGACCTGCAATGCAGCGGCAAGAATAGATTCGTGCGCAATCCGCACCGATGCTGTCGCCTTGGTCACGCCATCCAGATAAACAAGGGACGAGCTATCACCGCCGCCGCCGTAAGGCGTGCCCACGACCAGCGTATCGCCAATGGAATGTCCCTGATACTGCTCGAAGAAAGCATGAAATGGCGCCTCTCCCAGACCGCTCACAAAGATCGGTTCGTTATGAGAGATGAGTTGCACATCCAGAAAGCGGCCTTCCAGATCAAGCACCACCAGCAGGTTGATTGCAGCGCCGCTGAAGCCGGGCAGTGGCGCCATTGGTTCGGTCTCAAAGACATACCCCACATGCCCGCCGCCTGAGTTGAGCAATTCATAGACGCCGCGGTCGTTGACGGCCTCTCCCAGTTCCATCGGAGCGAAGATGCGTGCGGCGATATCATCACGCGGCAAGGGTTCAGCGCCAGCGATACTCGCGCAGATGAAAAGCCATAGGGCCAACAATCTAAACAACCCTTTCATAGCCTTCTAGAGTAGGCACACGGGGCCCCGATCTATATGAGACCAAAGTCCTGAGACCTGTGGGCGCAGGGCAAGGCTAAAGTACGTGAATGACACAGCGCGCCTTTCCCTTTTTCGCATCTCTCACAGTTCTGGTCCTTGTATGGGTCGCGGCTGCCTTTGCGACGGCGGATCCAACCATTTTACCCACCCCGTGGGAGGTCGCGCAGATCGCATGGCAAGAGGCTGCGTTTGGCCCGCTTTTGGGGCATATGGGTGCGACGATGGCGCGTGTGGCGGCCGCGTTCACAATTGCGATGACCTTGGGCATCATGCTTGGTTTGCTTCTGGGCGTATCGCAGCGCGCAAATGACTGGCTTGGGCCTTGGGTCGTTGTTTTCCAGAATATTCCAGCCTTGGTCGTGATCGTGTTGTGCTACCTTTGGATCGGCTTGAACGAGGTCGCAGCGATTACAGCAGTTGCGGTGAACAAAACGGCCATGGTCGCAGTGACCATCCGTGAAGGAGTGCGTGCGCTTGATGCGGGTCTGCGTGACATGGGTCAGGTTTTTCGAATGTCGCCCGCTGCTCGGTTGCGCCACGTGATGGTGCCGCAGCTTTGGCCCTATCTTGCTTCATCAACCCGCAACGGCCTTGCGATCATTTGGAAAATTGTTCTGGTCGTCGAATTTCTGGGCCGGTCAAATGGGATCGGGTTTCAGATCCATCTGTATTTCCAGCTTTTTGAAACCGGATATGTCTTGGCCTATGCATTCAGCTTCATCATTCTGATGCTGGGGTTGGAATACGGGCTTTTGGCTCGGCTCGAAGCCCGTGCAACCGCCTGGCGCAACCCGCAAATAGCATGAGCCTTAGGTGGCAGCGCTGTCCAGAAACATACGCAGTTTCACCGTATCCAGTGGTTTTCGCAAAAGCGGGATGCCGATCTCGTCGCAAGCGCGTTTGAGACTGGCATCGCGGCTGGCCGAGATGATCGCCGTTGAGACAGGCCCATATCGCTGCCAAAGCGCGCGGCAAAGCGCGACGCCGTCCATGCCGGCACCAAGCTGATAATCCAGCAGCATTGCATCAGGGGCCAGTTCGATTTCGTCCAGCAGCGCCATCGCCTCTTCGCCGGTTTCACAGTGAATGACATGGCCATCCCAGCCTTCGATCTTCAGCGTGATCGCACGTGCCAGGCCTAGGTCATTTTCAACCAGTAAGGTCATCTTTCCACGGATCGCATTTGCGCCGGGAAGGTCGGTGCCATGGGCTTCGTCAGCATCCGCTTTGCGGGTGTCACGATCAAGGGTCACCGAAAAGCATGACCCTTGTCCGGGTGTGCTGCGCAGATCAAGGCCATGGTTCAAAGATTGGCAGGCCCGGTCCACGATGGCCAAACCCAACCCAAGCCCGTTGGAGCCACTGCGCGACGGCGCAAGCTGGGCGAACTCCTGAAAGATCCGCGCTTGGTCTTCCTTTGCGATGCCGGGCCCTGTGTCATGTACTTCAACCCTGACTTGGTCGCCTGCGTTGCGTACACCCACCAAGACGCGCCCTTCCTGAGTATACCGGATCGCGTTGCTGATGAGGTTTTGCAGGATCCGCCGCAGAAAGACCTGATCTGAGACCACCGTTGCGGTTGAAGACACCGTATCAAGCGTGAGGCCCTTGGTTTCCGCAAGCGGTGCCATCTCGGTGGCAAGCGACTGCAACATCGTATCAAGTGCGCAAGGCTTGATGTCAAAGACCGCGCGACCCGCATCCAGTTTTGAGATATCGAGCAAAGCTTCGATGATGCCTTCAACCGATGAAAGCGCGCTGGCCGCTTTGAGTGTGATGTCCTGCGCCTCGGCCTCAAGATCGCGATCTTGAAGGGATGCCAGAAATAGCTTGGCGGCCGACAGGGGTTGCAACAGATCGTGGCTGGCTGCTGCGACGAAGCGATTTTTGGACTCGTTGGCGCGTTTTGCTTCTTTCAAAGCAAGGCCAAGTTCTTCGGTTCGCTCGTTAACGCGGTGTTCCAGGGTGCGGTTCATCTCGCGCAGGGCTTTTGCGGAACGGCGTTCTTGCGTGACATCAGTGAATGAGATCACAAAGCCCTGATCGGGCATTTCCTGTGCGAAAAGGTCGAAGGTTTGCGTGTCGCCACGCGTCACTTCAAACGATATTGGCGCGCGGCCACTCTCTTTGTTGGACCAGTCAACCAGCCATTTCCGTCCAAACCCCATGCCAAAGCTCATCTTGCCACGCAGCAGGTTCAGGATGCTGTCAAACGTCATCCCAAGGCTGGCCCCGGGCAAGGGCAGATCGATCAGTTCTTCAAGCTTGCGGTTCCAACCGACAAGACGCGCGTCCTTGTCAAAGATACAGACGCCTTGCGCCAGATGATCGAGCGTCGCGCGGAGCATGCGGGACTGATTGTCCACAAGCTCTTCACGTTGGGCGCGTTCGGCCCGCATGATGTTTGTGACGTCCATTTGCAGGATGACAGTGCCGCCAAGGGTCGTACGGTATTCGCTCACCTGCAACCAGCGGTCCCGTGTCAGGGCAACATTGAAGACCACGGCCTCGTCCTTGTGTCGCCGCAGGCGGTTTTTGACCCACATGTCTGGCGACATATCCGGGGGAAGATCGAGATAGATAGATTGGCTGACCTTCTTGACGTAGTTCTTGAAGCTCATCCCGTTTTCAAGCTTGGGAACCAGATCCAAAAGATCGCGGCAAAAGCGGCTGTTGTGCAGAACAAGGCAATCGTTGTTGTCAAACAGGGCAAACCCTTCGTTCACGCTTTCGATGGCTTCATTGAGATACGAGCGTGCAGTTTCGGTTTCCTGGTTTGCCTCGGCCAGTTGGGCGTTGCTTTGGTTCAGCAGATCAAGCGTCTTTTCCAGATCGTTTGTGCGCTGCCTGACTTCTGCTTCCAGCAAGGCTGCGCGTTCGAACTGGCTGAACGCGGCAGAGGCATTGCTGGGCGTCTGCTCGACGCGCTGCATCAGGGCTGCACTGATCCTCAGCAGCTTATCGCGTTGACGTTCAAGGCTGTCGTCGGGATGTAGAAGTTCACGCATCATGAAACTTGATCCGACTTGGGAAAGATCGCAACGCCCGTCAATGTGTGGTTGACATGTAAGGGTCCGATCTGTTCGCCATAGGTTGAAAAGCCAACGATTTCGTGGCGTTCCAGCACACGGCCGATGTCTTGTTGCGTCTGGGACTTTTGCGCCTCGATCCGGCGCAGGATGCAATCGCAGCCCAGAATATCAGGCTTGGCGCGGCCTTTGACCAACTGCTCGATACTGGCGTCAAGATGGCTGGCCATATCACGAGGTTCGGCGGTGGTCAGAACCATGCCTTCGTCAATCGCTGAGAAGAACACCAGATCGCCGTCCTTGTTCATCCGCTGAATTGCCCGGACGTGATAGTCCTCGCCAATACGCACCATGACCGGATGTGCCGCAAAGGTCAGCTCGTCAAGCTGTTGTGAGTCTTTGCCAACAAGGCGGGCGTATTCCTGTGCGGCGGGTTCGGCGTTAATCTCTTTGACGACACGCCGCTCGGGATCGGCTTCGGTCACGACCATTCGCGTTTTTGACGGCACCATGTGATTGACCGAAAAGACCTGCGTTTCGCATGCTGTCGCAACAAATGTCACTGTCGCTGCGTCTTCATAAATATGCCCGTCACAGCCCACATACGTACGCTCAAAATTGATCCCATCTCCGGCAGAGCCCCCGAAAAGCGGAGTGTAGCCAAGCGCTGGCGTCAACGCGCTGACAAGGGCGTCTTCGCGCTGGCTCAACCCGTCGACCATCAGGAAGGCAAACCCATTGGGGCGTTCGCGATTGGCTGTACGCAGGGCGACGCGGTTCTGGATCAGACGGTCGACCTGATGGGACAGGTTCGTTTTACCAAGGTCCTGAATCAGAACGGTCCGCGCCGAGAAGAGTTTGCGTGGCAGACCGACGGCAACGATGTGGTCATCCAGATAACCGCCACGCCCTATTTCCCCCGCGCTGGTGCATCCAACGACCGGGCACGGCCCAAGCGCCGCTGACAGCCCCTTCATGAGCGCTGCAAAATCGGCTTGTGGTGTTGCAAAGACAAGCACATGGGCAAGCTCGACGCCTTGAAAGGCGCGCGCCAGTTGAGTTGCCGGATTTGCGGAATGAACTGCGACTTGGGCCGTTACAAACGTCGACCCATGCCGCACATCGCCCGCCAATCGCATGGGGCGAAATGTGTCGGTCAAGATATCAGAATTCCTCCCATTGGCAGTTTAGACTGCAGGGTCGGATTCTGGCAAGATTTCCGAGAAGTTGGCATCGCGTGCCACCAGGACAGCTTGCGTTCTGCTTTGCACACCAAGCTTGCGCATGATGGCGGTCACATGCGCTTTGACCGTGGTCTCAGCAATGGACAGCTCATAGGCGATCTGTTTGTTCAAAAGCCCGTCGCAGATCAATTCAAGTATGCGGGACTGCTGCCGTGTCAGCGATCCGATTGCTTCAAGCGCACGGGCTTGCTGGCTGGGCACCTCTGTCGCGACAAAGTTTTCGGGGACATAAATCCGACCCGATGCGATGGCTTCCAGCGCGGAATGGAATGTGGAGCGCGGCGAATGCTTCGGCACGTAACCCGCTGCGCCAGCTTTCAGGGCGGTTGTCACGATCCGGTTGTCAGATACCGAACTGACGACAATCACAGGTGCGGGTTGTACGGCCTGGATCATTCTGACCAGACCATCCATGCCGGTCACGTCTGGCAGATTAAGATCAAGGATCACAAGGGCAGGGGGTGGTGTCTGTTGCAAGACGTCCAAGGCGGATTTCAGCGAATCCGCTTTTGTCAGCCGTGTGTAGTCGCTGATCGAGCGCAGGGTTAACTCGAGCGCCTCGCAAAACAGGGGGTGGTCATCAACGATCAAGACCCACCCTTCTGGTGCAAGTGCGAACTGTGGTTCAATCTGTTTGGTCTGTAACTGGGACATAACCTGAGATTAGGAAGTCAAATAGCGACCGTCTTTAGCCAATAGGTCGCATATACAAAAATGAACGGCGCACCCGAAAGGGGTGCGCCGCGAACTGCCCAACAGGGAGATATCAGTTAGCAGATGCTAACTGCTTTGGCAGTTTGAATGTCCACAAAAGACCACCCTGGTTCAGGTAGTTAACCTTCTGTGCGACTTCGCCACCCCAAAGCGGAACAGCGCCGCCCCAGCCTGAGATAATCGAAACATATTGCTCGCCATTCTGCTCCCAGGTGACAGGCTGACCAACAATGCCAGAGCCGGTCTGGAACGACCAAAGCTTTTCACCGGTCTCGTCATCGAGGGCGATGAATTCACCTTCAGGCGTGCCGAAAAAGACCAAACCGCCTGCGGTTGTCA
This sequence comes from uncultured Paracoccaceae bacterium, assembly GCA_937883775.1. Classification (GTDB taxonomy): domain Bacteria; phylum Pseudomonadota; class Alphaproteobacteria; order Rhodobacterales; family Rhodobacteraceae; genus JAHTBL01. The sequence goes on from CAKZXZ010000059.1 coordinate 13,505, forward strand.
TCACACCGGACCACAGCGGAGCGTCGTTCTTGAACTCCCACTTCCATTCGCCAGTGTCCGGGTCGATCGCCTTCAAGCTGCCGATGTGATCGGCGTAGTTCGGCTTGATGGTGAAACCGGAGCCCAGATACGCCGCGCCCTTTTTGTAGGTGATCGGCTCGTTCCAGATATCCATGCCCCATTCGTTCGAAGGCACATAGAAGTTGCCGGTCCGCTGCGAGAACGCCATCGGCATCCAGTTCTTGCCTCCAAGGAAGGACGGGGATGAAAATACAACTTCCCCCTTCTTGCCATCGGCGGCATCTGCCGGATTGCCGGGGCGGTTATCTTCGGCAAAGATCGGGCGCCCGGTGTCGTCGATCCCTTCGGCCCATGTGATATCCTTGACGAACGGATCAGCTGAAACAAACGCGCCATCTGCTGCGTCCAGAACGTAGAAGAAACCGTTGCGATCTGCTGTTGCAAGGCGCTGATTGCCTTCGCGATCATCATAGGCAACGACTTCATTCACGCCGTCATAATCCCAACCCTCACGCGGGGTTGTCTGGAAATGCCACTTGATCTCTCCATTCGAAGGGTCAATGCCAATACGGCTGGCGGCATAAAGGTTATCACCGACATTGCCGTCAACGGGGGTTCCTGCGTTGCGCAGATGGCTGTTCCAGGGCGCCGGGTTGCCAGCACCAAAGATCAGCGTGTCGGTGCGCGCATCATAAGATCCACCAAGCCATGTCGCACCGCCACCGGTTTTCCACATGTCACCCGGCCATGTCGCGTTGAGCGTGCCGGTCATTGTGCTTTCTTCACCGTTGAGCGTGCCCATATGCCCTTCGATGACAGGGCGCGTCCAAACCAGCTCGCCGGTTTCGGCATCGCGGGCCTGTACCTCGCCGACGATCCCGAATTCACCGCCCGAGTTGCCGGTGACAACAAGGCCGTTCACGATCAGAGGGGCTGCGGTATAGCTGTAGCCCGCCTTGTAGTCGGCGATCTTCTTGCGCCAGACCACGTCGCCTGTTTTCGCATCAAGCGCCATGATGCGTGCATCCAGCGTTCCAAAGTAAATCTTGTCGTTGTGAATTGCAGCGCCGCGATTAACCACATCGCAGCAAGGCAGAATGCCTTCGGGCAGGCGCGCATCATACTGCCAGACCTCTTTGCCGGTCTCGACGTCCAGCGCGTAAATGCGGCTATAAGAGCCGGTGATGTACATCATCCCGTCATAAATAATGGGCTGTGTTTCCTGGCCGCGCTGTTTTTCACCACCAAGACTGAAAGCCCAGGCGGGAACAAGGTTCTGCACGTTTTCTTTGTTCAGCATATCAAGTGGGGAGTAGCGTTGTAGATGCCGTCCCATGCCATTCGTAAGAATATCAGCTGCCGACGCTTGATCGTCGGCGAGATCAGCTTCGGTTACCCCTTCGGCAAATGCGGTGCCTGACACCAACAACGCAGCAAGTGCTGCGGTTATAAAACGGTTCATTTCGGTTCCTCCCAATCGGCCGTTTCGGCTCTTGCCAGGTTGAATGACGCAGGCAGAGTCAAAAGGTATTATCCCGATTAAGCAGGGGGCTGCGGAATTGGCCTTTGGTCGTAAGACCCCTTGAACTACGACGAATGTCGGGGGCTTTGGCTTCAAACCATACCTCCCAAAGTCGTATACCCAAGCTTTGCACAGCTTCTTACGGTCTTCCTTAACATGGGAGGAACCTAAGATGTTCATGAAGAAAATCGCCGTTGTCGCGACAACAATTGGCCTGTTGGCTGGCGCCGCTTTGGCCGAGGCTCCGAGCCTGCGCGCACATGTCCTTGAATTTGGCACCGTGAATTGGGAGCTGGATGTCATCAAGCACCACGGTCTCGATACGGCTAATGGGTTTAATCTGGACGTTCAGGGCGTGGCGGGCGGATCTGCTGCCAAAGTCGCGTTTCAAGGCGGTGAGGCGGATGTGATCGTGTCGGACTGGCTGTGGGTCGCGCGTCAGCGCGCTGCAGGCAAAGACTATGTCTTTATCCCATATTCCAAAGCGGTCGGCGGCCTACTTGTACCGGGTGATAGCACGGCACAAAGTCTTTCTGATCTCGACGGTGCGAAGATTGGTATCGCGGGTGGCCCGCTTGATAAGTCATGGCTGATCTTGCAAGCATATGCTGCCGAGCAGGGCTTTGATCTGGCCGCCCAGACGGAACAGGTGTTCGGCGCACCCCCGTTGATCTTTAAAACCGCGTTAAAAGGCGACTTGGGCGGCGCGATTAATTTCTGGCACTTCACCGCAAAGATGGAAGCGGGCGGCATGCGCAAACTGATTGACGTCTCCACAGCGGCCACTGCGCTGGGTCTTGATCCGAACACGCCCCTTTTGGGCTATGTCGTGAAAGGGGATCTGGTGCGGGCACAGCCGGAATTGATTGAAGGGCTTGCTGCAGCATCACGCAAAGCAAAAGATATGCTGGCCAGCAACGACGCTGAGTGGGATCGTTTGCGCCCGCGTATGAAAGCCAAAACCGACGCGCAGTTTGATGCGCTTAAAGCAGGGTTTCGTGCGGGTATTCCCGATGAAGGCCAAATCGATGAAGACGCAGCTGCACGTATGCTTGCTTTGATGGCCAAGCAAGGTGGTCCTGATCTGGTCGGTGACGCAACGGATCTGCCTGACGGCACGTTTTTTGCACCCGGCAGCTGATGCGTCCCGAGAATGCGAAAACGATGATGGCGGGGCCTTTGGCCTCGCCTCTTGCACATCTGGAACTCAAAGGTCTTTCCCTTGGTGGCGACGCCGTCCTGGGTGCGCTTGATCTGACCATCCATGCGGGTGAAACGGTTGCGCTTGTCGGACCATCGGGTGTTGGCAAAACGACCCTTCTGCGCATTCTGGCTGGGCTGGAAGCGGGCTTTGACGGGAACCGTAACGTCGTCGACGCCGTCGCTTTGGTCTTTCAAGAACCAACGCTGTTGCTGTGGCGGCGTGTGATCGACAACATCACGCTGACAACCGGTTGTAGCCAAGCCGAGGCGGCCGAGCACTTGGCAGAGGTCGGTCTGGCGCGCCAATCCGATCTGTTTCCAACGCAGCTTTCCTTGGGCCAGCAACGCCGCCTGTCTCTTGCGCGTGCATTTGCTGCGCGTCCCAAGCTGTTGCTTCTTGATGAGCCCTTTGTCTCGCTTGATCCGGATCTGGTGAACGAGATGATGACGCTGTTCGATCACTTGCGCGAACAACATAAGATCACGACAGTGCTTGTGACCCATTCTGAAGCCGAGGCTATGCGTCTGGCGACGCGGATCGTTCGTCTTGCAGGCCGTCCGGCACGGGTTGTTTCAGATAAGCCGATCTAGCCTAAAAAAGTGGTGCGTATTTCCATTCGTCGGCATCAGGCGTGACGGAGTTCGGATCGTAATCGCTTTGCTGCAGTGACTTTGCGATGCGCAGACCATCTTGCGCCGCTTCATCGATCAAAGCGCGCCCTGCCGCTTCATCCTGAGCAATCCCATGGCCGCGCAACAGGTTCAAACCGTGGTTGAACTTGCCGATCGGATCACCGGCTTGCGCGGCACGATGATCCCAGCTTGCAGCAGCGTCGGGGTCATAGTCTGCACCCAGACCATTGTTATCGAGCTGGCTCATCCATGTCATCGCGGCGGTATAGCCGGCCTCGGCACATTGCTTGAAAAGCTTGCGGGCGGGCGCGTGGCGGCCTGATTTCGTGATGTAATAGCCTGTTGCGCAGGTGACCATGTCGGTCTGTCCATCTTCGACATTTGACATGATCCGACCGAAGCCTGTGTCTTGCGGGTTAAGTGTCCCGTCTTCGTCAGTCACGGTGATATCATCGGCTGCAACACTGGTCGCGACACAAAGGGTTGAGATCAAAATCAAACGCATGGCACTTCCTCTCGTCTTCCTCCCTTAGCATATCTGCTTGGGTTCCACATCGCCGTAGAGGTCGTAGAAAAGGCCAGTAGGTCTGACCTAAGCGCGTTTGCGGATCAAGCCACGCGCCGGGTCATATCCCCAAAGGGCCAGCGCTCCAAAAACGGCTGTTGCGATCAAAACCCAAGCGAGTGCTGCAAAATTGAATTGCCCATAAAGCGCAAAGCGGATGAGTTCAACGGCATGGGTAAAGGGGTTGAACGCACAAATATTGTGCAAAAGGCGCGAGCTTTCGGCCATCTTCCAAAGTGGATAAAGTGCAGAAGACAGAAAAAACATCGGAAAGATCACAAAGTTCATCACACCTGCAAAATTTTCGAGCTGTTTTATGAAGCTTGATAATGCGAGGCCCAAAGCCCCCAGCATCAAGCCAGCCAGCATCAGCGCGGGAAGTACCGCGACGTAGCCCACGGTTGGCATCGTGATGCCAAAGGCAGCGGCGGTGGCTAGAAAGGCATAAACTTGCAAGATCGAGATCACGGTTGAGCCGGTCAGCTTGCAGGTCAAGAGCCACCAGCGTGGAAGCGGGGACGTCAGCAGCAAACGCATCGACCCCATTTCGCGGTCATAGACCAGCGACAACGATGATTGCATGCCATTGAAAAGCATCACCATTCCACACAGGCCGGGCACGATGTAGATCTCGTAGGTGATGTAGGTCTGGTAGGGCGGAGTGATCGACAAGCCTAGGGCCGCACGAAAGCCTGCGGCAAAGACCAGTAGCCAAACCAAAGGCCGCACCAATGCCGAGATGAAACGCTCCCGTTGATGAACGAACCGCAACGCCTCGCGGCGCATGATTGCGAAAAGGGCGGGAAGCCATCTCATGGCTTGGGGCCGGTCAGTGTGAGGAAATAATTGGAAAGCGGGGTCTTGCCGCGCAACTTTGACACGTTCCCATCTCTAAGCAGCTGACCCTGATGCAAGATCAATAGATGGTCGTCGTCCTGAATTTCGTCGCTAAGATGTGTCGCCCACAGCACCGTCATCCCATCATGCGCCAGGTCATGCACATGTTGCGTGATGGCGGCGCGGGCTGCCGCGTCAAGGCCCACTGTCGGTTCGTCCAGCAAAAGGACTTGCGGATCATGCAGCAAGGCGCGGGCGATCTCGGTCCGACGGCGGTGACCTCCGTTCAGATTGCGGACCTTTTCGTCCGCGCGCTCTGCCATGTTTAGCCGTGCTAAAGCGGTCTCGGCCCGTTGCGCTGCATCGCGGCCTGACAGGCCATGAAGGGCCGCAAAGTAGAGCAGATTTTGTTTTACGGTCAGATCAAGATCCAGCGTGGATTGCTGAAAGACGACACCCATCTCGGCTAGCGCGTGGCGGGGCTGGCGCGATAGATCATGTCCAGCAATGGTGATCGTGCCGTCTGCGCTGGTAAAAAGCCGTGTGAGCAATGCAAACAAGGTCGATTTGCCCGCGCCGTTGGGCCCCAGCAATGCAGTAAATCCTGGTGGAATAGCAAAGTTGACATCTGCAAGGGCGCGCTTGGGTCCGTAACTGAATGACAGGTTACGGACCTCAAGCGCGGCAGTTGTCACATCATCAGCGATCATCGCAAAGGTTCGCAGAAGGCGCGTCTATTCAATGGTGATTTCAAGGCGCTGGGTCTCACCGGTGCTGCCGGGAACTTTTAGGTAATAGCTGCCCGGTTTGATCGCGACAAAGCCGATCTCCATCTCGCCGGCCTCATCAAATTCAACAGAATCGACGCCAAGTGGCCTGATCTCGAGCCCTTCAACCACGATTTCATCGACCCAGATCGCACGGAAAAATTCCGGGCCGGTGAGTGCCAGTTCCTGGCTGCCATCGCCTTGGATTTCGAATTCGTAATAGGTCCCTGATTTCAGAATCCATGGCGCTGATGTCAGCGGAATGCCTGCACCAAGTTGGATCGGTTCAAGATCTTCCTTGTTTTTAGCTGACAGAATTCCGGCAAGCCCGAACGCGTTGTCGTCATCATCATCGTTGTCCGCCATAGCAGGGGTGACTGCCAAGGCTGTCATTGTGGCAATCATGGTTAGAATGCGGCGCATATCTGTATCCTCTTTTCTTCGGTTTATCAGTTAGTTGGGCGGAAGGCGGCGCCCCACGGAAAGCGACCGACCTTGATGGATTTGAGCGGCTCGCGCTTGGCCACGTCGATGACTGTCACGTCGCCAGAGACACCGTTCGTCGTAAACAAAAGCGACCGATCTGCGTTGAAATCCATGTGCCAGACGCGTCGACCCACAAGGATGTAGTCCTCGACCTCATAGGTTTCGGCGTTCACAACAGCGACGTGATTTGCAGGCCCGAGGGCAACGAAGGCGTGTGTATCGCCTTCGGTCAACTCAAAGCCGACGGGTTGGACACGATCAGGATGCACCCCTTCGACTTCAAAGTTTATTTTGGCCTTTTCAGCCTGTGTTTCGCGATCAAAGACGGTGATGGTGCCACCGATTTCAGCGCTCACCCAAAGCTCTGAGCCGTCGCGGACAAATTCTGCATGACGGGGGCGACTATCGACCAGCGTATTGGCGAACAATTCTTGCGTTTTGGTGTCAATCCAATGCGCCATGTTTGTTGTTTCGGACGTTGTGATTGCGATCTCCCCGTCCGGGGAAACGGCCATCCCTTCGGGCTCAATGCCAACATCGATCTGAGCGACAACCTTGCGGGTTTGTGTATCCACGACCGTCGTGATCGCGTCGTCTTCGTTCGCGATGTAAAGATGGCGGTTATCTGGATGCAAAACGAATTGTTCAGGATCCTCGCCCGAAGGCAGTTCATGCAGAACCTCGCCGGTCTCTGGGTCAATAACCTGGACGGTATCGCTGTCGGACGCACAGACATAGAGCACTGAATAATCCTGCGAAAACGTAATCCCACGTGGCCGCTCGCCAACATCGATCGTGCGCACAACTTCCATTGTTTCGATATCGATCACGCTGATCGTGTCGTCCTTTTCGTTGGACACCCAAATCTCGTCAGCGAAGGCCGGACTAACGGACAGGATCAAAGCAAGTGCGGTATGTCTGAGCATGATTGTCTCCTAGGGATCAGTTGAAGGCGGTGCAGGCGGATTCGGGTGCATCAAGGCCCAGCGTGTCCAGCTCGGTCCTTTGGTGCAGGAAGCCTTCGAGGGGAGCATTTGCGACCAAAGCCCGGGGATGGAGCAAGGGAATAGGTTGGCGCAGCTGGCCGTTCCAGGTGCGGAAGGTCAATGGCCGCCCCTTAAAGCCTGCCAGTTCGAAATCGTCGCCAAGCATATAGTCCAGCAAAACGGCCGGATCGTTGGACTTGGTGCGGGTGACGGCCTCCCCAAGGGCGCGCATAGCAGCCCAGGCGGCGTAATCGCGCGGTTCCATGCTGCGGGCATGTTCGTCGACAAAGCGCGATTGCAACTGGGCAGCGCCCCATTGCTCGACGGCTTTGCCCCATGATTCGGCGGTCAGGCCCTCTGAGCCGACGATGGGGCGTGGTTCCCATGTGTTGTAAAGCACGTAACGGCCAAAATCGTGGTATTCGTCTGCGACTATCAATGCGTCGTAGCGGCCAAAATCCTGTGTAAATAAAGGCACTTCTTGCGCTGCATTCCGCCGCATGTCTGCGTCGAAACGCCATTCCTTGCGGCCAGAAAGCGTAAGCCCGAATTTGGCAAAGGACGCCTCAACTGAGGCGGCGAAGGCCTGATCGCGGGCATGGCCACCAGCGATCATTACCAGATCGTCCCACTTTTTCTTAACAAGAAGCTGGGCCAGTGCATCTGTGCGCATCGCAATTGACGGCAAGGTATGCAGTACGTTCGCGCGGCAGGCTTCTGCGCGCAGTGTTGCATCTTCGGAACCGGCGTTCATCAGCACAGCGCCTTGTGCTTCGGGTAAATCCGCGATGCTCAAAAGCGCGTCTGCGGGAGCGTCGACGATGACAAAGCGCGTTTTAGCAAGGGCCTGCCGCGCGGT
>CAKZXZ010000060.1 GCA_937883775.1 uncultured Paracoccaceae bacterium
GCGATATGCGCGCCGTCGACATCGGCGTCGGTCATGATGATGATCTTGTCGTAGCGCAGGTCGTCGACGTTGAAGCGCGTGCCGAGACCGACACCCAGCGCTTGGGTCAGGTCGCTGATTTCCGCGTTGGAGCCGAGCTTTGACGACGCCGCGCCCAGTACGTTCAGGATCTTGCCGCGCAGGGGCAGCAGGGCTTGGGTCTTCCGGTCCCGCGCCATCTTGGCGGAGCCGCCAGCCGAGTCCCCCTCGACGATGAATAACTCGGTCCCGTCGCGGTTCGTGGCGGAGCAATCGACCAGCTTGCCGGGCAAGCGCAGTTTCTTGGTGGCAGATTTGCGGGCCGTCTCTTTCTCTTGTCGCCTGCGCAGGCGTTCCTCGGCCCGAAGGACAAGGAAATCGAGGATGGCGCCTGCGGATTTCGTGTCGGCGGCCAGCCAATTGTCGAAGTGATCGCGCACCGCGTTCTCAACCAGTTTCTGCGCCTCGACCGTGGCCAGACGGTCTTTGGTCTGGCCCACAAATTCCGGCTCGCGGATAAAGCAAGACACCAACGCGCAGCCGCCAGTAATCAAATCATCACGCGTGATCTGGCCAGCTTTGCGATTGTTTATCAATTCACCATAGGCGCGGATGCCTTTGAGGATCGCGGCCCAAAAGCCTGCCTCGTGGGTGCCGCCTTCGGGCGTGGGCACGGTGTTGCAGTAGCTTTGGATGAAGCCGTCGCGGGACGGCGTCCAGTTGATTGCCCACTCGACCTTGCCGGGGGTGTTGAACTTTTCCTGAAAATCGACGGTGCCTGCGAAGGGCTGTTCAGCGTAGGTTGATGAAGCGCCGAGTGTCTCTTTCAGGTAATCCGACAGGCCGCCGGGAAAGTGGAACGTGGCTTCGGTTGGGGTCTCACCATCATCAATCTCGGACTTCCAGCGGATTTCGACGCCGGAAAACAGATAGGCCTTGGAGCGGATGGATTTGAAAAGGCGCGCGGGTTTGAAGCGATGTTTGCCGAAGATCTGTTCATCGGCGTGGAAGGTCACCGTGGTACCGCGCCGGTTGGGGGCTGCGCCGACTTTTTCGACGCCGCCAAGGGGCACACCGCGCGAGAAGCGTTGTTCAAAGACTTCCTTGTTGCGCGCGACCTGCACGACCATGCTGTCGGAGAGCGCATTGACAACCGACGCGCCGACACCGTGCAGACCACCTGAGGTCTGGTAAGCCTTGCCCGAGAATTTGCCGCCTGCGTGCAGAGTGCACAGGATCACCTCAAGCGCGGATTTGTCGGGAAATTTCGGATGCGGATCAATCGGGATCCCGCGCCCATTGTCGCGCACGGTCAAGGCGTAGTCCGCGTGCAGCTCGACCTCGATCCTGTTGGCAAAACCCGCCACGGCCTCGTCCATGGAGTTGTCCAGTACCTCGGCCACCATGTGATGGAGCGCACGCTCATCCGTGCCGCCGATATACATGCCGGGGCGTTTGCGCACAGGCTCCAGCCCCTCCAGCACTTCGATCGAGGAGGCATCGTAATCGGTCGGGTCCGGAGTGCCGGAAAGAAGGTCGTCGGCCATGGCAGCTGCTCTTATTCTTAAGGGTTTTTCCCAATAAAGCAGGTTTACGTCAGAGGGGGAAGACGGATCGGCACGCGAAGGCTTCAATCACGCCGCGACGAGGCCACATTTTGACGTCATCTGTTTGGCCCGATAAGACCATGAATGTGCGAACGTCGCGTCTGCAAAGGCTCGATTCTGCGTGGTAATGAGTGATAAGAGATGACTGTGACCCAGACGACTTTCGACCTTGATCCTGCCAGTTTGACTGGCCCGCTCGGCGCGCATCATCATGTGCGTTTTGCGGTCGAAGGGCCTGAATTACTTGTGCATTTCGCGACCGCCCCCAAAGGCATGGACGCAGATCATCACCATTCTGCGCTTGAAGTGCAGGCCCGGCAAAGGGGCTGGTCTTTGCTGACCATCATTGCTGAGTTTGGGCATGATTTCCGTGCACCTGATGTGATTGCCTTCTTTGATCGTTGTGTGGACGGCGCGGTTTTCGATCAGTTTGAAGAGACGCTGTTTTACGGCGATCAAGAAGGCGGCTATGCGGCGCTTTGCTATGCGTTGGCCGCACCGGCTGCGCGGATCGTCACCGTGATGCCGAAAGCGCCCGATCAAATACTTGAGGCCCGGTATTTGCCGGAAGCGGCCAATCTTGCGGTTGCGTCACGTCTGGTCTGGCTGACCGATCCGACCAGTGACGCAGCCATGACCCCAGATCCATCCGCGCAGGTCGTGCGCAACCGCTTTCTTGAGCCTGGCCCGGAAAAGCGGCTGTTACGCTATGGCGCGTTTTGGGCGCTGCTTGATGGCGCGATGAACCATGGGGTCGCCGCATCACAGATCCACAGCGCGATACGCGCGCGTCGGGGTGACCGACTTTATATCAGGCGCCTGGCAGCGCAATGCATCAGCGCCAAGAAGTTCAGCCGCGCAGCGGTCGTGACAGGTTCTTTCGCAAAGCGGACAGGGCACAAACGATTTCGTGACTCATACGCAAAAATGATCGAAGAGCATGATTTAAAAGGGTTTTCTAAAATCTGAGACATTCTGCCTCACTTGATTTAGCGCAAAGCGCACACGCCCCCGGTGCGCTATGGCTGACGTGACACGCAAGGAGACAGAAATGACACCCCCCACTTCAGCCGGTAAAACCGCGCTCAAAACTGTTGCGCCAAATTCTGCTAAAGACGCATTCGAAAACGGAATATACCCCTATGACACAAAGCTATCGCGACGTTCGTATGAGGTGCAAAAAGCGAAATTACAGGCCGAATTGCTAAAGGTTCAGCTGTGGGCGCAGGAGACGGGGCAGAAGTTTGTTCTTCTGTTCGAGGGGCGCGATGCAGCAGGCAAGGGCGGCACGATCAAGCGCTTTACAGAGCATTTGAACCCTCGTGCCGCCCGTGTTGTCGCTTTGAACAAACCGACAGACGCAGAACGCGGTCAGTGGTATTTCCAGCGTTATGTCGATCATCTGCCGACCAGTGGCGAAATGGTTCTTTACGATCGTAGTTGGTACAATCGCGCAGGTGTCGAGCGGGTCATGGGGTTTTGTGAACCCAACGAGTATCTAGAGTTCATGCGCCAGACGCCCGAACTGGAACGGATGCTCGTGAATTCTGGTATCAGGATGTACAAATACTGGTTCTCGGTCACGCGCGGAGAGCAGAAATTGCGCTTTGACAGCCGCGCTGAAGATCCGCTTAAGCAGTGGAAGCTTAGCCCGATTGACAAGGCCAGCCTTGGCAAGTGGGATGACTACACCGAAGCCAAAGAGGCGATGTTCTTTTACACCGACACGGCGGATGCGCCGTGGACGATCATCAAGTCCAACGATAAGAAGCGCGCCCGGTTGAACTGCATGCTGCATTTTCTCAATAGCCTGGAGTATCCGGGCAAGGATCTGAAAGTTGTCCGCGACCCTGATCCATTGATCGTCGGCCGTGCGGGACAGGTGATCCATAAGGCAGACCATATTCTAGGTACTTCACTGCATCCTGCGCAGCGTAAGGTTGCCAAGCCAGTCCCTGCCGCAGAATGATCCCTTGAGTGCGCGCGCCGGGCGGCTTATTTGGGGTCTATGTGGACGCGCGCGCTTTCCTTGACGTTATGCTGTGCTGCCCCGGTCGCCGGGGCGCACCCACATGTGTTTATCGACACGGGCCTGAAGCTGGTTTTTGACGATCAAGGTCAATTGAGCGCCGTCGATGTGACCTGGGCTTATGATCCGCTTTATACGCTGCTTTTGCTTGAAGACATGCAGTTGGACCCGGATATGGACGGTGTTCTGGAACCCGCCGAGCTGGAACAACTTCAGGGCTTTGACATGAAGTGGATCGAAGGCTTTGAGGGGGATCTTTACCTTGAAGCCGATGGTCCTGTGGCTTTGGCAGCACCTGTCCCAATAGAGACGCGCATGGAGGGCGAAAAGCTGGTATCGGTACATCGCCGCCCGCTTGTGGTCCCGATCGAGCCTATTGAACCCGTACATGTGCGCCCGTTTGACCCCGGATATTTCACCGCTTATTCGGTGACGCTGGACGTTGCCATTCAAGGCCGCGATGGATGCGATGCCACATTGAAGCTGGCCGATATCGCGGCGGCGTCCGATTTGTTGGAAGAGCTTCTGTTTACCGTACCTCAGCCTGAACTGGATGATAACTTTCCTGCCGTGGGCGAGCATTTTGCCGATACTGTGACGCTGACATGCGTTTCTGGATAGCGCTTGGCCTACTTGTGCTGGCGGCGCTGGTCTTTTGGCTGACGGGTGCCGATGATCGCATTGCGATCTGGGCCGCGAATGGTCAACGCGAGGTGCAAGGGGCGATGGCCTCATATTTGCGCGGCTTGCGCGCGGGCGAAGCGGGTGCGTTCTGGGGTTTAATGGGCGTTTGTTTTGCATATGGGTTTTTCCACGCAGCGGGGCCAGGTCACGGTAAGCTGGCGATTGGCGGCTATGGCACCGCGCGCCGCGTGACGGCGCTACGGTTGTCCGGGTTGGCGCTGGTATCGAGCCTTGCGCAAGCAGCGACTGCGGTTTTGTTGGTGTATGGTGCTGCCTTCGCACTGGGGTGGGGTCGCCAGCGGATCGAGACTGTGAGCGAAGATATCATGGCGCCGGTCAGTTACGGCGCTATTGCGCTCATCGGGTTGTGGCTTTTGTGGCGCGGCAGCAAGGCGCTGCTTTATGCCGATCAACACACGCACACTGCGGATGGCACATGCGGCGGATGCGGTCATAAACATGCCCCAACGGTCGAAGAAGCCAGATCGGTCCGATCTTTGCGTGATGCGCTGATTGTGGTCGGTGCTGTCGCGATCCGACCCTGCACCGGCGCGCTGTTCCTGTTGATCCTGACATGGCGCCTAGGGATCGAAGCGGCAGGTATCGCGGGGGCGTTTGCGATGGGGCTTGGCACCGCCACGATCACGATAGGTGTCGCTTTGCTTGCGGTATCGGCACGGGAGGGCGCTTTGGCGCAGCTCAGCGAGGCGTCGTCCCTTGGCCGCGTCGCACCCATCCTTGAAATTCTGGGGGGCGGCTTGATCGTCATCGTTGCGACCCAGTTCTTGCTGCGCGCGCTATAGGCCATCGACCGCCACGAGGGCTTGCCCAAGCCGTCCGTTTCAGCCAAAGCGGAAGGTATGACGCGCCTTTCTCATCTCAAAGCGCTTTTGCTGCTGGGTCTGCCGTTGATCGGTAGTCACGTGGCGCAGATGGCGATCACCACAACCGATACGGTGATGCTGGGCTGGTATGACGTGACGGCTTTGGCAGCGGCCACCTTGGCGTCTTCGATCTTTTTCACGCTCTTCATTGTGGGCAGCGGCTTTGCATGGGCTGTCATGCCCTTGGTCGCCGCAGCCTCTGAGGAAGGCGATGAGGTTCAGGCCCGCCGGGTCACGCGGATGGGTCTTTGGCTGTCGATGATCTACGGCATAATCATGTTGCCGCCGATGTTCTTTTCCGAACCGATCTTCCGCGCGATTGGACAAGAGGCGGATGTCGCCGCCTTGGCCGAGCAATATCTTCGGATTGCGGGCTTTGGAATGTTGCCCGCGCTGTTCGTGATGGTTCTCAAGGCGTTTTTATCCGCGTTGGAGCGCACACAGATCATCTTATGGGTCACGCTGGGCGCAGCTGGGCTGAACGCGGTGGTCAATTACGCGCTGATCTTTGGCAATTGGGGCGCACCCGAATTGGGCGTGCGCGGTGCTGCCGTTGCCTCTGTCATGGTTCAGCTTGCTTCGGGGGCACTGCTTACTTTCTATGTGCTGCGCGCACTTCCGGAATTTGCGTTGTTCCAACGCATTTGGCGCCGTGACGCTGAGGCTATGGGCACTGTGTTCCGGTTGGGGTGGCCCATCGGTGTGACCAGCTTTGCCGAAACCGGCCTGTTCACGGCGTCGGCCATCATGATGGGCTGGTTAGGCGCTGTTGAATTGGCGGCACATGGTATCGCGCTTCAGATGGCGTCGCTGACCTTTATGGTGCATTTGGGTCTGTCGCAGGCTGCCACCGTACGGGCCGGACGTGCGCTGGGGCGCAAGGATATCGGTGGGTTGAAAGCGGGTGGTAGCGTTGCGATTGGGGCGTCTGTCTTATTCGCTGCGGTCACGATCGCTGCATTTTTGCTGCTGCCAGAGACGTTGCTCGGCCTTTTTGTCGATCCTGATGATCCCCAACGCCCGGCGATCCTTGCGGTCGGTGTCGGGCTATTGGCGATGGCGGCGCTGTTTCAGTTTGTGGATGGTGCTCAGGTCATGGCGCTGGGATTGCTGCGCGGGGTACAGGACACGCGGGTTCCGATGATCCATGCATCGCTGAGCTATTGGGGGCTGGGTCTGCCGGCCGGGTATGTGCTTGGCTTTCCGCTGGGACTGGGCGGGATCGGCATCTGGTTGGGCCTTGTCGTAGGGCTGGCGATGGCGGCGGTTTTGCTGTTAGGGCGATTTTACGGGCCAACTTTGCGGCGGTTGCAAACCGGTTGAGATTTTGCGCCACGCTACGCGCGTCGCCACGCTGGGGGTTTCACCCCCAGACCCCCAGGATATTTGGAAAAAGCGAGACGGGTGGCGGGCTAACCTTTGTCTTTCATCAAGCGGTCTGCCTTTTTTCGCACCAGCGTCGAGCGCAGGTCATGCATTGCCAGCAGCAGTGCGTCGGTGACGTTTTCCAGTTCTGCGTCGCTTGCTTTGGACTGCACCCATTGGGTGGTGAGGTTCAGGTAATCGACAGCCCGGTGGATATCGTCGATATCGCGTTCCGCCAGGATTGCGCGCCGTTCGGCCATCCAGTCTGAAATCACTTCCATATCGCTTGCAGATAAGGTGCGTTCACCATGGGGTTTGATATCACCATTGCGGATATTGATAACGGCGATCTGATCCATATCGATGCGCCGCTGGCGGTTTTCCGTATCGACACGAAATACCGCCGCCCCGTTTTCGCGGACACGGAAGTAATACTCTGGCAGGTCTCCAGCCATGCTCTGTCCCTCGTTACTGCAGCTCCTCGCAAAAGCGAATGATCCGCGTGCAGGCCTCTTTCAGGGCCTCGTCTGACGTAGCGTAGCTGACGCGGAACGCCGGGGAAAGGCCGAAGGCGGCGCCAAAAACGACGGCGACGCCGGTCTCTTCAAGCAAAGCGGTAGCAAAGGCTTCGTCATTCGTGATCTTGGTGCCGCCCTTTGAGGTCTTGCCGATGCAACCGGTGATAAAGGGATAGACATAGAAGGCGCCGTCAGGCGTGGGGCAGGTGATACCGGGCGCCGCGTTGAGCATTCCAACCACGAGATCGCGGCGCCGTTCAAATGTGGCATTGTTCGTCGCGATGTAGCTTTGATCGCCGTTCAGCGCTTCGATTGCGGCCCATTGGCTGATGCTGCAGGGGTTTGACGTGGATTGCGATTGGATTTTGCGCATCGCCGCGATCAGGTGTGCTGGGCCTGCCGCATAGCCAATCCGCCAGCCAGTCATTGCATAGGCTTTGGACACGCCGTTGCAGGTGAGCGTGCGGTCGTAGAGCTTAGGTTCGACTTCAGCGGGGGTGCAGAACTTGAAATCCCCGAATGTGAGATGTTCATACATGTCATCTGTCATCACCCAGACATGCGGGTGCCGCAGCAGCACATCTGTTAGCCCTTTCAATTCGTCCCAGCTATAGCCCGCGCCCGTTGGGTTCGAGGGTGAATTAAAGATCAGCCATTTGGTGTTTGGCGTGATCGCTGCGTCAAGCTGTTCGGGCGTCATCTTGAAACCTGTTTCAAGACCAGCTTCGACCACCACGGGTTCACCGCCGGCCAGCAGCACCATATCAGGATAGCTGACCCAGTAGGGAGCGGGGATGATGACCTCATCGCCGGGGTTTAGCGTCGCCATCAGCGCATTATAGAGGATTTGTTTGCCGCCCGTGCCAACGCTGACCTGCTTTGGTAGGTAGCTGAGACTATTGTCGCGCAGCAGCTTGTCGCAAATTGCCTGCTTTAATTCTGGGATGCCATCGGGTGGCGTATAGCGCGTTTTGCCTGCGTCAATCGCGGCTTTGCCTGCTGCTGCAATATTGGCAGGTGTGTCAAAATCAGGCTCACCGGCGCCAAGGCCGATCACGTCATGTCCTGCGGCTTTCAGTTCGGCAGCCTTTGTGCTGACCGCGATGGTGGGTGAGGGTTTGACGCGGTCGAGTGTCGCAGACAGGAAGGGCATTGTCGTCTCCGGTTGGAAGCTTGGGCGCAACCCTCATATGATGCACCCAGCACCCGATCAACCCGGAAGGATCGATATGACTGATGCAGCAGATGTGATGGAGGGCTGGTATGATGAAGAAACAGCCACATTCGGCGACCGTATGAGCGCCGCGCGCGAGCAGGCCGGGCTGAGCCAGGTACAACTGGCCAAGCAATTGGGCGTGAAGCACGGCACCATCCGAAACTGGGAAGACGACATTTCAGAGCCGCGTGCCAACAAGCTGCAAATGATGGCTGGATTGGTCGGGGTGTCGCTAAGCTGGTTGCTGACCGGCGAAGGCGAAGGCCCTGATGGCCCCCCCGACGAGGATATGTTGTCGACGGATGTGACAGATGTTCTGGTTGAAATCCGCGTTCTGAAAGGCGAGTTGTCTCATGCGGTCCAAAGATTGGGCTATCTTGAGAAGAAATTGCGCCAGAAGCTGAAGGAAAGCTGATGTCAGAAACGCCGGAGAACCGGATCAAGCGACTTAAAATGCGTTCTATGCGGCGGGGCATCAAGGAGATGGACCTGATCTTAAGCGCGTATGCCGATGATCGGTTGGATACCATGTCAGAGGTGCAGATCGTGAATTATGATGCGCTGCTGTCAGAAAACGATCAGGACCTGTACCAGTGGGTGACAGGCCAATCAGAGCCGCCATCCGAGTTTTCCGGTTTGATTTCAGATATTTCGGTTCACGCTGGCACGAAATAGCTCTTTTTTCGCGAATTTTTCGAGCTTTAACCGAATATTGGGTATTTGCGCCGTAACTGGTCTCAAAGCAGATCAATAAGGCGGATTAACCATGAGCTTTCAAAACACGGTCGACACAGGCCAAAGCAGCAGTTTCGTTGCCGGATATCTTGACAGTCTGGCATTGGTGGAACGGCTTCACCGGCTGTTGCTTGACGTCATCAAAGATGAATTTGAGCGGGTTGGCGTGCTTGAGATCAACGCCGTACAGGCGCTGCTGATCTTCAACATCTCTGACAATGAAGTCACCGCTGGAGAGCTGAAAACCCGCGGGTATTACCAAGGCTCGAACGTCAGCTACAACCTCAAGAAACTCGTTGAGATGGGCTATATGCATCATCAACGATGTGAGATTGACCGCCGTTCGGTTCGGGTGCGCCTGACTGAAAAAGGGCGCAACATTCGCGATATCGTGGCTGAACTTTTCGCCCGACACGCGGATGGCCTGATGGACAAGGGCGTCATCGGCATGGATGGCATCGAAGAGATCAATACCTCTCTGCGCCGTGTTGAACGATACTGGACCGATCAGATCCGTTATATTTACTAGGCGAAGCTACGGATCAAGGCGGCCGATCACCAGCCCCTCAAGCTCGCGGATCAGCTTGCGTGTCATCGCATTCTCGAAATCGCGAAACCCAAGGGCTGTTTCGACAAACGCATCTGGGCCGCGCAGAACTGTCGTGCGGTAATAGCTTGATAGATCAGCAATTTCGATCAGGCGGACGTCGCCGATGGGCGGATTATCCGCCCCTATCACCAGACCATTGATCGTGAAACGATTGTCGACAAACACATCCTCCGGCGCGATCCCGTTGTTGTTCTTGCCATCGCCCGAGATATCAAGCGTGCGTTTCCAGCACGTCTCTTGCATCTCGAGCATGCCAATTCCAAACGTCATTGCCGTGCCAAGGGCAGTTGCAGTTGAGTTTGCGGTCGCTGCCGCATTGAACGCCCGTTTTGTGCCGCGTAATTGAGCTGTAATCGCCGTGATATCGGAGTGTGTGTGAACCTCACGCCACGGCAGGATCACCCTTTGACGTTCGGTCGTGCTCCAGTCGAAAACAGCAAGCCGAACCGGTGCGTCAGGCATTGCCAAAAGACGCTCGGCCACCTGCTGCGATTCAATGGCGTTGGCCAGGCCTTCAAGCTGCAAGCGATATTCCTGCGCATCGACAGAGCCTGACACATCAAGCCCCAAAACAAGTGCTTGCCGGCACGCCGCCTCGGCGCTGGTCATCCATCCCAGCCCCAAGGCGACGGTCATGCAGGCCCGCCAGATCACCTTACCAGTGACCGGTGTTTTCCATACTCGCCCAAGGTTCGGCTTTTTCGAGCGCGTCGCCTTCCTGCAAAAGCTCGATGGAAATGTTGTCGGGAGAACGAACAAAAGCCATGTGCCCATCGCGCGGTGGGCGGTTGATGGTCACGCCATTGTCCATCAAATGCTGGCACGTCTCGTAGATATTACCAACGCGGTAGGCCAGATGCCCAAAATGGCGACTGTCATCGGGCAGGGCATCATCGCCGTCCCAGTTATAGGTCAGCTCGACAGGGCACTCTTCCTGACCCGGAGGTGCCATAAAGACAAGCGTAAAGCGCCCCCCTTCATGATCCATGCGGCGCGTCTCTTTAAGGCCAAGCAGTTCGTAGAAGGCGATGGATGTCTCAAGATCCTTTACGCGGACCATTGTGTGTAGATATTTCAGCGACATGGATGTCTCCCTTTTTGTTAGAGATAATGTAGCGTAACGCGGCGGTGTTGCTAACTGTTCAGTTATCCACAAGAAACACCACAGCTGGCGGTTCACGGGTGCATTTCATCAAGATATAGTGATCCGGCGACTCGGCTCCCAAGGCAAAGGACACGACCCAGATGCAGCAGTATCATGACGCTCTTCAAACCGTGCTCGATCATGGCGAGGTTTCGACAGATCGCACCGGGACCGGCACGCTTAGCTACTTTGGCCTGCAGGCGCGCTATCCGCTGGCTGATGGTTTTCCGCTGGTGACAACCAAGAAATTGCATCTGAAGTCTATCGTGCACGAGCTTTTGTGGTTCCTCGCCGGTGATACGAATATCGGCTACCTCAAGGAAAACGGCGTTTCGATCTGGGATGAATGGGCCGATGAGAATGGCGATTTGGGGCCCGTCTATGGCTCGCAATGGCGCCGCTTTCCGGCGCTGGGCGCAACGGGTGACAGTCAGAACGGACAGCCGACCTTCTTTGCGCATCATGTCGATCAGATCGAAAAACTGATTGAAGCGATCCGTAAGACGCCGGACAGCCGCCGCCTGATCGTGTCCGCCTGGAACCCTGGCGAGGTCGACGATATGGCGCTGCCGCCCTGTCACACGCTCTGGCAGGTTCGGATTATCGGCGGCAAACTGCATTTGCAGCTGTACCAACGCTCGGCTGATATGTTTTTGGGCGTGCCGTTTAACATTGCGTCTTACGCCTTGCTGCTTGCGATGCTGGCCCATGTCACAGGGTATGAGCAGGGCGATTTCGTTCACTCCATCGGTGATGCGCACATCTATTCCAACCATATGGAGCAGGTAAAAACCCAACTTGCCCGCAGCCCAAAGCCTTTGCCCAAATTGGTTATCAAGCGTGATGTGGCGTCGATCTTTGATTTCTCATTCGAGGATTTTGCCTTTGAAGGGTATGATCCAGCCCCGGCAATCAAAGCACCGGTTGCCGTCTGATGCTAAGCTTGATCGTCGCCCGCGCGCGCAACGGCGCGATTGGAAAAGACAATGACATTCCGTGGCATTTGCCCGAAGATCTAAAGCTGTTTCAGCGCGAGACACTGGGTGGAGCCATCGTGATGGGGCGTAAAACCTGGGACAGCTTACCATATAAACCATTGAAAAGTAGAATGAATATTGTTGTTTCTCGCGACCGGTCAGTGAGCGAACATGTCGTGGCGGCACCGCAAGATGCCGTTTCCTTGGCTTACGAAAATGGCTATCGGCGTGTCTACGGCATAGGTGGACAGCGCATCTATGCTGAGATGCTGCCATTGGCTGACCGCCTGCTTGTCACCGAGGTGGATTTGGAAATCAGCCACGCGGACGCCTTTTTCCCGGACTTTGCTGAGGCCGACTGGCGAGAGCTTGACCGCACGGTGATAAGCGGTGACGGACCAGATGCCGTGATGCGCGAGTTGATCCGCGTTTAGCAGACAAACCCCATAAAAAAAGCCGCCCCCTTTCAGGCGCGACTTAATCTTTTTGGGGGAGTGTGGCGCGTTACAGCGCTTTCAGTTCACCCGCCGACTGACGACCATCGCGGCCTTCGATCATCTCGTATTCGATCTTCATGTTGTCAGCGAGGCCTGTCATGCCTGCACGCTCAACGGCGGAAATGTGAACAAAAACGTCTTTTCCGCCGTCATCTGGTTCGATAAAGCCGAACCCTTTTGTGGTGTTAAACCATTTCACGGTGCCAGTGGCCATCCGTCGTCTCCTTCAAGTTGCCGCCCCAGAGCGGATCGTGGCCTTGGTCAATTTTGTACGCCCGCAGGGAGAGGCCGCTACCTGCAGGGACATGAAATAATCTTAGACCGATTAGGGAAAAAACAAGGGTGCAGACCGTCAGTTAACATGGTTTTCATATCCCATCGAATAGACGGGGAGACAGAGAATGCGATTCTATGGGCTTAAGAGCTGTGACACCTGCCGTAAGGCCCAAAAAGCGCTGGTTGCAGCGGGACATCCGGTTGAAATCGTTGATGTCCGCAGCGACGGTGTGACACGGGCCGATTTGCAGCGCTTTCATGCAGCTTTCGGGGATGCCTTGCTCAATACCCGATCAACAACTTGGCGTGGTTTAAGTGAGGGCGAGCGGGCGCGCGATCCGATTGAGCTGTTACTTGACCATCCCACACTGATGAAGCGCCCTGTCATCGATGCAGAGACGCTTTATCTGGGTTGGGGGAAAGATGTGCAGGCTAAGCTGATCGGCTGAACACGCGATCAAGCGAAAGCGGTCCTGCACCGCGAAAGACAAGCACCAGCAGCAAAAACACCCAAAGCGCCCGTTGATCTGCAATCAGGCTTGATGCGCCTTTGTCAAACCATGCGCCGATGTCGGCGGCAGCCAGGTTATGGCCTGTGATATCAACAAGCGTTTGCACGGCGATGAAACCGATCATGCCGATGCTCGCAAGACGGGTCAGTAAGCCCAGCACGATCATCACGGGCAAGATAAACTCGGCCCATGTGCCTGCCACGACCACCAGCCAGTGGAATGCGCCCAGTTGCGATGTGTCATATCCCACGGCCTCAACCGCTTTGGGAAAAATCTGGATATAAGCGCCGCTTGAAGGGCGTAGAAATCCCAAGATGCCATCGCCCAGTTTCGTCGTAGCCGATGACCAGTAATAGCTGAACAAGACAGCTGCAAAGATCAGGCGCGCAACCGTTGGTGTGACCCAATCAGCGCTCCGTGACAGCCCATTGGCGGCGCGATTGTGCAAGGATATGATAGCATTCATGTCGTTATTCCAGTTGTCAGCGATGTCAGCGCCGAGGTTTGCAAAAGTAGCCCCAGCGTCGCGCTGAGGTCGAAATCCGGATGCGTTTGCGTCGTGCTCTCAAAGGCTTCGCCAAGACTTTGCCCTTTGCCCAGCATGCCGATGAAGCCTGCGGCACCTTTGGGGAGCAGGATCTGTTCAGGGTCGAACGCGGGGCGCACGATCATCACATCTTCTGCTTGCATCTGGGGCTTGGGGCCACTGGCCATGTTGAACTGCCACAGCGCGTAGATCGGCCAATCTGAAGCCACGATCCTTAGTGCGGGAGCAAGAGTGAAGCGCGCCTGCATCAGCTCCTCTGGGGTGAGCGCGCCAAGGGCCTCGGGTGCAATAGCTGTGCTATCGGCACTGTGATACGCCTCTCGCATGGCCAGTTCGAGCCGGGCGACATCGGCCAGATAGGGCAGGTGCCCCACAGGTTCAAAGCTGTGTAAAAAGTCAGGCATTTCGGCGCCGTAATACATCATCAGCGCTGAGGTGGGCGGGTGCTCACGTACGTAAACGCCTGCCATGGCGCGGAAAAAGTCATCTCCAAGAAGCTTGTGGATCACAGGAAACGCCGTTTCCAATGCATCGCTCAGGCTAACGGCGACGTTGTTGCGATACACGTCAAACCGCTTTGGGGCAGGGCGGCCTTGCGGATCGACCAAGCCGTCTGGCAAGCTGCGCGCCGGGTCCAGCAAGGCTTTGGTGAATTCGGTTTGCCCAATCATTGTGCAAACTGAGCCAACGCAGCGTTTGCGCGGGCTGCTTCGGCGGCCAGGACCCGCCATTCGGGCACATCCGTGTCCCATTCGATCAGCGTGGGCTTGGCGCCTCCACGGGCGATGGTGTGGTCGTAAAGTGCCCAAACCGGATCAACAACGGGCTTACCGTGGCTGTCGATCAGCAGCCTTGCACCGTGATCGTCTTCGTCCTCATCATGCCCGCCAAGGTGTATTTCACCAACCTTATCAAGGGGAAACGCGTCGATATAGCTAAGTGGGTCGGTTTGCTGGTTCGTGGCCGATACGAAGACGTTATTCACATCAAACAGCAAACCACACCCCGTGCGGGTCGCGATTTCAGACAGGAAATCAACCTCCAGCATATCGCTTTCAGAAAACGCCAGATAGGTCGACGGGTTCTCAAGCAGCATCTGCCGGCCGACGATCTCTTGCACTTCGTCAATATGATCGCACACACGGGCCAGCGTGGCCGCGGTATAGGGCAGTGGCAGCAGATCGTTCAGAAAGTGGCTGTCGTGGGTCGACCAGGCAAGATGTTCAGAAAAGCTGGCAGGGTTCAGCCAACCGATCAGATGCTTCAGGCGCGCAAGATGGTCAGGATCAAGCCGACCTTCGCCGCCGATGGACAGGCCCACGCCGTGCACAGAAATGGCAAAACGCTCGGCCAAGGCACGCAATTGCGCCAGCGGTCGGCCACCGGCGCCCATGTAGTTTTCGGCATGGATTTCCAGCCACGCGACTGGGCCGGGGTCTTCCATGATCTCTGCAAAATGCTGGGGCTTGTAGCCAACGCCGGGTTTGTTCGGCAGGCGGTCAAAGCGATGAGAAGCATCAAGCATAGGGGGCTCTCTTTGTCGTCAAAAGCAATGAGCCCCCGCCACAGGGCGAAGGCTCAAAGGTGCGATGTGGCTTATGCCGGAAGGTCACGATCGAGCTCTTCAAGAGAGCCCATCCGTGCAGTGCCATCTGCCGATGCCGGCAGCTCCATGTCAGTGCATGTGCCAGCCGCAACAAGCGTCCAGGCATTGCCCTGATAATCCACTGTAGATGTGCCGGCGCAGGATGTGCCTGGGCCAGCCGCGCAATCATTTTCGCCAGCCAGCGACACACCAAAACACTTCTCTTGTGCTTGGGCGTGAACCGGGGTGGTCATTTGAACGGAAAGGGCGGCAGCAACAGCACCAGCAACGGCGAGGGTCTTTGCGGTATTCGACATGAGGTAGGTTTCCTTCGTGTTGGTCATGTGGTCAGCGGTCGCAAATTGCGATGTCTGAACCGTAGAATGCTCAGACTATAACACACTACTCACATGGGCGTGTAACACGTGCCCGTCAGCCAATGTAACAAAACGCATGCCATTGTATGCCATATTCAAATATTTGAAAATAAACGGAAAAACAATGATGATAGGTGTGCGAATGTTACGCAGCAATCATCCGGCGAGCCGAATTTTAGCGCTTTGTGTTTCATAACCAACCGAGTCGAACGCAGTTTTTGCCGTCATTGATTGGCACCAGACACCGTTGACCAGCATTAATCCGTCTTGTTCCAGCATCAGATGTGTGAAGCGCAGATCTACCCGGACCGGAAGCCGCGCGCCGCATAGTTCGGGCGATTTTGCCGAAATCAGGCGCATCTCGGCTGAGCCGGTCCCATTAAGATGCACAACCGCCTGCTCTGGCGCGACGATCAACGCCTCTGACTCCGCTGCGGCTGTCGGCAATCGTATTGGCTGTGCTGCTGGCACGCGCGCCACTTCGCGGGCTGATACGATTGTGTGTCCGACCCAAACGATGCGTGCCATTTTGCCGGCAAGCGTTAGGACACGATCGCCTGGCGTCATACGCTCGATCACGCAGGCGCCATAGCCTGTTTCAACCTTTGTGCCGTGTAGGAACCCGTAGCTCATAATGACCTCTTTGATCTGTCGAGGTTAAAATGAGGTTTAGCGGTCTTTGCTTAACGGGGAAAAACAGCAAAAGCGCCTCAGGATGTTCGATCCCAAGGCGCTAATTCATTAATATCGTTTGATTTTTTGCTTCGAGCTATCTTATTGTTACGCGACGTCCGGGGCCTTTGCCTCAACGCTCAGATCTCCCAAAACGGTGTTCAGGTCCTGAACCGACGTCTGCTTTTCGCCCAATCGGCGCATCGAGACCGTGCGTTCATCCACCTCGCGTTGACCACAAGCCAGAATCACAGGGACTTTGCCAAGCGAGTGTTCGCGGACCTTATAGTTGATCTTTTCGTTGCGAATATCCGCCTCGGCCCGGATACCGGCTGCGCGCAACGCGGCTACGACTTCGTGCACATAATCATCTGCATCTGAGATGATCGAGGCGACAACCACCTGACGGGGCGCAAGCCAGAACGGCAACTTGCCTTCCCAATGTTCGATCAGAATGCCGGTGAACCTCTCAAGTGAGCCAAACAAGGCGCGGTGCAACATAACCGGCGCCTGCTTCTCGCCCGAGGCATCGACATAGGTCGACTTGAACCGTTCCGGAAGGTTGTAATCCACTTGCAGCGTGCCGCATTGCCAATCGCGCCCAATCGCATCGCGCAGGACATATTCCAGCTTGGGTCCGTAGAACGCCCCTTCACCCTCGAAGATGGTGTAGCTCATGCCCGCCTCTTCCAGCGTCGTGCGAAGCGCGCCTTCGGACAGGTCCCAATGCTCGTCCGTCCCGATCCGATTTTCTGGCCGGGTCGACAGTTTCACATGCACATCCTCGAACCCGAAGTCGCGATAGATCATCAGGATCAGTTCGTTGACCTTGGCGCATTCCTCCGCCAGCTGTTCGGGGGTGCAATAGATATGCGCATCATCCTGGGTAAAGCTGCGCACACGAAGAAGGCCGTGCAAAGCGCCCGATGGCTCATACCGATGCACCTTGCCAAATTCCGAGATCTTAATCGGCAACTCGCGGTAACTGCGCAGGGTGTGATTGTAGATCATCATGTGACCCGGGCAGTTCATCGGCTTGAGTGCATAGTCCCGATCGTCATGTGTCTGGGCGAGGAACATGTTTTCCATGTAGTTGAACCAGTGCCCCGAGGTTTCCCACAAGGCGCGATCCATGATGTCGGGGGTGTTCACCTCGATATAGCCCGCTTCATCCTGACGGCGGCGCATATAGGCGATCAGGGTCTGGAAGATGTGCCAGCCGCTTGGGTGCCAAAAGACCGAGCCGGGGGCGACCTCTTCGAAGTGGAACAGATCCATCTCGCGGCCCAGCTTGCGGTGATCCCGCTTGGCAGCTTCCTCAAGCATCGTCAGATGCTTTTTCAGCTCTTCCTTGTTCAGAAACGCGACCCCGTAAATCCGCTGCAACATGGCGCGGTCGCTGTCGCCACGCCAATAGGCACCCGCGACGCTCATCAGCTTGAACGCATCCGCAGGCACCTGCCCGGTATGCTGCAAATGTGGGCCACGACACAGGTCCTGCCAGTCGCCATGCCAATACATCCGCAAAGGTTCATCACCCGGGATGCTCTCGATCAACTCAACCTTGTAAGGTTCGCCGGAGGCCTCGTAATGGGCAATCGCGCGCTCCCGGTCCCACACTTCCGTGTGCACAGGGTCGCGCTTGTTGATGATCTCTTTCATCTTCTTTTCGATGAGGCCCAGATCTTCGGGCGTAAACGGCTCGGCGCGGTCAAAATCGTAATACCAGCCGTCTTTGATGACTGGCCCGATGGTCACCTTCACATCCGGCCAAATTTCCTGCACAGCGCGCGCCATGATATGTGCCAGATCGTGGCGCACCAGTTCCTCGGCAGGTTCGCGGTCTTTCATGGTGTGGATCGCAATCGACGCATCCGCCTCAATCGGCCACTGCAAATCCCAATGCGCGCCGTCAATGGTCGCAGAGATCGCCTTCTTGGCCAGCGAGTTCGAAATCCCAGCCGCCACTTCCGCAGGGGTCACCCCAGCGTCGAAGTCACGCGCATTGCCATCAGGAAAAGTCAGAGAGATTTGGGCCATCACAGGCACTCCTCGTCAGTTTGGCGCCCACGGAACGCCCGATTGCGGGTTATATGTGCGGCTCAAATGCCGAAAGGAGCCAGCGCTGTCAACGCCGCCCCTTTCATCTTTGTAAAAATATCCGCGCCGCAGGCATCTGCCATCTGGTTCTTGCGCTGTCGCTCGCCTAGCTTGCTCCGCATGAGCATGTCTTACCTGAACACCCCGCAAAGCCGCCGCATCGCTTATCACTATTCCGACGGGCAGGGGCCGGGCGTTGTCTTTCTAGGCGGGTTCAAGTCCGACATGGAAGGCTCCAAGGCCACCCATCTTGAGGCGTGGTGTCGCGCCCAAAACCGCGCCTATCTGCGGTTCGACTATTCAGGCCACGGCGAAAGTAACGGGGCCTTTACAGACGGTTGCATCGGCGAATGGGCCGCTGACGCCCAAGCTGCAATCACCGAACTGACCGACGGCCCACAGGTGCTTGTCGGCTCTTCCATGGGCGGTTGGATATCCTTGCTGA
The DNA here is from genome assembly GCA_937883775.1 of uncultured Paracoccaceae bacterium. Taxonomy (GTDB): domain Bacteria; phylum Pseudomonadota; class Alphaproteobacteria; order Rhodobacterales; family Rhodobacteraceae; genus JAHTBL01. The sequence continues at coordinate 18,799 of CAKZXZ010000060.1, forward strand.
CCGCGCGCGCCATGCCTCAGAAAGTGGCGGGCCTTGTGACCATCGCCGCAGCCCCGGATTTCACCGAAGACGGCTTTTGGGCCGGGTTCGACGCCGATCAGCGCGCCAAGCTCGAGACGGAAGGGCAGGTCGCGCTCCCATCGGAATACGGCGAGCCTTACATCATCACCGAACGCTTGATCGAAGAGGGGCGGGATAACCTCGTCCTGCGCAGCCCGCTTCAGCTGCCTTTCCCGGTCCGCTGCCTGCAAGGCACCGCAGACAATGCTGTGACAACCGAAACTGCGCTGCGCCTTCTGGATCATGTCACTTGCGACGACATCCGCCTGACCTTGGTCAAAGACAAGGATCACAGCTTTTCTGACCCGGAATGCCTGTCGATCATCGAGACCGCCATCACCGACGTGACGCAGCGTATCGCTATGTGAACCGCCCCCCGCACGTCTAGCGTCCGCGCAAAACGGAGGGGACATGGCGCTATCACTTACCCAAAAAGCAGGCTGGGGTTTGGCCGACATGGGCATCGTTGTCTTTGTCGTGGTCAAGCAACTGCTGGTGCTGGCCTTCCTGACGAACTACCTCGGCGTGCCTATCGGCCTTGCGGGGGCCGTCACCACCGCCGTGCTGCTCTTCGATATCATCACCGACCCGCTGATCGGCTACCTGTCAGACCGCACGCAGAGCCGCTTTGGCCGGCGCGCGCCGTGGATGGCGATCGGCGCGCTGGTTCTCGCAGTGGGAACGATTGGGCTTTTTGCTGTCCCGCTTGGTTTCTCCACACTTGGCAATCTCGCTTGGGTCACGGGCTTTTTTGTCCTCGCCACTATTGGCTTCACGATGGTCGCCATCCCCTACGGCGCAATGGCGGGTGAGATCACGCAAGACCCGCGCGAACGCTCGGCCATGACCGGCTTTCGCATGGGCTTTGCCTCACTAGGTATTCTAATCGGAGGCGCGCTGATCCCTATCCTTGCAGGCGACGCTCGCGAAGGCTTCGTGCGTGCGGCGCTCGCCGTGTCGCCCCTTATCGTCGGAGCCATCTGGCTCTCGATCTTTGCCACCCGCAATGCCCCGCGCATCGAAGAGCCTTCAACCGCGGCCTTCCTGCCCATGCTCAAACTCGTGCTCGCAAACCGCCCCTTCGCCATCCTGACCGTGCTTTACGGTGTCATGACTCTCGCCGTGGCCTTGCTGACCGCAGGCCTGCCGTTCGCCGTGCTTTACCTGATTGCCGATACCGGAGACACGCCGCTGTCCAGTGCGGCAAATGCCCTTGGCACGCTGTCGCTGATGTTCGCAGCGTTCGTCATCGGCTCAATCCTTAGCCAAGCGTTTTGGGTGATCGTGTCCGCCAAGCTGGGTAAACTGAATGCCCTGATCCTTGGCCTGTCCCTATACGTTGCGCTGCTCTTCGGCATGTATGCCGTGCTACCATCCATCAACGTGACCGCGATGTTTGGCATGTTCATCCTCGCAGGTATGACCAACGGCGCGTACCAGCAAATCCCGTGGGCGATTTATCCCGATCTAATGGACGTCACCCGCGCCCAAAGCGGGGAGGCTATCGAAGGCGCATTTTCCGCCCTTTGGCTCTTCGGCCAAAAGGTTGCCAACGCGCTAGCCCCCTTGCTGCTGGGCCTGATCCTTGCGGCATTCGGTTGGGTTGAAACCACCCAAGGCAGCGCACCTCAAACCGGCACAGCACTGAACGTGTTGCGCATCTGCATGTCGCTCCTACCGGCCGCAATCCTCGCATTGGCCATCGCTGGACTTTGGGCAGTGTACCGACCCTCACTGAAAAAATTGCAAGCGTATGCAAAAACGGGTTGAGCGAAACCACTGTTCCGCTATCTTATGGCCCAAACGTCACCTCACAGGGGAGAGAGATCATGGCCAAATACCTCAAGCGCGGCAAACCCGCGAACGAGCGCGCAGATGACGATGCGAAAGTGCGCGCAACTGTCGAAGACATCCTGAAGGACATCGAAACCCGCGGTGACGCTGCCGTGCGCGACTTGTCGACCAAGTTCGATGGCTACACGCCTCAGGCCTTCCGGCTGAGCGACAGCGAGATCGAGGCTGCGATGCAAAAGGTCTCGACCCGCGAGATGGACGATATCCGTTTTGCCCAAGACCAGATCCGCGCCTTCGCGCAGGTCCAGCGCGACTCGATGAAAGATGTCGAGGTCGAGACGATGCCGGGCGTGATCCTTGGGCACCGCAACATTCCCGTGAACTCGGTCGGCTGTTATGTGCCGGGCGGCAAGTTCCCCATGGTCGCCTCCGCCCATATGTCGGTGCTGACGGCAAAGGTCGCTGGCGTGCCGCGCGTTGTGGCCTCCGCCCCACCGGTGAACGGCGAGCCGCACCCTGCGATTGTTGCCGCGATGAAAGAGGGCGGCGCAGATGAAATTCTGGTGCTGGGCGGCGTGCAAGCCGTGGGCGCGATGGCGCTGGGGACGGAATCCATCAAACCCGTCGATATGTTGGTCGGCCCTGGCAACGCGTTTGTCGCCGAAGCCAAGCGCCAGCTTTTTGGACGCGTGGGCATCGACCTCTTCGCAGGCCCGACCGAAACCTGCGTGATCGCGGACGACACCGTGGACGGCGAAATGGTGGCCACCGACCTGCTCGGTCAAGCTGAACACGGCTACAACTCACCCGCTGTCCTTATCACCAACAGCCGCAAGCTGGCCGAGGACACGATGGCCGAGATCGAGCGCATCCTTGGCATTCTGCCCACGGCTGAAACAGCCCGCGTTAGCTGGGAAGAGTATGGCGAGATCATCTTATGCGATGACTATGACGACATGCTCGCCGTCTCTGAAGATGTCGCGTCTGAGCATGTGCAGGTGATGACTGACCGCGACGATTGGTTCTTGCAAAACATGACCAACTACGGCGCGCTGTTTCTTGGCCCGCGCACCAATGTGGCCAACGGCGACAAAGTGATCGGCACCAATCACACGCTGCCCACCAAGAAAGCCGGGCGCTATACAGGCGGGCTTTGGGTCGGCAAATTCATCAAGACTCATAGCTATCAGAAGGTCCTCACGGATGAAGCCGCGACGCTTGTGGGCGAATACGGCTCGCGTCTGTGCATGCTGGAAGGTTTTGTGGGTCATGCTGAGCAATGCAATGTCCGCGTCCGTCGCTATGGTGGGCTGAACGTACCTTATGGCGAAGCGGCACCTTATCGCGACGCGGCGGAGTAGGGTGCTTTTGGCAGCTGTCGGACGCCTCCGGCGGCGGTATTTGGCGACAAAAGAAAGTAGGGCGCGATGAACGGGCGTGACGTAGTCAACGGGTTGTTGGCGGGGCATCGCCAAGCGGCGGCTTTTGCCGAAAGCGCAACTGTCCATCTTGCTCATCCGTTTGAGACGTTGTCAGTGGCGGGCTATTTCGATGGCCCGCTTGACCAGCTCGCCCGCGCGTTCTCCGATCTGGAGCGGCGCAATACCATTGTCATGGAAAGCGTCGATGGCCATGACCAACTATGGGTTGGGGTCTGCGGTTACTATTGTGGCGCATTCGCCACTCCCTTTCTGGATATTCCGCCCACCCGCCGGATGGCGTCGATGCGCTTTCACGAATTTTACCGGATCGAGGATGGTCTGGTGGCTGAGATGCAGGCGCTGTGGGACATTCCCGAACTGATGATGCAGGCGGGTGCATGGCCGATGGGCCCGTCGTTGGGCCGCGAATGGCACGTGCCGGGGCCTGCGACGCAAGACGGGTTGCGGATTGAAGGCGACGGAGCGCGTGCGTTGCAGGTCGTAGGTGATATGCTGGACCGGCTGCATCTGAGCGCACAAGGCGAAGAGGCCATGCGCCTGCCTGATTACTGGCATGAAAGCGCTTCGTGGTATGGCCCCTCCGGCATCGGGACCTGTCGTGGGATCAAAGGCTTTCGCGCGCATCATCAGATCCCGTTCCTGAATGCAATGCCCGACCGGCGCGGTTTGATTGAGCAGGGGCATTTCTTCGCCCAAGGCGATTATGTCGGCTTTACCGCTTGGCCGGGGATGGAGATGACGGTTTCTGGTAACGGTTGGTTGGGCATCGCACCAGCCAACCAGCAGATCACCTTGCGCAGCCTGGATTTTTGGCGCGTTGAGGATGGCAAGATTGCTGAGAACTGGGTGCTCGTTGACCTGTTGCATGCGTGGCATCAACTGGGCGTGGATGTTCTGGCTCGCATGCGGCAGCTGGCATGAAGCGTCCGCGTTCCATGCGGGGCCTTGAGGATTTGGGCCGGGTCCGCTTGTCGAAACACTTTTACATGCGCGATTTTCTTTATTCGGAGATCGGGAATATCCACCAGGTCCAAAACATCCCCGACGATCCCGATCTTGCGATCAAGGCTGGACGTAAGCTGTGCGAAATGCTTCTGGACCCGCTACAGGAGACCTTTGGGCGCATCGCGATACGCTCTGGGTTTCGCTCGTGCGAGCTGAATGCTTACGGCAATGCCAACAACCTCAATTGCGCACGCAACGATGCCAATTACGGCCACCATATCTGGGACCGGCTGGACAAGGGTGTTATGGGCGCAGGTACCTCGCTTGTGATCCCGTGGTTTGCGGATCGCTATGACCGAGGCCGCGACTGGCGAGATCTGGCGTGGTGGATCCACGATCACCTGCCTTACTCCGATATGTGGTTTTTCCCGAAACTGGCAGGGTTTAACCTCAGTTGGCGAGAGAAACCGAACCGCACGATCTCCAGTTACATTGCGCCGAAAGGCAAGCTGCTGGCCGCTGGAGCCGAACCCGGAGAACCCCTCGCCACGCGCCAAAAACGCTATGCTGATTTTCCGCCCTTTCGCGGCATTGAATACCCATAAATACCTCGTTAACGTGCGTGCAATCGCTTGCAAGGATTGAGCTATGAGCCTGCCCAAAACTCCGTCATTCCGCCTTGATGGACGCACCGCTTTGGTCACCGGAGGCTCGCGCGGGATCGGCCTTGGATGCGCCATGGCGCTGGCCGAGGCAGGGGCCCATGTGATTGTCGCCGCACGCGGAACCGATGCCGTGGCCGAGGCCGCAGATGCGATAAACTCCGCAGGCTTTAAGGCAACTGGTCACGCGCTGGACGTGGGCGACCGGGCGGCTGTTGAGGCGACCTTTGCCAAATTTGGCCCCATCGACATCCTGTGTAATTCGGCTGGTATGGCGCGTCACGGACCAGCATTGGACAGCCAGGAAGACGACTTTGATGCGGTGGTGAACATCAACCTGAAAGCGGCTTATCACCTTGCTCAAACGGCGGCCAAACAGATGATTGGCAGGGGCGGCGCGATCCTGCAAATCTCAAGCCAGATGGGACATGTGGGCGGCATTGACCGGTCGGTCTATTGCGCCACGAAACATGGGGTGGAAGGGATGACCAAAGCCATGGCCATTGAATGGGGTCCGGAAAACATCCGCGTCAACACAATCTGCCCGACCTTTATCCGCACGCCCCTGACAGAGGCGACGTTCAACGACCCGGTCCGCCGCGCGTGGATCGATGAAAAGATCAAACTGCCCCGTGTGGGCGAGGTCGAAGATATCATGGGCGCGGTCGTGTTCCTCGCCTCTGACGCAGGCGCAATGATTACCGGCACCTCGCTGCTGATCGACGGCGGCTGGACGGCCGGTTAAGTGGTCAAGCCGAAGATCACCTCGCTTGATGTGGCGGCGAAGGCCGGTGTCAGCCAGTCGGCTGTCAGCCGGGTCTTCTCGGGCGCGTCGGCCAGCAAAACGACGGTCAAAAAGGTGCGCGATGCGGCAGAGGCGCTGGGCTACCGGCCCAATGTACTTGCCCGTTCGCTTATCACAGGGCAGTCGAAAATCATCGGTCTGGTGGTCGCTTATCTCGACAATCAGTTTTACCCGGATGCGCTGGAACGCTTGTCGAACGCGTTGCAGGAGCAGGGCTATCATATCCTGATCTTTATGGCCTCGGGGCAAAGCACCGATGTCGAGCGTGTCGTCGGAGAACTCCTTGATTATCAGGTGGATGGTATCATCACGGCGTCTGTCGGCATGTCTGATGAGTTGACCAAACGCTGCGAAGCGGCGGGTATCCCTGTGGTGCTTTTCAATCGCGGACAGGCAGACACTCGGCTAAGCCAAGTCACCTCTGATAACCATGCTGGCGCGCGCAAGATCGCAGATTTTCTCGTCGCGGGGGGACATACACGCATCGCGCATATCAGCGGTTGGGAAGGATCCTCGACCGGTCGCGAGCGGCGGGCCGGTTTCATTGATGCCCTCGCCACACATGGGCTTGAGCCGGTTGCGATCGCAGACGGCAAATACACGCGCGACGTCGCAGCACAGGCTGCGCTTGAGATGCTTAAAACGGTCAAGCCCGATGCGATTTTTGTCGGCAACGATCATATGGCTTTCGCGGTGATTGATGCTCTGCGCCACAGTGCACAGCTGAATATCCCTGAAGATATCTCGATCATCGGGTATGATGATGTGCCGATGGCGGCGTGGCCCTCCTATGACCTGACAACAATGCGCCAGCCTTCGAACCGGATGGTGGAGGCAACGGTTGAAACGCTGCTTGCACAGATCGCTGACCGTAGCGTTGCCCCGCAGAAAATTGCGATTGATGGACCTTTGATCGTCAGAGGCTCGGCACGCAAACCAAAGGATATGTAATGCGCGGATTTAATAACCGTTTCAAAGACTTCCCCGATTACATTCTGGGAATTACACAAGAGATCTGGGAAGATCGCGGGCTAGGCGCGCGGATGAAGGAATACTACCATCCAAAGGTGATTGTGCGCATGCCTGGCGGGATTTCCCACGGAGAGCCGGCCTCCACCGCTGCCACGATGGCCACGTTGGTCGAGTTTCCGGACCGTCAGCTTATGGGCGAGGATGTGATCTGGTCAGGTGATCCTGAAGCTGGAATGCTGTCGTCTCACCGTATCATCAATACAGCAACCCACGCCGGAGATGGCGCGTTCGGGGCTGCCACCGGACGGCAGATCACCTACCGCGCGATTGCTGATTGTTATGCCAAGGACAACATGATTAGCGACGAATGGCTGATCCGTGACAATGGCGGCATTGTGCGCCAACTGGGATTTGATCCCAAGGACTGGGCGCGCGCAAAGCTTGAGAAGATGCCTGAATTCAATCCGCTGCGTCCCGAGATTGATGTGGAAGGCCCCTACATGGGCAAAGGCAATGACAATGAATGGGGGCAGAAATACGCCTCAATTCTGACCCGTATCATGGATGCTGAATTTTCGGTGATCCAGTCGGATTATGACCGGGCCTGCTCTGTCCATTACCCTGGCGCAGTCAACGTCCATGGCCGTGCTGCAGCCGATGCTTTCTGGCTTGGCCTGCGCGCGGCGTTTCCCTCGGCCACCTTCACGGTCCACCACCAGATCGGCCGCGAAGACCCGATGATGCCACCCCGCGCTGCGATCCGCTGGTCGCTGGACGGCACCCATGATGGCTGGGGCAGCTTTGGTGCGCCGACTGGTGCCAAGGTGCATATCATGGGTATTTGTCACGCCGAGTTTGGCCCTTGGGGTCTGCGCCGCGAATACGCGCTTTTCGACGAAACATCGATTTGGATGCAAATATTGCATCACGGGGCTTAATCACGATTATCGCAAAATGTAGCGTAGATCAGCTTGATCCTGTCAAAACCCATGTTTGATACGCGAGATCTTGCGTTACTTCTTGACCAACCCTACCACATTCAGGCAATTTTCCACCGACTGGATGAGGGGGATTCCATGCGTTTTTCATTGGTGGCGGCCACGTGTGTTGCAACTGTTTTGGCCGCAGACTTTGCTGCAGCGCAAACGTGTGGGGGCTCTTACACGGTCGCGGGCGGCGATACGCTATCAGGAATTGCAAACGCGCTTTATGATGATGCGCGCAAGTGGTCGGTGATTTACAACACCAACCGCGCCTCGATCGGAGAAAGCCCGAACCGCCTCATGGCGGGTCAGGATCTTAACGTCCCGTGTATCGGCGGATTGCCGGTCCTTGGCGGCGCTGTCACTGCCACCGCAACGCAAACGTCGACGCCTGCCGCGTCGGTTCAACGTGCGCTTCCCGGTGCAACGTCGCTGCGCTTGCTTACCGCTGGTGATTTTGCGCCCTTCACCGATGAGGCGCTTGAAAACGGCGGTCTTATCACTGAAATCGTTGATGCCTCGATGCAAAATGCCGGACTGGACGGCTACTCGATCAACTGGGTCAATGACTGGTCGTCGCATCTTGATCCACTGTTGAGCAACGCAATGCTGGATGCTGGTTTCCCTTGGTACAAGCCCGATTGCGACGGCGATCCGGGCAACTATCGTTGTGAAAATTTTCACTTCTCCGAGCCGATGTTCGAGATGCTGATCTTGCTTTTCACAACGACAGCCAACCCAATCACGTTCCTGTCGGACGCAGATATCGAGGGCAAAACACTCTGCCGGCCCGAGGGCTATTTTACCCATGATCTTGATAAAAACAGCCGCAATTGGGTGAAGGACGGCAAGATCACCCTTAAGCAACCTGACAGCGTTGCCGATTGTTTTGAGATGCTCATCGCTGGCGAAGTTGACGCTGTTGCGTTGAACGAATTCACAGGACGTACCGCGATCAAGGAAATGGGGCTGCAGCAGACAGTGGCGCCGGTACAGACGCGTCCGCTTTCGATTGAAGGGCTTCATGTGCTGGTGCACAAAAATCACCCGAATGCACAGAATGTGATGGCTGCTATCAATCAGGGCCTCGCCGCGATCAAGGAAAACGGCACGTATCAACAGGTCATTAACCGACATATGTCACGCATTTGGTCAGAGCTATGAGAACTGCCGCCACCGCCTTTGCGCTGCTGCTGCCCTGCGCCGCCTACGCGCAAGGCCAATGCGATGTGCCGCACACCATTGCGGATGGAGAGACGCTTTTTTCCATTGCAGATCAATACTATGGCGATTTGAATAAGTGGTCGGTGATTTATTACGGTAACCAGAATGTACTGCCGACAGCGCTTTTGGAATTACCGGTTGGTGTCACCGTGACGATCCCATGTCTGCCCGGCCAAAGCCCTGCAGACCCCACGCCTTTGCAAAGTGCTGATGCGGAATTGACGATACTCACCGGGTCGAATTATGCGCCCTTCTCGGACCGTGATTGGATGGGGCAGGGCATGGTGACGGAACTGTTCAATGCCGCGATGGAGGCAACACCGGAGCCTGTGAGCTATGCGATTTCGTGGGAAGATGACTGGTCGCAGCATCTGTTCCCAATGCTCGATTCCGGGTCCCAGTTCGATATGGGCTTTCCATGGTTGAGGCCAAATTGCGACGAAAATCGCGATGATGAGCGGTGTGTCAATTTCCATTTTTCGGATCCGCTTGTCGAAATCCTTGTACTGCTGTTCACCCGCACGGATGCACCTGTCGCGTTTGAAGATGACGCCGATTTGCATGGCCGCACGATCTGTCGTCCCGAAGGATACTTTACCCACGATCTGGATCGCGCAGATCGCCGCTGGCTTAGCGATAATCTGGTCAGGCTTGTGCAGGCCGACAGCCCCGAAGGCTGCTTTGCAGCGCTGATGGAAGGGTCTGTCGATGCGGTGACGGTGAACGAATTTCTGGGTTGGACAAAAATTCACGAACTTGGCCTTAAAGGGCAGGTGCAACCGGAACAGCGCCCGGTTTCGATTGAAGGGTTGCATGTGGTGATCTCCAAGAAGCATTGGCGCGGCACAACCCATCTTTACCGCTTCAACGCAGGCCTTGCCGCCTTGCGCGAAACCGAGCGATATAACGAGATCGTCACGCGCCATCTTGGTACCTTTTGGGAGCAGCTGAACTAGGCTGAAAACTGCCCGCCCATAGCGCTTTTCGAGTGCAGCCCCCGATGGCTTTGGCTAACGTCAGCGCAACACAATTCCGGGGGAGAGCCACACGCCATGACCAGCATCAAGACCACCCATGTAGGTAGCCTGCCGCGCACCCAGAAGGTCGTCGATTTCATCTTTGCACGCGAGCATGGCAAGGATTATGACGCCGCCGCATTTGACGCTGCCATGACCGAAGCGGCGTCTGAAACCGTACGTCAGCAGGTTGCGGCCGGCATCGACGTGGTTAGCGACGGGGAAACTTCGAAGATCAGCTATGCGACCTATGTAAAAGACCGCTATACCGGCTTCGACGGTGACAGTCCTCGCAATGCGCCCGCAGATCTGAAGCGGTTTCCAGGGTTTCTCAAACGCCTTGCGGATGATGGCGGCACTCCGCAATACGCGCGGCCGATGTGTGTCGGCGAGGTGAAGTCAAAAGGGCAAGGCGAGTTGGAAAAAGACCTCGCTAACCTCAAGACGGGCATGGCTGCGCATGGCGCCTCTGAGGGGTTTATGAACGCGGCCTCTCCCGGTGTCGTCTCGTTGTTTCTGCAAAATGACTATTACCCGACGCGTGACGCCTATCTTGCGGCGCTTGCCGATGCCATGCGCGACGAATATCGCACTATTGTGGATGCTGGCATCATGCTGCAGCTTGATTGCCCCGATCTCGCCTTGTCGCGCCACATGTTGTTCAATGATTTAAGTGACGCCGAATTTCTGAAGATCGCCGCCTCGCATGTTGAAGCGCTGAATGCAGCACTGGACGGGATCGATCCGTCCCGCGTGCGCCTTCATATTTGTTGGGGCAATTACGAAGGCCCGCATGTCTGTGACATTGATATGGATAAGGTTTTCGGCACCCTGATGAGCGTCGCCCCGCAACAAATTCTCTTTGAGACGTCGAATCCGCGTCATGCCCATGAATGGACCGTCTTCCGCGACCGCGCTTCAGAAATTCCGGACGACAAGATCCTTGTGCCGGGTGTTGTCGATACAACAACAAACTTTGTGGAACACCCCGAACTGGTCGCTGAACGTGTGACTAAATTCACAGCTATTGTTGGCACAGACCGGGTGATCGCAGGCTCGGACTGTGGCTTTGGTACATTTGCTGGCTTTGGTGCGGTTGATCCCGACATTGCCTATGCGAAACTTGAAGCGCTCAGCGCGGGTACAAAGCTTGCTTCAGACCGGGCCTGATCCATGAAAGAACCGCTCGTCCTTCTGCCTGGCATGATGTGTGACGCGCGCCTGTTCACGCCGCAGATCGAAGCATTTTCTGCAGATCGCGCGGTCATGGTGGCCCCCATTAGTCAAGGGGAGCGTATCGAGGAAATCGCCTCGGACGTTCTGCAAGCGGCACCGGCAAAGTTTGCGCTTGCTGGCTTGTCGATGGGCGGCATCGTTGCGATGGAAGTGCTGCGCCGTGCGCCAGACCGCGTGACCCGTGTTGCCTTTATGGATACCAACCCTCTGTCGGAAACGCCTCAGGTTGCCGCTGCGCGGGAGCCGCAAATCATCGGTGTCCGCTCAGGTCGTCTTCAGGAGGTGATGCGGGACGAGATGAAACCCAACTACCTTGCGCCTGGCCCGCGCCGGGTCGATGTGTTGAATACCGTGATGGCTATGGCGATGACACTTGGTCCCGACGTCTTTGTGCATCAGTCCCGCGCGTTGCAACGCCGCCGTGACCAGCAGCGGACCCTGCGCGGCATCAAGGTGCCGACCCTTGTGATGTGCGGGGCCTATGATGCTCTGTGCCCGGTCAAACGCCACGAATTCATGGCCGAGCTGATCCCGTATGCGCAGCTTTACGTCGTCCCGGAGGCGGGGCATTTGCCCACGCTGGAACAGCCTGAAGAAACCAATCATGTTTTGGCGCATTGGTTGAAGCAGCCGCTTGTGCTGCAGTGACGGTTTCAGGTGCTTGCGAAATCAGCCCATCGCATGAGAAGGCGCGCCGTAATGCCCGCAGCCAGGTAGTGGGATAATGATCGCTTTTGATCCCAACCGGGCTGCCCGGCACACCATGGTCAAAGCAAACCATTTACGTCAGCTTAATAAAGTGCCGCGGCGCCGCAGCCCTCGGGTCTACGCTCTGATTGTATCAGAAAAGGCTCAAGCTGCCGCGTTTTTGTTTGCTGCGTTCTTGGCTTTCTTCTTGGGCTTGCGCTGGTTTGCGTCAATGAAGTCCAGCACGAGGGGCCGAATGTTGTGACGCCAGCTTTTGCCCGCGAAGATGCCGTAATGGCCCGCGCCTTGTTCGACATGGCTCGCCTTTTTGCTGTCAGGGAGCCCGGTCAGCAGATCCAGCGCCGCGATGCACTGACCCGGGGCCGAGATGTCGTCCAAAGCGCCTTCGACAGTCTTCACGGCCACATCTGTGATTTTCGAGATGTCGACTGTATGGCCGCCTACGACGAAATTGTTCTGTGCGATCTCACGCTCTTTGAAGATACGGTGAACCGTCGAAAGATAGAACTCGGCCGTCATGTCCATCACTGCGAGGTATTCATCATAAAAGCGGTTATGGCGGTCATTGTCGCGGCCTTCACCGCGCGCAACGGTCTGGATTTGCTCGGAAAAGGCGTTAGCGTGGCGTTCGCCATTCATCGAGATGAAAGAGGCCAGCTGGAGCAGACCTGGATAAACCTTCCGACCCACGCCCGGATATTTGAAGCCGACGCGCTGGATCATCATTTCTTCGAGTTGGCCCATTGTGACGCGACGACCAAAGTCGGTGACATCTGTTGCCGCAGCATCCGGGTCAACCGGACCGCCAATCAGTGTCAGCGTTGCGGGCTGCGCTTTGGGGTCAAGCTCGGCCAGATAGGCAGTTGCAGCCAATGCCAGTGGCACGGGCTGGCAGACAGCGATGACATGGGTGTCTGGCCCCATCTCGCGCATGAAATCCATCAGGTAGAGGGTGTAATCCTCAACATCAAACTTGCCTTCTGACACCGGAATGTCGCGGGCGTTGTGCCAGTCGGTGATATAGACTTCGCAATCGACCAACAGGCTTTTCACGGTCGAGCGCAGCAGCGTTGCATAGTGACCTGACATCGGCGCGACCAACAACACCTTGCGCGGCTTGGCCTTGCGACCGGACACAGCGAAATGGATCAGATCGCCAAACGGACGCTCGACCACGGTTTCGATGTTGACCAAGTGGTCTTTGCCGTCTTCGCAGGTGAAGGTGCGAATGCCCCAATCAGGCTTGGCCACCATGCGCGAGAATGTGCGTTCCGTAACCTCGCCCCAGGCCGCCATCATGTTCATCAAGGGCGTCGGGAACATTGCCACCGCAGGATATGAGGCCAGAGCCAGAGCAGACGCGCCCATCCATTGATTTGTGTTCCGCATGGTTTCCATGAGATCATAGGTCATCATGTAGCGCATAGTCGTCACTTTCTCGGGGTGGCCCCGGTTCAATTCGTCGCTTTGCCCCCCCGAACAGACGACGGTATTCTGCAGGTGCAAACTAGGGGGAGAGAGTCGTCATGACAACAAAAGAATCCGACAAGGATCACGCGGACGCACCAAATCTAGAGAAACTGACCGAGAATTTGGAGCATGTAGAAGAGCTCTCTAAACGTCTGGTTGAGGCATTGGCGCATAAACGCCAGATCCCGGCGTCGCTTCAAGGACCTAATCAGGAACTGTTTGCAAAGGCTGCGACGGCCTATGTGCAGGAAATGATGCAGAACCCGGCCAAGATTGTCGAACATCAGATCGACTATTGGAAGCAGACGGTCACACATTATGTCGAAGCGCAACAAACGCTCGCAAAAGGTAAGTTAGAGGCGCCCGAGGATCACACACCTCGGGATCGCCGCTTTAAGAATCCCCTGTGGGAGACGCACCCGTATTTCAACTTTCTCAAGCAGCAATACATGATGAATGCGGCTGCCGTAGACCAAGCGATTGCAGATATCGATGGGCTGGATACCGGTGAACGCAAAAGGGTCGAGTATTTCTCTCGCCAGATTGTCGACCTGTTTGCACCGACGAATTTCCTAGCGACAAACCCCGATGCGCTAGAAAAGGCCGTCGCTACGGATGGCCAGTCGCTTGTCGATGGGCTTGAAAATCTTGTTGCTGATATCGAGGCCAACCAAGGCGAAGTGCAGGTCAATCTGGCGGATAAGTCTGCGTTTACTGTCGGCGAAAACATTGCCACGACGCCCGGCGAAGTGATTTTTCGCAACCGCCTGTTCGAGCTGATCCAATACACGCCGACTACCGATCAGGTGCATCAGACCCCGCTCATTCTGTTTCCGCCGTGGATCAACAAATTTTATATCCTCGATCTGAAAGACCAGAACTCGCTTATCAAGTGGATCGTGGATCAGGGCTTTACGCTTTTTGTCGTCAGCTGGGTTAATCCTGACGCCAGCTACCGCGATACCGCATTGGATGACTATGTCGAAGAGGGATATCTTACTGCGATCCGTGAAGTGCAGGAAATCTGCGGCGTCAAGAAAGTAAACGTCGTCGGCTACTGCATCGCGGGAACGACCCTGAGCCTGACCATGGCGCTTTTGAACAAGCGCGGTGAGGATCCAATTAAATCCGCGACGCTTTTCACAACCCTCACTGATTTCTCAGACCAAGGGGAAGTCGGGGTCTTTCTGGACGATGATTTTGTGGATGGCATCGAAGAGCAAGTCAGCAAAGATGGCTATCTGTCTTCCTTTTTCATGTCGCGCACGTTCTCCTATCTGCGCAGCAATGACCTGATCTATCAGCCTGCCATCAAAAGCTACATGATGGGCGAGGCGCCCCCCGCCTTTGATCTGCTCTATTGGAATGGCGACGGCACGAACCTGCCTGCAAAGATGGCTGTGCAGTATCTGCGCGGACTTTGTCAGGGCGATAAGTTTGCGCAAGACGGCTTCGCTATCGGCGGCGAAACCGTGACCCTTGGTGATGTAAAAACGCCGATTTGCGCAATCGCCTGCGAGACCGACCACATCGCGGCTTGGGATAATTCCTATCGCGGGGTCCAGCAAATGGGCAGCACCGACAAGACGTTCATTATGTCCCAGTCGGGTCATATCGCGGGGATCGTCAATCCGCCCACCAAGAATAAATACGGCCACTACATCAATGAAGATCTAAGCCTAGACGCAGGCAGCTGGAAAGAGGGAGCGGACTTCACCGAAGGCAGTTGGTGGCCGCGCTGGGGCAAGTGGCTTGCATCCCGTTCTGGCAAGAAGGTCAAGGCACGTCAGCCGGGTGATTCGACCCATCCTGCCTTGTCTCCGGCCCCTGGAGCTTACGTTACGGCAACGCCAAGCGCCTGATTTTTCGGGTATTCCCCAAGAAAATGCTGCGCTGCAGAAAAAACACTTGAAATGCTGCGCTGCAGCATGCATATTCTTCCCAAGCGCAAGGAACGCGAGATGGTCTCGCAGGTGCTAAAGGAGCGAATAAAATGGCTAAGACACAAGATTTCACTGCTGTCATGAAAGACATGATGGGCGCATTCCCCGTTGACACCGCTGCAATGCAAGACGCGTTCAAAACGTCCGCAACGCTGAACGAGAAAATGTCGAAAGTGGCTCTGGAAGCTGCTGCAAAGTCCAACGACCTGTCCTCCAAGTGGACAAAAGATACGCTGGCCAAAGTCACCGAGCTGACCAAAGTCAAAGAAGATCCGGCTGACTACACCAAAGCGATGACCGACTTCGCGTCGGCCACTGCCGAAACAGCTGCCGAGCACATGGCCGCTTTCGCAGAAATCGCGAAAAAAGTTCAGATGGAAACTGTTGAGTTGATGATGGCTGCTGGCAAAGACGTTGCTGAAGAAGCAACGGCTGCTGTCAAGAAAGCAACCAACGACGTCACGACTGCTGCGAAAAAAGCCGCAGCCAAGTAAGTCGACTTTCTATACGCGCCGCATTTCCTCCCTAATCGGCGTGAATAGCTGGGCGGGCTCGTCAGAGCTCGCCCTTTCTTTTTGTTTGCAACCGCAGTAGGCTTCTCTGCACTGCCGCAAGACGGGGAGACTTCGGGTGGCCAAAAATGACAAACCGCTGCTGATAAAGCGCTACGCCAGCCGGCGGCTTTATAATACTGAAACCAGTGACTACGTAACGCTCGACGACATCGCGAGCTTTATCCGTGAAGGCCGCGAGGTGCAGATCGTTGATCTGAAATCCGGCGATGATCTGACCCGCCAATATCTTTTGCAAATCATCGCGGAACATGAAAGCCGCGGCGAAAGCGTGCTGCCTGTGACCGTGCTGAACGATCTGGTGCGCAGCTATACAACGCAAGCCACCAGCGTCGTTCCGCAGTTTCTGGCAATGTCGTTTGAGATGCTGCGTGATGGCCAGTCCAAGGTTGTCGAGAACATGAACACGATGAACCCAATGTCCAAGATGCCGGGCTTTGAGGCGATGCAAGCCCAGCAACGCGCTTTCATGAAGGCGATGACAGGGGGCATTTCGGGCCAATGGAGCGGCCCGAGCGGGGAAACCCCTGACGCAGAAGAAGCCGAAAATCTGGACGAGATTAAAAAGCAGCTCGCCGAGTTGCAGGCAAAGTTGTCGAAACTCAGCTAACCCGCTTCTTGCGGGTACATTTTCATCAGCATTCCGCCCCCGGTTGAATAACCTGTTGATTTGCGTGGGCCACCCACGCATCACTATGCCCATCAGTGGCAAACAGGTGGGTGAAACATGCGCAGTCCCATAAAAGTCGAGATTGTGGCCGCCGAGGTCGAAAAGACCCCGTGGGACAAGATCGTCGGTACGGCCAGGCTTGTTTTGGGTCTGGTCAAGGATTTCGGTGCGATCTCTGCTTTGCTGCTTGCCGTGCTCAGCGCATTTCCGGCCGGAAAGTCTGTAATCGTTGATCTTTTTTCACTGTCTGATCCGCAAGCGCCGACGACCACACAGGTTGAGGCGCAGCCACCGCTTGTGAACAGCGCTGAAGGCGCCGCCGAGCCAGCAACCCCCATAGGTTGGGCCTATCTTGGTAAGGAAGACGCGCCTGACAGGTGGTATTACCCTGCGCTCGACAGCACTGACATGTCGGGGTGGGCGGGTCGCATCGTGCGTCCAACCACGGCGATCTATCTGCGGGCGACACCCGTTTCTGCCGTGAACCCGGACCCTGTCGCGCTGACCGTGATCGGCAATGATCCCGATGTCGAGGAATGCTTGCGCGTGATCGATCACCGCACCTCGAACACCGGTAGCATCTGGCTGCAGGGCACCCTTGCGCGCTGCCCGTAGGGTGCAAGTCTATGCTGCGGTCAAAAGCGTCGCTTGCCGTCCGCGAACCTCTGGACAAGCAGACTTGCCATAAGAGGCAGGATCGTGCGCCAGCTCTGGGAAAATTGTGAAAAGCTCATCCCTTTGAGCTTGTTCCAATGCGAAAAGGCTTGCGGCGCCGGGATGGAAGCTTTCGGTCGGAGCACCTTCGGCAAAAATGATCTGATGCGCGTCAAACAGAAGATGGTGATAACACACCATCCCCCCATCCACGCGGCGCACCGAGTGGCCGTTTATCAGGTTTTTTGCAGGGACAAGTACGGCATCCTCACCAAACCAAAGCTGGGCTCGCCAATCATCAACGTAGATCCGGTGCTGAGGGGAGACGCGCAATTCGCGCGTGTTTCCAATCGCGCCTGCTTCAAACAGGATCGGCGCAAGACGCCCCGTCGCGGGCCATTGCCGGGCGCCGTGCCAGCGCACGGGCTGGGGTCCATGCCCATGGGTCAGGACCAGATCACCCACATGGATGTCTTCGATCGCCCGCAGCCCTTTTGGGGTCGTGATCCTTGTGCCTTCGGCAAAGCAGATCGGGGTTGCATAGCTTGACGCTGCAAAATTTGGCCCCTCAAAGGTACGCGTTACTGTCAGCGGGACACCAACCGGGGGGAAGCCACCCGGTCCACCGACAAAGGCCAGCCCTTCGACCGTGCCAAATGCGGGCGAGCTGTTGTTGACGTTGAAGCCGACCACCGTCCAGGTATTCGTCCCATCGCTCAGTTCGAGGCCGTATTCCGCCTCAACAACCGACCCATCTGCATAGGTTGTCCCGTCAATCGTCTGCGCACCATCGAGAACCTGGCTGCTGTCACTGTCCTGAAAATTGTTGTCATTGTCGGTTATACTGATCGGGCGCCACGCCCCGCTGTTCAGTGTGATGGTGGCCCCGTCCAGATGGCGGCCATCGCCTTGGCTCACGCCATCCAGAACGCCGCCGACAATCGTCAGGTCGCTCTCATCCAGAATGTAGATGTCATAATCCATCGAAAACCCACGCCACATAGAAGAGTTAACTCTGGGTAAACGTCTCTTACGGCGAGACTAAGTGGGAATTTTGGCGATTTTGCAGCGTTGACGTCTGCACAATTATACATATTCGATATGTATCCGTTCCATATCGAAGCCATATGCGACGCATACGGCCTGTTACGCCACCTCTGCGAACACCTGTTTCAGCGCTTTTTGCAGCTTCTCGAACATCTCGTCCATCTGCGCATCGGTCATGATGAAAGGCGGACACAGCACGATTGATTGCCCCAAAGGACGGCAGATTAGCCCGTGATCCGTACACGTATTTGCGATCCTCTCACTGACCGATAAGTCACTGGAAAAAGGCGTTTTGGTGGGCTTGTCGGCAACCGCTTCAAGCGCGCCCATCAGGCCTTTGCCACGTGCTTCGCCGATATTGGGATCTGTCGCAATCTCGGCCAAACCGGCCTCAAATCTTGGGGTGAGACGGACAACATTCTCCATCAATCCTTCATGCAGGATCACATCGATTGCCTTAAGTGCGATTGCAGCTCCGACAGGGTGACCTGATGCGGTGAACCCATGGGGGAATTCCTCAATCTGTTCCGACGCCTCCTGCAAGCGCGCTGTCAGCTCTGGGCCCAAGATAACCGCACCCATTGGGAAATATCCCGCCGTCAGGTTCTTGGAACTGATGATCGCGTCAGGTCTGAAGTCATACGTCTTGCAGCCCCATTCGGTGCCCGTACGTCCAAATCCACAAATTACCTCATCTGAAATCAATGGAATCCCGTGTTTTTTCAAAACCTTGTGGATCGCTTGAAAGTATCCTTCAGGCGGTGGGATCACGCCGCCGGCCCCGATGACGGGTTCAGCAAAGAAGCCTGCAATGGTTTCTGCCCCTTCGCGGTTGATCGTGTCCTCAAGCTCTTGCGCGAGCCTTTGGGTGAACTCTGCCTCTGTCTCGCCCGGCGTTCCCTCGCGCCAGTAATGCGGGCAGGTCAGGTGGATAAACCCCTCAAATGGTAGGCCAAAGACCGCATTATATGGCTTGCCGGTCATTGACGCCGACACTGCTGTCACACCGTGATACCCGTTCATCCGGGTCAGGATCTTACGCTTTTGTGGATGCCCTTCGCTTTGGTTCAGAAACCACAGCATCTTGACCATTGTGTCATTCGCTTCGGACCCGGAGTTGGTATAAAACACCTTTCCATCGGCAAACGGCGACACCTCGATCAGTCTTTCGGACAGCATGACCGTTTGATCTGACATCCGGCCAAAGAACGCGTGATATCCCGGGAACCGATCATATTGTGCTTTTGCAGCCGCGGCCAAACCAGGGTGGTCAAACCCCGCGACCATGTTCCAAAGCCCTGAATTTGCATCCAGATACCGCCGCCCATGCACATCAACCACATAAGGCCCTTCGCCATGGGTCAAAACCACGGCGCCACGATCATAGACCGTTGGAAGATCCGTAAATCCGTAAAAGGAATGCGCGTCCGCGCGGGCTTCCCAGCTATTGGGTGAGTGGTCTTTCATGGGGCACCTCTGAATCGGCTCCCCATACGCTAGACCCCTGCCGAAGCGGGATCAATCGGTCAGGTGCCGTAAGCGCGCGCAGGCTCTGCGATGGCATGGGCGGCACCGACAAGTGCGGCAATCACCGCGTCCAGTTCGGCCTTGGTCAATCGTGCGGGCAGACGCACATCACACGCCCGCATCAGCATCGCGCGGGTGCGTGGCAGATCAGGTTGACTGCCCAAAAACTGCCAGTTCCAGAAGGCGCGTGCGTTGTCCGCAGACAACCCAAAGATCTGCACCTTCACACCGCGTGTCGCGGCCTCTGTCGCAAAAGCGTTCGCTTGTGCGTCATCAACGCCAATAAGGTTGAACTGAATGCTGTCAGGCGCGCGTCTCTCACCTGCAAGAGGCTCTGGAACGTGCAAAATACCTGTCTGGTTCAGCGCCTCGGCGACATAGTTGTGGTTTGCAAGACCATCACGCACCCGGCGTGGAACCTCGGCCAGTTGCGGCCGGATAATGGCGGCAGACAGGTTTGACAGGCGTTGGTTATAAAGAGGCAATTTGTTTTGCCAATGCGCACAGCGCTTGGCCATGTCGCCATGCTTTGCCCAGGCATGTTCATACGCACCCGACATGATGATCGCGCGCGCAGCAAGGTCTGCATCATCGGTAATCAGAATGCCGCCTTCACCCGCGTTCAACAGCTTGTAGGACTGAAACGAAAAACAGCCGATTGCGCCAATCGTGCCGATCTTGCGGTCATGCCATGTTGTACCAAGCGAGTGCGCGGCGTCTTCGATTACTGGCACGCCAGCGGCGTCGGCCATCGCCATAATAGCCTTCATATCCGAAGTGTGCCCGCGCATATGACTGATGATGATCGCTTTGATATCAGGCGTTAATTTCGCCGCAAAGTCATCCAGATCAATGCGGTAATTCTCACCCACCTCCACCAGAACCGGCAGGCAATCTGCGTGCACGACGGCTGATGGAACGGCGGCAAATGTGAAGGCCGGGATCAGCACATGCGCATCGCGGGGCAGGTCCAGTGCTTTCAAAGACAAAAACAGCGCTGCCGAGCAAGACGCAACCGCGAGCGCATAGCGGCTGCCCATCATCGCTGCGAATTCCTGTTCCAGCAAGGTGACCGGGGCATCCGCCTCAGCGGTGTAGCGAAACAAATCGCCGCTTTGCAGCAATCTGTCGATCTCAACCCGCGCAGCCTCTGGGATGGGTTCTGCACTGTAAACGTCGGGGGTGGTGCTCATCTGCGGGCCTCTCATGTCGTGGCAAGCATGTTTTCATGCATTATAAGTCATGTAAGCCCGATGTGTAACGAAAAAGCGAACGCCTAGACACCCAGTCGGTCGCGCAGGCCGTACCAGGCCATCGCAAGCGTCAGGATTGGGGATTGAAAGGCGCGCCCGCCTGGGAACCGCATGGAGGGCAGGGCCTCCAGCACGTCCCAACGATCCAGACGTCCAGCAATGGCCTCTGCCATGACCTTGCCCGCAAGTGTTGCCAGCGCGACCCCGTGCCCGGAATAGCCTGATGCCGACCAGATATGCGGCTCGGGGCGTGCGAAGTAAGGCATCCGTGACATTGTGATCGCCAAAGTGCCGCCCCAGGCATGGCTGATTGGCACGCCCTTTAGCTGTGGAAACACGCGCTCTAACGGTTTGCGCACCCGGTCCGCGATCTGGTTTGGAAAGCGATAGCCATAGCTTTCGCCGCCGCCAAACAGCAATCGGTTATCTTCGGTTCGCCGGAAGTAATTCACCACAAATCGGCTATCCGCGACGGCCACATCCTGAGGCAGCACAGCCGCGATATCTTCGAGCGGTTCGGTAGTGATGATGAAGTTGTTGATCGGCATGACCCGGGCTGCGACCGTGCGGTTCAACCCGCCGAGGTAGCCGTTACCCGCAAGGATGACTTCATCGGCAATCACACGTCCTTTGTCTGTTTGAACGATAGGTTGCGGTCCGGTCTTGATGTGATGCGCAGGTGTTTGTTCATAAAGCACAGCACCTGCCCGAACGGCGTCTTCAGCCAGTTTCAACGCAAAGCGAAGCGGGTGCAGATGCCCGCCAAGGGGGGTATAGACACCACCCTGATAGCAGGGGCTTTTGACATAGGTGCGCAGCGCATCGCGGCTCAGCGCTTGCATCGTATCGGCACCGTGAGCGCGCTGCATATGGTCGGCAAGGGTATGATGGTGCCGTAGATCGCTTTTGCTCCAGACGCTGTGAACCAGCCCTGGCTTATAGTTAACGCCAGCCAGATCCTGGGTGAGGACAGCAGCTTCCACGCTGAGGTCCCAAAGCACGCGGGCGCGATCTGCCCCAAAGGCGTTTTCCAGTTCGATTTGGTCCTTGTTCCAACCAACGCCGACCTGTCCGCCGTTGCGCCCCGATGCGCCAAAGCCCGCGCGATGCGCTTCAAGCACCACCACGTCGAGCCCTGCCTGCGCCAGATGCAGCGCGGCTGACAACCCCGTGTAGCCTGCACCGATGATGCAAATCTGCGTGCGCACCTCGCCGCGCAAAGCTGCGCGTGGGGCCGGAGGCACGGCGGTAGCGGTGTACCAGCTTTGCGCTGGATATTCCCCGATACGATCATTGGAATAGAGCAAATTCATACGTTTAGTAGAAGGTGTTCACGTTCCCACGGGCTAATGACCTGCAAAAATTCCTCGTATTCTGCCGCTTTCACGATGCTGTAGACGCGGGCAAATTCGTGGCCAAGAACCTCTTGCATTTCGGCAGCACCGTTAAAAAGATCAAGCGCAGAATAAAGCCCACGTGGGATGTCTTCTTCGCTTGCATAGGCATCGCCTGCGCATTCGGGGCTTGGGTCTTTACCGGCTACAAGCCCTAGATATCCGCAGGCCAGCGACGCAGCGATCCCCAGATACGGATTGCAATCCATGCCCGCCAATCGGTTTTCAACCCGGCGGCTTTCTGGCTCTGATACCGGAATGCGGATGCCTGTCGTGCGATTGTCGCGCCCCCATTCAAGATTAATCGGGGCTGCGTGATCCTTCACATATCGTCGATAGCTGTTCACATAGGGGGCCAGCAACGCAATCACGCTGGGCAGATGATTTTGTAGCCCCGCAATGAAATGCAAGAATGCGGGCGTTTCCGATCCGTCGGCGTTCGAAAAGATATTGCGCCCCTCCGCATCCACCACCGAATGATGCATATGCATTGCGCTGCCGGGCTCGCCTTCAATGGGTTTGGCCATGAAGGTTGCAAAGCAATCGTGACGCAAAGCAGCCTCGCGGATCAGCCGTTTGAAGTAGAAAATTTCATCGGCCAGCTTCACGGGGCTTCCGTGTCTGAGGTTGATCTCGACCTGCCCGGCGCCCCCTTCCTGGGTGATCCCGTCGATCTCAAAGCCCTGTGCTTCGGCAAAATCGTAGATGTCGTCGATCACGGGTCCGTATTCGTCAACGGCGCTCATCGAATAGGCCTGGCGTGCGGCGGCGGGGCGGCCTGAGCGCCCCATCATCGCCTCGATGGGGCGGGCCGGATCGATATTGCGCGCAACCAGAAAGAACTCCATCTCAGGGGCGACAATCGGGGTCCAGCCTTTCTCAGTGTAAAGCTGACACACCCGTTTCAGCACGTTCCGCGGGGCCATTGGAATGGGCACGCCAGCTTGGTCAAATGCATCATGGATCACTTGCAAGGTCCAGTCGCCCGTCCATGGGGCGGCCGTCGCAGTGCTCATGTCCGGCTTCAGGATCATGTCCGGTTCGGTAAATCCCGCATCGCCTGCTGCCTCGCCCCAGCCGCCAGTGATGGTTTGAAAAAACACTGAATTAGGGAGGAAAAACTGTGATTGCCGCGCAAATTTGGAGGCAGGCACAGCCTTGCCGCGCGCGATGCCGGGCAAATCCGGAATGACGCACTCAACCTCATCCAAACGGTGGCCTTCAAGATAGGTGCGGGCCGCGTCGGGCAGGGCGTCTTGCCAACTCATGCGGGCACCTTTCGGGTTTTCAGGAACTCGGCCAGCATTGTTGCAACCCGCGTCTCATCATTCGGGCGGTCAACCTCTTTAGCGGCCCGCGCAAGCAGATCAGCGGGGTACTTCTGGGACCCATGAAAGGCAGCCAGATAGCTTTCGACCACTGGATTGCGGATCTCGGGATGCGGCTGCACCGTCATAATCTTGTCGCCGTAAACCAACGCTGCGTTTTCGCAAAATGCACTCGAGGCGATGGTTTTTGCGCCCTCTGGTCGCGCCACGACCTGATCCTGATGCCACGCATTCAGCGCGGCTTCCCCAAGACCGTCAAACTGGTAGTCATGCCGCCCGATAGCCCAACCACCCGAAAACTTCTCGACCGTGCCGCCCATCGCCTGGGCGATGATCTGGTGGCCAAAGCATATCCCGATCATTGGACGGCCATCGGCGTGGATCGCGCGGATCAGATCTTCGAGCGGGGGAATGAACGCATGATCTTCGTAAGCGCCGTGCCTGGAGCCGGTGACAAGCCAGCCATCGGCGTCGGTTGGTGCTTCAGGAAACGCCATGTCCACCACATTGAAGGTCTCGAACGTAAAGCCGTGATCTTTGAAAATATGATGAAACAGTGCGTCGAAATCCCCATGCACAGCGTGAACCGCGTCGGGGGTATGCCCGCATTGCAAAATGCCGATCTTCATCTTTAGCCTGTTGGTTTGTTGATATCCCTAGCTAGAGCGCGTCGCTCAAACGCGGTCAAGCAGAACCGTCCGAATATCGGCCTCAGACAGCTGCGCGAACTTGCGGTGCTCTTGCCGTTTCGTCCGGGTCAGCATGTCGATCAGCAACGGTGGGAAAAGCCGGGCAAGTGTGGTGTCTGCCTCGAAGAGATCAATCGCTGTTGCCCAGTCCTCGGCCAGTTGCGGCAGGGTTTGGGCATAGGCATTCCCAGTGATCGGAGCAGCGGGCATGGCTTTTTCCGTAAGGCCCTTATGGGCTGCACCAAGGATCGCGGTGAGCAGCAGATAGGGATTGATGTCCCCGCCCGCAACACGGTGCTCGATCCGCCGTGCGCCGGGAGAACTGTTTGGGATCCGCAACGCAACGGTTCGGTTCTCATAGCCCCAGCCGATCCCGGTTGGCGCGTGCGCCCCCGGCAACAGACGCGCATAGCTGTTGGCATGTGGTGCGAAAAGCAGCGTCGATCCACGCATCGCATTCAGGCATCCGGCCACCGCATGGCGCAGTACGTCTGAACCCTCTTTGTCCCCGTTGTCAAAGATGTTCTGATCGCCGCGCAGGATCGAGAAATGCACATGCATGCCATTGCCCGATTGCGCATTGTCCGGCTTGGCCATGAAACTTGCCCGCATGCTCCATTTGCGTGCAAGGCCTTTGACCATATGCTTGAAAAGTGTCGTGTCATCAGCCGCTTTCAAAGCGTCCTGATGGCCCAGCGTGACTTCGAATTGGCCCGGCGCGGCTTCCGAGATCGTGTCCTTTGCGGGGATATCCATGGCGTCACAGGCAGCATAAAGATCGGTGAAGAACGGGTCGAACGCATCAAGCTCTTGCAAGCTGAGCGTGTTCACGGTGCTGATCGGAGTACCGGTCTGCGGGTTCAAAACCGCACCGCCATCCGAATTGAACAAAGTAAATTCCAGCTCGGTGGCGGCCAACACCCGCAGGCCCTCATCGGCATAGCGGGAAAGCAGGTTTTCAAGCGCGTGACGTGGGTCGCCGTCAAAAGGGCTGCCATCTTCGTTATGCATCGCCATCGGCACCAGAACAGAAGGTGTGGCCAACCAAGGCATTGGGACGGGCCCGCGTGATGTCGGTCGCAGCAGCCCGTCGCGGTCGCCGGTTTCAAACACCAACGGGCTGTCGTCGATATCGGTGCCGAACACATCGAGGTTCATGATAGAAAGCGGCATCTTGACCACGTCGCGATCCGGATCAAACAGCCCCACCGCGCGCTTGCCGCGGAACTGGCCGTTCAGGTCGACTGCGGCAAATCTTGTGCTTTGCGACGCCGTCATCGGATGATTTGCGGGCGCAGGCGCAGCTTGGGTCGCGCGCCGGGCAGATGCCGGTTCAGATATCTGTTGGCCAATCCGAAAAAGCCGATGATGACCAGCGTCAGCAAGATGAAATAGCCTGCAAGGATCGGATAGGGGATAAACGGATTAAACGTCTTGTCGGCGAAATAGCTGGCGTAATACAGCGCATCGCCGCGTTGCTGCCATGCAGGAAACCCGCTGAAAAAGACCAGCGTTGTTGCGTGAAACAGAAAGATCGCTTCATTGGTGTAAGCCGGCCAGGCCAAACGCAGCATCGTTGGGAAAATCACTCGGCGGAAGCGCTTCCAGCCGGTCATCCCGTAAGCGTCAGCGGCCTCGACATCGCCCTTGGGAATGGAACGCAGCGCGCCATAAAAAATCTCGGCCGAGTAGGCGGCGGTGTTCAGAAACAACACGATCAGCGCACCCATCCACGCGCGTGTGAGCCAGCGGGTTTCAGCCGTGAGTTCGACAAAGCCAAGGTTGATGTCGATGCCGACTTTGGGCAGCAGCACGAAAATCTCGTAGGCGAGGAAAAATTGTATGAACAGCGGCGAGCCGCGGAATATCAGGATGAACCAATTCGCAGGCCGGCGCGCCCATGGGCTGCGGGCATTCTTGGCGCAAGCAATAGCGACTGCCAGAAAGAAACCCGAAATCAAGGCCAACACACCGAAATAGATATTCCACAGCATGCCTGAACCGATCAGCGTGAATTGCTCGCACAGCGTGAAATCCGAGCGCGGCAGCAGCCGTTCCCCATACCCGATGGAGCGTAGCCCATAGTCATGGATGGTCTGCCAGCAGCTCATGTGGCGGCCCTCAGGGCGTCACCGCCTGTGGTGGCTTGCCCGTGCGAGAGGCGGCGCATCAGACGTTCCAGCACGATTTCAGAGACTTTGGTGAAGGCCAGATAAAAGACCAGCAGAAACAAGAAGTAGTAGAGGCGCCAGTCCGGATGCGGATACTGAAAGACGGAGGTTTTCATGCCGCCCAACTCGCGGGCCCAATACACGATATCCTGCACGCCCAGGAGGAACAAAAGCGGTGTCGCCTTGATGAGGACCATCCACAGGTTTGACAGACCTGGCAACGCATATACCCACATCTGCGGCACCAGCACCCGCCAAAATGTCTGGCGCGGGGTCATGCCATAAGCTTCGGCAGTTTCGAGCTGAGCGCGGGGAACGGCGCGCATGGCGCCGAACAGGACATTGGCTGCGAAAGCACCAAAGACGATGGCGAAGGTCAGCACTGCAAGGCTGAACCCATAGCTTTCATGAACCCATTGTGGCGCTGTGCCGAGGGGGAGCTTGGCTTGCGCACAGACCACGAAATCATTGCCCTGACGGATGGGTTGATCCCAATCCGGGCATTTGACCTGATGGCGCATCCATTCAAATGCTTGATCCAGTGCAATGACGAAAAACAGGAAAAACGCGATGTCGGGCACACCGCGTACCACGGCGATATAGATTTTGCCTATCCAGCGCAGCGGTGCCAACCCCGAGCGCGCCGCTGCCGCACCCGCAAAACCAAAAGACAAAGCCACAGGCGCGGTGACCGCGAGCAGCAAAAGCACAGTGCCAAAGGAGGCATAGAACGCCATATGCTTCCCATTGGTCAGGTAGCAAGCGAACCATTGTGCGGTCTCAAGGGAGGCGGGGTCTGTGCAAAAGCTGAAAATATCGGGCCTCGCAGAGAGGTCAGGTTTATCGGTATTTAAGGACAAAAGAAGGGGGCGGAATTCTCAGCCCCCCTCGTTGGGTCTTAGAAGGTTGCCGAACCGGGCAGCCATTTTTCGATCAGCGCATTCAGCGAGCCATCTTCTTTCATCGACTGGATCGCTGCGTTGAATTTCTCTTTCAACTCACCGTCGCTTTCGCGGACGCCAAGGCCGATGCCGCCGCCCAGCAGGACGTCTTCGCCAACGATCATCAGGTCACCGTCTTCATTGGCGATGGGCTCAAGAAAGCCCTTATCAGCCAGAACTGCGTCGGCTTCGCCGTTTTTCACAGCGGCGATGGTTTCGTCCGGTGTGGCGAATTCAACCAGCGTTGCGCCCATCGAGGCCACGTGGCTGGCCTGGATGGTGCCGGTCTGGGCTGCGATCACGCCGCCTTCGAGATCAACGTCATCCGACATTGCCACAAACGAAGAGGGGTCGGGCTGGGTGTAGGGATCAGTGAAATCGATGACCTCGTCGCGCTCATCGGTGATCGACATTCCGGCGATGATCGTGTCGTAGTTGCCGCCAACGAGGTTGGGGATGATCGAATCCCACTCGTTGGTAACCCATTCGCAGGTCAGTTCGGCACGTGTGCACAGCTCGTCGCCCAACTCACGCTCGAACCCGTCGACTTCGCCGGCATCGTTGATGAAGTTGTAGGGGGCATAGGCGCCCTCGGTGCCCATGCGGACGGTTTCGGCCATGGCCATGCCTGCCGTAAGGGCTAATGCTGCAGTGGTCAGGATTAGGTGTTTCATAGATAGTCTCCCTTTGACTTGGTTTATGCGTGCGAGGTTGCGGATAGAAACCCGCGCAGGCGTTCTGATTTTGGGGTGCCAAACAACGTCTCCGGCGGCCCCTCTTCTTCGATCCGGCCTTGATGGAGAAAGACCACGTGGTCGCTCACATCATGAGCCAGTTTCATGTCATGCGTGACGATCAGCATGGTGCGCCCTTCGGCGGCCAGGTCTTTAATCACGCGGACAACTTCTTGCTCCAGCTCCGGGTCGAGCGCGGAGGTGGGTTCATCAAACAAAAGCGCACGCGGCTCCATACAGAGCGCACGCGCGATGGCGGCGCGTTGCTGCTGGCCGCCGGAGAGTTGCGCCGGGTAAACGTCGCATTTGTCGCCGATACCGACCTTGTCGAGGAACATGCGCGCGCGGATTTCGACCTCGGCCTTGTCTTGGCCCAGCACAGTGACGGGGGCTTCCATCACGTTTTGCAGGATCGACATATGCGCCCAAAGATTGAACTGCTGAAATACCATCGACAGGTTGGTGCGGATGCGCGTGACCTGCGCGCGGTCAGCAGGGCGGCGACCGTGGCCGGTGCCTTTCCAAGAGACAGGCTCACCTTCGAAAAGGATATCCCCTTGCTGGCTGTCTTCCAAAAGGTTTGCGCAGCGCAGGATCGTCGACTTGCCCGAACCAGACGAGCCGATCAGCGAAATCACCTGACCTTTTGGCGCGGTGATATCGACACCTTTGATAACCTCCAGCGCGCCGTAGGCTTTGTGCAGGTTCTTGATCTCGATGACAGGAGCGGTGGACACGTGTGTTGGCAGCTTTGTTATGGGTCAGCGGGCAGTTGGGCTGAAAAAACGCGCAAATGCAATGACTCTATGCAGAGTGACCTTGGGGAAAAGAGGCATTTGCCTAAGGATCGGGCGGAATTGGCAGTGCAAGATAGGCCTCATGACTGACATCAGCCAGACCGTGCAGGCAGAGTATGGCGCGATCTTCACCGTTCAGACCCGCAATTGCGGCACGCAGTTTGCTGCGCAGTTCCTCTACGCGCTCTGGCAGGGCTGTGACGTAAGGCGTGCCGGGCGTCGGTGGTGTGTGGTCAATAACCCGCAGTGTTCTGGCTTCGGGCGTATCGCGGCAGATCAGGCGGAATGTATGGGCGTCAACGCAGGCTAGATCGACCCGGCCCTCCAAAAGCGCTTGGACAGAGGCCGTGTGCCCTCCGGTCCCGATCAGGTGAGACAGCGTCACCCCGCGCGCCGACGCGTAGCTGTAAAGCGATCCCCAGCCTGATTGCGAATGGCTTTGATTGAAAGCCACCGGTGCGTCCGCAAAAGCTGCAATGTCGGATCTTGTGTCATCGCCACGGGTGACCAGCACCGAATTGTAATATCCTGGCGGACAGCCCGGCAAATCGAAATCCGGCGTTCCCAGCAAGGTCAGATGTTTGTGCAGCCCAAGCGCATATGGCAGCCCGCAGGTCTGGCTGAAAAGCAATTCAGGATCATGCCAATGCGCCCAAAGATCATCGGGGTCGGTGCGTGTGAGGCCCAGATCAAGCGCGGCCCAAAACCGATCATGCGCCTCCCGCAATGCGGGCCGATCATACATCGGAAGTGATGCGATCATAAGAGCTTAGCTTTGTGCCTCGACCCGCTGACGGGCGAGCGCGCTGTCGCGGTCATTCACGCCCAGAAGGCTGGCTGCCAGACGCAGCAGCGCGTTTTCCTCGTCTTCGCGAACACCATCGGCCAGAACGACGCTCCAAAGGGCTTCGATCACGCCGATGCGATCCTCGTAAGCGACCACGTCCTTGATAGCGCGGGTAAAGCGGACCGTGTCTGGGGCCTCTGCCTCTAGCGTTTCTGCGTCGCCGCGCAGCTTGGTGGCCTCGAACGGAGACAATCCGTAGCGCTGCGCCGTGATCCGATCAATCCGTGCAACCTCGTCACTTGCGTAATCGCCATCGGATCGGGCAATGCGGACCAACAGAGCAGTCAAAGCCAGACGAGCGTCTTCGTCGGGCAGCGGAGCGGGGTTTGGCGCAGTTATGCGCTTGAGAAAGTCAGCAAACATGTGTGGTGATATAGAGCCTTCGCCCATCTCGGGAAAGAGGCGATCGCCCGTGCCTAAGCCCGCTTGAGGATTTCGGCAAGCTGCGCGCCCAGTTCGGCCTCCCAAACCACATTCATTTCGCGGACCTGTTTGACGTAAGCGTCATTGGCGGCGCCGGGTTTTTCGGGATCATGGTGTTCGGCCAAAGCGACGATAGATTTGCGGTCCATGATATCAAAGGCCTCGGTCATGGCATCGGCATTGGTGCGACTGACACCAAGCGCCTCAAACGCCGAGCGGCCCATGCGCAAAGAACTGTCATAGGTCTCGCGGATCACATCGCGACAACCTGCGGCCCAAAGGTCATAGACATCATTACGGCTCCGCGCGCGTGCAATGACATGCACCTGCGGGTAATAGCGTTGCATATATTTCACCAGTTCGAGCGTCTGTTCGGGGTCATCGATTGCAATCACGAACAGCTTTGCCTGCGCAATCCCCGCCGCATTTAGAAGATCAGGACGTGTCGCATCACCATAATATGCACGAACACCAAATTTACTGAGTATTTCAAGCTGTTTGGCGCTGTGATCGATCACCGTTGGGGTGTGCCCTGCAGCGCGCAACATCCGCGAGATGATGCCACCGACGCGGCCATGTCCGGCGATGATGATGTGGTTCTGTTCGTCAATCGGGTCAGCAGCGCGGTCGTCGGTCGTAGTATAACGCGGCGCGATCACGCGATCATACAAGATAAACAGGGCAGGTGTCAGCAGCATCGACAAGGCCACGATCAGCAATAGCCGGTCGGCCAGATCCTGCGGGATCAACGTGGCGCTGACGGAAAACGACAACAACACAAAGGCAAATTCTCCGGCCTGCGCAAGACCAAGCGCCATCAGCCAGTTATTGGCTCCCTCGATCTTAAAAAGCCAACCCAGCACTAATAAAACAGCGCTTTTTGCCGCCACAAGGCCAAGCGTCAAACCCATGATGACCGCAGCGTTTTCGGCCAGAAGGGTGAAATTGATGCTGGCTCCGACCGTCATGAAAAAGAGCCCCAACAACAGCCCCTTGAAAGGATCAATGTCGGACTCCAGCTCGTGCCGGTAGGGGCTGTTGGCAAGCACCACGCCCGCCAGAAAAGTACCCAGCGCAGGCGACAGGCCGACGAGCGTCATCAAAAGGGCGATCCCGATCACCATCATCAACGCTGTTGCTGTGAAAAGCTCGCGCAGTTGCGCGCCGGCGATGTAGCGAAAGATTGGGCCGGTCAGCAGGCTGCCGCCCACGATGATCGCTCCAATGGCCCCCAGATTGACCAGCGCGGTCTGCCAGCCATTCAGCCCGGCAACAAGGCTCATCTGTTCGGCGTGTGCCTCATCAGTGCCGTGACCGTCTGCACCATGGGCCATATCCCCCGCGCTCATCAGCTCGGGCATCGCCAACAGCGGGATCAGCGCCAGCATCGGGATAACGGCAATGTCCTGCGACAGCAGCACCGAAAAGCTGGCGCGTCCGCCGTCGGACTTCATAAGCCCCTTTTCCTGCAGGCTTTGCAGCACAATCGCGGTCGATGATAGCGACATGATAAGCCCGATTGCCAAGCCGATGGTCCATGGCAGGCCTAGTGCCATAGCACCAGCCATCACTACCAAGGTGGTCACAACGACTTGCCCGCCACCAAGCCCGGCAAGCTGTGCACGCATGGCCCAAAGCATCTTGGGCTCCAGTTCCAAGCCGACCAGAAACAGCATCATGACGACGCCAAACTCGGCAAAATGCTGGATCGAAATCACATCCACATTCAGCACGGTCAGCAGCGGGCTAATCAGCATGCCTGCGATCAGATATCCCAGAACAGACCCAAGCCCCAATCGCGCTGCGACTGGGACAGCCGCCACGCCCGCGATCAGGAAGATGAAGGCGAGCATCAGAAAGTCAGTCATGGAGTCGAAGCCTTATGCGAAACAGGAAATCCGGGGATCGCCTCCAGAGAACGAGCGAAAGGTCACAAAAGCAAGGGTGAATGCCCCCGCCCCCTAGGGCGCCAGAATATCGCCCTGCGCAATGGCTTGCGCACGTCCTGCAACCCGGACGCTGTGCAGGGCACCATCTGCGACAGTCGCCGTCATCGTGATATGTGATGGGCGGCCCATTTCGACGCCCTGCACAAGGGGGATCACCGTCTCTCCCTCTGGAAGGTGACCGGCCTCGAGCAAGGCCGAAGCCAGAATCGCGCTGGCCGATCCGGTCGCCGGATCTTCAGGAATGCCCGCGGTGGGTGAAAACATGCGCGCCCTGTAGCCAGCCGCATTCGGCGCATAAAGATAGGCGCTGTCGACCCCGCAGGCGTTCATGAGCTGGCTCCAATGCGGCTCCGACGGGCGGGCGCGCGCCAAGGCAGGCAGACCTGCGACGGGGACATAAAGAAAGGCTGGCCCGCCTTCATGCACACCAATCGGGGCGTCGCCCGACACATCAAGCGTGCCAAGATCAAGCGCGGCGCAAACAAGCCCGATATCCGGTGTCACGCCCTTTGAGCGGGGCGTCACCGGGGCCGTGAACTCGGCTCTCCCGTCCTGAATTGTCACTGGCACCAACCCCGCTTCTTCTTCCAAAGTAATGCGGGTGTTGCGCCCCTGTGCCAGATGCAAAGCGCAGCCAATCGTTGGATGCCCTGCGAACGGGATTTCGGCGGTGGGAAAGAAAATGCGAACTTTCGCGGTATGGGCCGGATCTTTTGGGGCCATCACGAATATCGTCTCAGACAGGTTGAATTCACGCGCGATGGTCTGCATTTGCGCTGTGCTCAGCCCGTCTGCGCCTTCGACAATCGCAAGCGGATTTCCCGCAAAGGGTGTGTTGGTAAAAACGTCATATGTGTGAAACCGCAGCCTCATACGAGGCGCGAGGTCTCAACCGCTGCGCGCACAAAATCACGAAACAGGGGATGCGGCGCAAAGGGTTTGGATTTCAGTTCCGGATGGAACTGAACGCCGATGAACCACGGGTGGTCCTTCCACTCGACGATCTCGGGCAGGCGCCCATCGGGCGACATGCCCGAGAAGATCAATCCCTGCTCTTCAAGCTGGTCTTTGTATTTGATATCAACTTCATAGCGGTGGCGGTGACGCTCCTCGATAGCTGTTTCGCCATAGACTTGCGCTACTTTCGAGCCTTCGGTCAGCGCTGCGTCATAGGCGCCAAGACGCATGGTGCCGCCCTTGTCGTCGCCGACTTTGCGCTCGACCTTATGGTTGCCCTGCACCCATTCCTTCAGGTGATAGACCACCGGCGTGAAGCGCTTTTTGCCCGCTTCGTGATCGAACTCTTCCGATCCGGCATCCGTTAATTTCGCAGCATTCCGCGCCGCTTCGATCACGGCCATCTGCATCCCTAGACAAATGCCCAGATAGGGGATCTTGCGTTCCCGCGCGAATTGCGCAGCCTTGATCTTGCCCTCGGTGCCACGTTCGCCAAAGCCCCCGGGCACAAGGATCGCGTGGAAGCCTTCCAGATGCGGTGCCGCATCCTCGCGGTCGAACAGTTCTGCATCGACCCACTCGATCTTGACCTTCACACGGTTGGCCATGCCGCCATGTGTCAATGCTTCCGCAATCGACTTATAGGCATCCTCAAGCTGGGTGTATTTGCCCACGATAGCGACCTTAACCTCGCCTTCAGGGTTATAAACACGGTCGGCCACATCGTCCCAACGCGCCAGATCGGGCTTGGGGGCAGGGCTGATGTTGAACGCATCCAGAACCGCCTGATCCAGCCCCTCGCGGTGATAGGCCAAAGGCGCTTCATAGATCGACTTGAGGTCCTGCGCCGCAATCACGCTGTCGGGCCGCACGTTACAAAACAACGCCAGCTTCTCGCGTTCCTTCGCCGGGATCGGCCCCTCGGATCGGCAGACCAGAACATCCGGCGCAATCCCGATCGAACGCAGTTCCTTGACCGAATGTTGCGTGGGCTTTGTCTTCAACTCGCCGGACGCGGCGATGTAGGGCAGCAATGTCAAATGCATGAAAATGCACTGCCCACGCGGCTTGTCCTGCGAAAACTGGCGGATCGCCTCAAAGAAGGGCAGGCCTTCGATATCGCCGACCGTACCGCCGATCTCGCAAAGCATGAAATCAACTTCGTCCTCGCCAATCCCGATGAAATCCTTGATTTCATTGGTGACATGCGGAATCACCTGAATGGTCTTGCCGAGGTAATCGCCACGCCGCTCTTTCTCGAGAACGGTCGAATAAATCCGCCCTGACGATACCGAATCCGTCTGTCGCGCAGCAACGCCTGTGAAGCGTTCGTAATGGCCGAGGTCGAGGTCAGTTTCGGCCCCATCATCGGTCACAAAAACCTCGCCATGTTCAAACGGTGACATCGTTCCGGGATCGACATTGAGGTATGGGTCCAGCTTACGTAGCCGCACACTAAACCCGCGCGCCTGAAGCAAAGCACCCAACGCAGCTGAAGCCAGACCTTTGCCGAGCGAGGACACAACACCACCAGTAATAAAGATAAATCGCGCCATGCAGCGTGCCCCCTAAGGTCTTCAAATTGTCTGGAAACAGCCCGTCACAGCGCCCTGTATCACGGGATTTGACACATAGAGGATTCGGCCCTGAAAGGCAACCAGCCGTCTAGATGATGTTGTTAACGAAGCTGACGCCGCGACAGCTTGTGCAGCATTGCTTAGTCGGCAGACGGGACCAAGGGCGCATTGTCGCCTGCCGACGGTGGCAACAGGCTTTCGCCATCTGGCACCTCTGCGGGCTCATCGTCGCCGCCATCAATCTGCACACCCAACCGGTCGACCACCGAAGTACCTGCCGAGTTTTGCGCCGCAATGATCGTCAGCGCAATCGACGTACAAATAAACGCAACTGCCAGAATCCATGTCACTTTCCCAAGCGCCGTCGCCGCCGAGCGGCCCGACATGACGCCGCCGCCACCGCCGCCGCCGCCCATGCCAAGACCGCCCCCTTCAGAGCGTTGCAGCAGCACCACGCCGATAAGGGCGAGAGCAAGAAGAAGGTGGATGACGAGAACGACGTTTTCCATGAAAGACCTGATGCGTTTTGCTTTGGCGGCTATGTAGACAGCTTTGCGCGTGCCCGCAAGGTCGGGTGCGCGGGGCACAACGATATTTGAGCCAAAACAGAACCCAGACCCCTATTGTGGTGAATTAGCGGTTTCGCCCCCGCGCTGGCGCGACTATAGGGGTGGCGGTTTTTTGCAGACACCAGACGAGGATCAGCATGGCAAACGTGGTTGTGGTCGGCGCACAATGGGGCGACGAGGGCAAAGGCAAGATTGTGGATTGGCTGAGCGAACGCGCCGACGTCATTGCGCGCTTTCAGGGTGGTCACAATGCGGGCCATACGCTGGTCATCGATGGCGAAGTCTACAAGCTGTCGCTGCTGCCCTCTGGCATCTTGCGCGAAGGCAAGCTGGGCGTGATCGGCAATGGCGTCGTACTGGATCCTTGGGCGCTGGTCTCCGAGATCGAAAAGATCGAAGGGCAGGGGGTCACGATCACGACCGACAATCTGATGATCGCCGAAAACACGCCCTTGATCCTGCCGGTGCATGGTGAACTGGACCGCGCACGTGAAGAGCAGACCGCCGTCGCTAAGATCGGCACGACCGGGCGTGGGATCGGGCCCGCCTATGAGGACAAAGTTGGTCGCCGCTCTGTGCGCGTTGCTGACCTGGCCGATGAGGCCACGCTGGACGCGCGGATCGGGCGTTTGCTAACCCACCACAACGCCTTGCGCCGCGGCCTGGGTCTGGAAGAGGTCGATGCCGTCAAGCTGAAGGCCGATCTGATGGCCATCGCGCCGAAAATCCTGCCCTACGCTGCGCCCGTCTGGAAGGTCCTGAATGAACGCCGCCGTAAGGGCCAGCGCATCCTCTTCGAAGGTGCGCAAGGCTCTTTGCTGGATGTCGATTTCGGCACCTATCCCTTCGTGACCTCATCAACAACGCTGTCGGGCATGGCCGCGTCTGGGACCGGCATGGGTCCCGGTTCCATTGATTTCGTCCTTGGCATCGTCAAAGCCTACACAACCCGCGTCGGCGAAGGCCCATTCCCGTGCGAGCTTTTTGACGAGGTCGGCGAACACCTCGCCACTGTGGGCCATGAAAAAGGCACCGTCACCGGGCGGTCGCGTCGCTGCGGCTGGTTCGACGCCGCCCTTGTGCGCCAAACCTGTGTGCTGTCCGGCGTGAATGGCATCGCGCTGACCAAGATGGATGTGCTTGACGGTCTTGAGACGCTCAAGATCTGCACCGGCTATATGCTCGACGGTCAAGAGGTGGACTACCTGCCCACCGCCGCCGACCAACAAGCGCGCTGCACCCCGATCTATGAAGATATCGAAGGGTGGAAAGAAAGCACCGCAGGTGCGCGCAGTTGGGCTGATCTGCCAGCGCAGGCGATCAAGTATATCCGCCGGATCGAAGAGTTGATCCAGTGCCCGGTTGCTCTAGTTTCTACGTCACCGGAACGCGATGACACCATCTTGGTAACGGACCCATTCGCTGATTGATGAGGCACAGATGAGCTTGTCTTACAAAGCCCGCCGCCGCTGGTCGCTGGTGATCCTGCTTTTGGGATTGCCCGCCTATATCGTATCGGCCGTCACCGTCATGAACCTCTTGGGCCGTCCGCCCATGTGGGTCGAATTTGTGGTCTACGTGGGGCTGGGCATTGTTTGGGCGATCCCATTCAAGTTCATCTTCAAAGGCATCGGCCAGGCCGATCCTGACGCATCTCAGGATCCCGAGTAAGCGAACCAGCCCGGCAGCCCGATCAAAAGCTCGACGTCGCTTTGCCAGGTAGTCCAACGCCTCAGAAAACGCACCTGCCCAAGCCCCTTCGCTTTTCCCAAATATCCCCGCCGGAGGCCCTTGTCGCGCGCGGGTTTGCGCAGCAAAGCCGCGCGTGGCGATTGCCAAAGGCAAGCGCAATCCCTCTTATTTCATAAGAAAAAGGCGGCCCGTTTCCGGAACCGCCTTTCCCATTGGTCGAGCAGACCAATCTCTTATTCGCCAGCAATCCTTGCGTTGGGACGAAAGCGTGTCTCTTCCGAAACAACGAATTGTCCCCGGTTGAGCTTGTTGATCTTGCCTTCGCGCAACAGCTGTCCAAATGAACGCAAGCCATCCTCGCGCGAAAATCCGTCCTTGCCTGCAACAGCTGCGGCGCGACGCATGACCTGCGGCCGCGTGAAGTTCTCACGACCCTCGACATAGGCCGTGTAGGCCGCTGCTGCTTCCAGCAAGTCAGGCAGTTCGCGCGCGCCAGCACTTTCTGCAAACTCGGCGAACCCACCGTCTGTCTCGGCCGCAACTGCAGGCGTTTTCGAGATCCGGCGCGGACGCACTGGCGCGGCAGAGGCCGCGGGTGCTGCGCTTTCAGTATCCACACGCTGCTCTGCCACCAACTTGAGCGGAGAAGTGGGGCGGCTCGGACGCACGCGATCTGTTGCGATGGCCGTGGCGCGTTTGGGGCGCACGACTTGTGCCAGGTCTTCGCGGTAGCTTTCGGTCTGGTCTTCGCTTTCTTCTTCAACGCCGCGCATCTTACGATCCGCCTCTGTTGCTGCAACAGCGGCTTTGAGATGCGAAATCGCTTCGCGCTTGCGACCGCTTTCCGGTGTCTCAAGCGCATCATTGGTCTTCTCCATGATGCGGTCGATGGCCGGTTCAGGATCATCAAGGCTGGCCAAGATGGCAGCCCCGTCGCGATCCTGCGCATTTTCTGTTTCGGTGTCGCGGGCAACTTCTGCCAGCTCTGCCATCAGCTCGGCTTCTTCTTCCGGGCTCAAATCGCTGTCATCATCGGCTTCGGTAAAGATCGAGAGATCCTCATCCTCGGCACCAGCATCGTCTTGAAGGATGTGCGGCGTATCGGTGTCGATCTCATCCACATCCCCCTCAACTGTCTCGGCGACATTGTCTTCGGCAAGCGCGGCTTCCAGAGCGGCGGATTTCACTTTGAACACGCGACCAGTCGATGTCTCGTCTGCGACCGCCTCTTCGATCTCCAGATCTTCTACCAACGCCTCTTCGACGGGGTCTTCGGTGATCTCGTCGCGGTTATCGTCGACTTCCTCGATTTCCTCGGGTGCGGCAGGCTCTGCATCGCCCGATATGTCAGACATCAGTGCAGATAGATCAATGTCGTCGTCTACTTCGACCGCGTCCTCTGCCTGTGCTTCAAGGTCAGCCGTTTCGACTGGTTCAGCCATGTCCACGTCGAGCTGTGATGTTTCCATCGCATCGGCATGCTGATCTTCAACAAAGATGCTGTCGTCATTGTCATCACCGGGAGCAACAACCGCACGAATGCGCTGCAACTTTGCGGCAATGCTGTCTGCATCGGGATGCATGACAGGTGTCGGTGTGGGGGATGCGACCGGAGCTTCGTCAACCAGGTCAACGTCGATATCAACGTCGGCGTCATCAAATACATAGTCTGCCACGATGTCGGTATCGGACATCACAGCGCCCAACGGCGCATCCAGGTCAATCGCGTCTTGAACGTCAGGTGTCTCTTCCGCGATTTCGGTGGCTGTGTCAGGCGTCTCGGCCGTATCCAGCTCTTGTGCGGCACTGTCGTGCTGCACGGGCGCGATTGGTTCTTCTGCAACGACGGGGGGCTCTGCCGCTTCGGTCTCAACCGCTTTGGTCTCCACCTCTTGGGTCTCAACCTCTGCTGCGGCGTCCGTCTGGGATTGCTCTTCCAGCGGTTGCGGTGCTGCAGGCGTTTCGGCGGGCTGGCTCAGCGCTGCAGGCGCGGCGTCTGCCGCGCGCAAAACCACGTTCTCGCCATCAAATCGCGCATCCACACGACGCTCGATCTCACGCTCGGCAATGCGTGCCAGCATGTCTGCATCCGGCGTCGGAGGTTCCGCGCCAAAGTAGCGGTCGTCAGCCGCCAAATCCCTAAAGTACTCCGCGATGGCTTTCATCGTGGAGAACGAATCGTCGAAACCCTCTAACGTACAAGAGAAAGTTCCGTAGGAGACGGTGAGTATTTTACTCGCACCTACCATCGGTCTGCTCGCTTTCTTTCCAGTCCCAGCAACGCCAGTGATACCAGCCTTTGGTTCGCAGAAAGGAACAAAACCAAGATTTTTGCAGTATTATTTCGTGGCCAAAATGTGGACTGTTTCGAAACACGAAGGTAAAGGCGGCAGCATCATGGTTATTGTTCACTCCCAAGATCCGATCATTTTAGTCGGCGGCGCGCCAATTGAAAAAGAGATTCTTTTTCAAGCTTTTGCGATGGGCGACCAGATTGTCGCTGCAGACAGCGGTGCGGTCACCGTTCTGAACGCCGGACGCATGCCCGACGCGGTCATTGGTGATTTCGACAGCCTGCCTGAAACCCACAGCGCCCAAATCCCGTCAGATCGCCTGCATCATGTGCCCGATCAAGACAGTACCGACTTTGAAAAATGCCTGACCCGGATCCAGACGCCGCTTGTCATTGCAGTGGGTTTTTCCGGTGCCCGGCTGGATCATGAACTGGCGGTCTTTAATACCTTGCTCAGAATCGATACCCCGCCATGTCTGATGCTGCGTGGGTCAGAGCTTGCATTCATTGCACCACCCACATTGGTCCTTGATCTGCCTTTGGGCAGCGATATCAGCTTTTTCCCATTGGCGCCTGTAAAGGTCACGACGTCTGGCGTGCAGTGGCCGCTACATAATGCGTTGATGCAACCTGGTGGTCTGACCAGCACATCGAATATCGTGACCGGGCAGGTTTCGCTGGAAGGCCAGACACGCGGGGTACTGGTTACCCTGCCGGTGGCGTCGGTTGCCGAAGTGATCGCGTCGCTTGCCGATCCAGACGCCGCTCGCGCATGATAATGTAAAGCCCGGCGCTGATGGTAATGGCGATCCCGATTGCGGCCAAACCATCGGGGAGGTCGCGAAACAGGAAAAGGCCGATCAAGGTGGCAAACGGGATTTCAAGATACTGCATGGGGGCGAGGGTGGCAGACGGCGCAAAACGCAGCGACCAGGTCATCAGCAAATGTGCCGCCGTCCCGATCAGCCCCGCGACCATCAAAAGCATGACGGCGCCTGTGTCATCCCAGACCATGATTGCGCTTGGGCTGTCGAGCACAGATGCAATATAAAGGCCGATCAGCAGCATCGCTGTTGCCATCGTCCCGCTGACCGCTTGCAAAGTGACGGGGTCGACCTCTTTGGCCATTTGCCGTGTGGTGAGCATAAACAGCGCAAAGACCACGGCGACCAGCAGCGGCAACAGGGCGGCTGCGCCGACATCAACAAAGTTCGGCTGGATCACCAGAAGAGTGCCGACAAAGCCGACCGCGCAAGCCGCCAATCGGTGTGGTCCCACTTGTTCGCCCAGAATGAAGCGACCCAGCAGAAGCATGATAAACGGCATGACAAATGCAATCGCGATTGCGTCGGCCAACGGCAAATAGCGCAGTGATGTGAACATTGCGCCAATCCCGATGATATGCAGAACCGTGCGTTGCACTGTCAGCCGCCAGATGCGGCGACTGAAACGGAGTGACTTCGACTGCGCCCAGACGAGGGGCGCCAGAACCACCGCTTGCACGGCAAATCGTGCGATCAGAATTTGCAAGATCGCCATCGTTTCTCCCAAGAGCTTGGCGATGCCGTCGCCCAAAGGGGCAAGCACGCAAAAACCAAGCATCAACAGGATGCCAAGAAGGGGACGATCAGCGGTCATGGCTCTTGTTTAGGTCAGCCCGCTATCCGTCGCATCCCTTTTATGCGCGAGGGCCGCTTGGGCGTTATCCCGCAAAACGGTGGCTCCTCGCTGAAATGTGAATGGCCTGTCATGGGGGCTTTCGGCACTACACCTGCAATGAAAAAAACATGAGGCATAGAAGATGACACGTTTGACACGCCGCAGTTTTGTGGGCGCCGGTTTAAGCACTGTTGCTTTGGCGGCGACCGCTCGCGCTCAGGACACCGAGTTTGAAGCCAATATCAATCCCGACGCGCCCACGACCGCGCCCCGCAACATCTCAAGCTGGGCAACGCAGGATTGGCGCAATCATTTCGATGATCTGGGCGTCGCTGCGATTGTCGCCGACACAGTGT
This sequence comes from uncultured Paracoccaceae bacterium, assembly GCA_937883775.1. Taxonomy (GTDB): domain Bacteria; phylum Pseudomonadota; class Alphaproteobacteria; order Rhodobacterales; family Rhodobacteraceae; genus JAHTBL01. The sequence goes on from CAKZXZ010000060.1 coordinate 60,158, forward strand.
CCCGAACACTGCATTACTGGAAGGGCGATGGCACCGATTACCGTGTCTACCCAACCTCTGTCCCGATGAGCGAAGAACTGACCCGGCGCGGATATACAGAGGTCGTCCGCAAGCGCGTCGGCCCCGACTGGACCCCGACGGCCAACATGATGGAGCGTGATCCGACGCTGACCTACATGCCGCCGGGTCCCGACAATCCGCTGGGCACGCATGCGATGTACCTGACCTGGCCCGCTTATCTGATCCACGGCACCCATGACACGCGCAAGATCGGGCGGCGGTCATCCTCTGGCTGCATCGGTCTTTATAACGAGTTCATTGCCGAACTGTATGAGATCACACCTATCGGCACGAAAGTCCGGATCGTTTAACAAAAAAAGCCGGCCCCTGCTGTTGCGGGGACCGGCTTTTTGTAAGGCGCGTGTTGTGTTATCGCGCTGCGCGCTC
>CAKZXZ010000061.1 GCA_937883775.1 uncultured Paracoccaceae bacterium
GCGCCTGCCTTGAAGCAGCCCGCCTCGTCCCACGCGGCGTTCAGGCGCGCTTCGGCTTCGGCTGCATTGAAGTTCTTTTCCATCGCCATCGGTCTGATCCTGTTGATCTGCGTTCACCGTCAGATAACGGGAAGCCACGCGAAGGGAAAGGGGTGGACGGTCGGGCGCGGCCCGCTACTGTTCCGGGATAGCAAGCGAGGGCGCGCCAGATGGAAAAATTCGGGAAAAGTCAGCCGGTCAAACGGGTTGAGGATGTGCGGTTTTTAACAGGCACCGGGCGGTATGTGGACGACATTGCGCCTGACGGGGCGCTGCACGGGTATGTGCTGCGCGCGTCTGTGGCACATGGCGAGATTGCGGTGCTGGGTGTGGGGGCCGCGCGGGAGGCGGACGGCGTGCATCTGGTTGTAACGGTAGACGATCTGGAAGCCGCGGGCGTGACGCTGGCAATGGGCGCGACGGTTTTGACGAACCGCGATGGCAGCAAGGCAGCGGCGCCGTTGCGGCCCCTTTTGGCCAAGGGGCGCGTGCGCTTTGTGGGCGAGCCGATTGCGATGATCTTTGCGGACACTCTGGCGCAAGCCAAGGATGCCGCTGAGCTGATCGAGTTGGAGATCGACGATCTGGATGTGCATGTCACGCCCGAACCCGGCGGTCCGGTGATCCATCCCGAAGCGCCCGAAAACGTGGCGTTTGACTGGGGGATTGGCGACGAGGCGGCGACTGAGGCCGCTTTCAAGACGGCGGCCCACGTGGTCGAGGTCGAAATCGATGACAACCGGATCATCTGCAACTCGATGGAGCCGCGCGGCTGTTTTGCCGAGATGGAAGGCGACCGGCTGCATTTCTGCGTGAACGGGCAGGGCGTTTGGGGGCAGAAACGGCAGCTTGTGGCGATGCTGGGGCTGGATGAAGAGAACGTGCGTGTCACGAACCCCGATGTGGGCGGCGGTTTCGGGATGAAGGCGATGACCTATCCCGAATATTTCGTCACCGCTCATGCGACCCGTGTTTTGGGTCGTCCGTGTCGCTGGATGTCAGAGCGGACGGAGGCGATGCTGAGCGATAATGCAGGGCGCGATCTGGTCACGACTGTGGGTCTGGCGTTTGATGCAGATCACCGGATTACGGGCTACCGCGTTGATTCCGTCTGTAATCTTGGGGCTTACAATTCGCAGTTTGGACAGCCGATCCAGACGGATCTTTTCTCGAAAGTTTTGACGGGCTGCTATGATATTCCCACCGCTTGGCTGGGCGTTAAAGGCATCTACACCAACACCACGCAGGTCGACGCCTATCGCGGGGCCGGGCGGCCCGAGGCGATTTTCGCGTTAGAGCGGGCGATGGATTACGCGGCCCGCGAACTTGGCGTCGATGCCTGGGAGTTGCGGCGCAAGAATTTTATCCGCTCGGCGCAGATGCCCTATACCAGTCCGACCAACGTCACCTATGACGTGGGCGATTTTCACAAAGTTTTGGGACGGGTCGAAGCGGAAGCGGACCGGAACGGGTTCGCGGTACGCAAGGCGACGTCGAAAGCACAAGGCAAGCTGCGCGGGCAGGGGCTTTGCTATTATATCGAAAGCATTCTGGGTGATCCGTCTGAGGGTGCAAAGGTTGTGTTCAACGAGGATGGCACCGTTTCGATCTATGTGGGCACACAGTCGAACGGGCAGGGCCACGAGACGGTTTATGCCCAGTTCCTGAGCGATCAGACCGGCATTCCGGCCGAGAATATTACTGTCATTCAAGGCGATAGTGATCTAATTGCGCAAGGCGGTGGAACGGGCGGGTCCCGTTCGGTTACCGTGCAAAACAACGCCACGCTGGTCACGGTGGACACAATGATCGCCGCTTTTACGCCCTTTCTTGCGGATGAGTTGGGCATCGATGCAGCGCATATTAGTTTCGATCACGAGACATTTCGCATCGAAGGGTCAAATCTTACCCCGACCGTATTGGAGCTCGCCGACATGGCCCGCGCCGCGGGGCGTGTCGATCTGCTGACCCATCAGGCGCGCGCCACGCTTGAGGCACGCAGCTTTCCCAATGGGGCCCATGTCGCCGAGATCGAGATTGATCCCGACACTGGCGTCGTCGAGGTTGTTAAGTACACCGTTACGGATGATTTCGGAAATCTTATCAATCCGATGCTAGCAGAAGGTCAGGTGCATGGCGGTGTCGTGCAAGGGATCGGTCAGGCTGTCACGGAACGCGTGGTCTATGACGAGGATGGACAATTGCTCACAGCAAGTTTCATGGACTACGGCATGCCCCGCGCAGATGATTGCCCCATGATAGCGTTTTACTCTGAGCCTGTGCCGTCGACGAACAACCAGATGGGTATGAAAGGCTGTGGCGAGGCGGGCACGATCGGTGCATTGGCCGCCGTCGCGAACGCCGTTCTTGATGCGGTCTGGGATGAAGGGATCCACAAGATCGATATGCCCTTTACCCCACAGCGGGTTTGGGCGCATCTGCAAGAGAGACCCCTTGCGGCTGAGTAAACGCCTTTTCACCCGTCTGGGCGCGTTGATCGGGCGGGCGCGGCGATGGACACAATCGCCCAGTGTTCCTGTCCGCGGCCCGCTGACCCATATCATCATTCTGGATGGCACGATGTCTTCGCTGAGCCCCGGATCGGAAACGAATGCCGGGCGCGCGCTGAAACTTCTGCAAGAGGCGGACCCGGCGCAGGTTTCACTATTTTACGAGGCTGGCATTCAGTGGTCGGACTGGAAGGCGGCGATGAATGTCATGACTGGACGCGGTATTAATCGCCAGATCAGAAGGGCTTACGGATTTCTCGCCTCGCGGTATCGATCGGGCGATACGGTTATCCTGATGGGCTATTCGCGCGGCGCGTATGCTGTTCGCTCTCTTGCTGGTGTGATTGATCGCGTTGGTCTGCTGACGCCAGAACATGCGACGGTGCGCAATATCCGGCAGGTGTACCGGCACTATCAGGACACGCCCGAAAGCGATGCTGCGGCCGTTTTCGCCAAAACCTACTGTCATGCCACCGTCAAGATCGAGGCCGTGGCCGTCTGGGACACCGTCAAGGCGCTTGGTCTGCGGTTGCCGGTTCTGTGGCGCTGGGCCGATGTGCGGCATGCGTTTCATAATCATGCGCTGGGTCCGTCGGTGCAAAACGGGTTTCACGCCCTTGCCTTGGATGAAACGCGCCTGGCCTATGCGCCCGTGATGTGGAAATGCCCCAGCGGTTGGTCTGGCCGGATGGAGCAGATGTGGTTTCGGGGCAGTCATGGCGATATTGGCGGCCAGTTAAATGGCTTTGATGCGGCCCGGCCTTTGGCCAACATCCCCTTCACATGGTTAATGGAAAAGGTTGAAATGTGTGGCGCACCCTTGCCTGACGGCTGGCGCGCGCGTTTCGTGCAGGACGCAAATGCGCCGTCTGTCGGCAATTGGCGCGGCTTTGGCAAACTGTTCTGGTCGCGGCGCAAACGTCTTGTGGGCGCCTGCACGACCGAGGCGGTCCACAGCTCAGTTCCCCTAAGCCATCGCAGCGCAGATTTGCAGCCTACGGTGTCATGATAAGGCAGGTCGTCGTGCCCGTCGCATAAAGCCTGTCATCCGCGATGCCGCGGATCTCGCCATGGGCGACGCTGGTCGAACGGCCTGCATGATCGGTCTGCCCGATAGCGGCAATCTGGGTGTCCAGCGGGATCGCTCGGGTGATATTCACTTTATATTCCAACGTCGTATAGAAACGGCCCTTGGGCACTTTCGTCATGACCGCGCAGGCCATGCAACTGTCAAGAAGCGTGCCGTACCAACCCCCATGCACCCCGCCCATCGGGTTTGTGTGGGCGAAGCCGGGGGCGCCATGAAACACGACGCGACCATCTTCAACGCTGTGCAACTTGTAGTTCAGACCCACGGAAATGGGCGGGCGGGGCAGGGTGCCGTTCAGGACGGCTTGCATGAATTCCAGCCCTGAAAGGGACAAAAGCAGGTCCTGGTTTGGCAGGTCATCCGGGCTTTGTGCATTCAACATCGGCGTCTCCCTTTTGAAGACGCTAGCGGGCTATCTTGAGCGTGAAAAGTGGTTAAGCCACATCCTTGAGATCAAGTTTCGGCGTCACGCCAAGCGCGTGGCAGACATCGCGGGTCAGCTCGGGCTTGTTGAGCGTGTAAAAGTGCAGATTTTCAACGCCGCCTTCCAGCAAATCCGTGCAAAGTTCGGAACACAGGGCCGTGGCCAGCAGATCTTCACGACTGTCGCGCTGGGCCGCTGCGAACGCTTCGTCCAACCATGCGGGGATGGCGGTGCCGCAGGCGGCCGCGAATTTGCGCACGCCGGACCAGTTTTCAATCGGTAGAATGCCCGGGATAATTGGCGCGGTGATCCCGGCCTTGTCGCAGGCGTCACGGAATCGGAAAAACGTCTCCGCCTCGAAGAAAAACTGCGTGATCGCCGATTGTGCGCCAGCATCGAGCTTGCGTTTGAGCCAGTCCACATCGGCTTGCGCGCTGGCCGCTTCGGGGTGCGCTTCAGGGTAGGCGCCAACGCGGATGGTGAATGTGCCCGTTTTCGCCAGCGCTTCGATCAATTCGCAGCTGTCGGCAAATCCGTCGGGATGTGCAGCGAAGCGCCCAGTATTTTTTGGCGCATCACCGCGCAATGCCACAATTTCGGTGACGCCAGCATCAGCGTATTGTCTAGCGATTTCAAGTGTTTCGGCCTTGGTGGCGTCCACGCAGGTCAGATGTGCGGCGACGTTCAGACCGCTGGTTTTATGGATCGTTTCCACCGCTTCGTGGGTCAGCGTCCGGGTCGTTCCGCCAGCGCCATAGGTAACCGACACGAAGGTCGGCTCAAGCGGGCTGAGCGTTTGCACGGTCTCCCAAAGTCGAAATGAGGCCTCCAGCGACTTGGGCGGAAAGAATTCAAACGACACATTTGGGCGGATCATGGTGCAAACTTTCGTTTTTCGGAGTGTGACGGCATTTTTCGGGCTGGAGATGTTGTCTCACAGGGCTGTTCGTGAAACAATTTCATAACTCTCATCACGATCATGAGCCTAGTTCATATGAATATCGAATTTCGTCACCTCCGCACCGTCAAGGCCATCCATGAGGCAGGCGGGTTGGCCCGGGCTGCGGATGTTTTGAACATCACCCAATCGGCGCTGAGCCATCAGATCAAAGGGCTGGAAGATCAGACCGGGGTTGAGCTGTTTATTCGACGCTCCAAGCCGTTGAAGCTGTCTGCCGCCGGGATGAAATTACTTGAACTGGCCGAAACAGTTTTGCCGCAAGTCGCTGCTTTGGAAGCAGATTTTGAAGGGGTTCAGGATGGTAAGTCCGGCCGTTTGCATATTGCGATCGAATGCCATGCCTGTTTCGAGTGGCTGTTTCCCGTGCTTGAAGAGTTCCGAAAAGGCTGGCCGGATGTGGATGTCGATATTCGGCCTGGCCTGGCGTTTGATGCGTTGCCTGCGCTGCAAAAAGAGGGGGTCGATCTGGTGGTTTCGTCTGATCCTGAAACGCTGCCAAACGTCGATTTCACACCACTTTTCGACTATGAGCCGGTTTTTGTCGCCTCTGCCAAGCATCCCTTGGCCAATAAAACCTTCATCAACGCCGAGGATTTTCGAGGGCAAACCCTGATTACCTACCCTGTTGAACGGGCGCGGTTGGACGTGTTCAGCCAACTTCTGACCCCGGCCAAGGTCGAGCCGGCGTCGGTTCGGCAGGTCGAACTCACCGCCGTGATCTTGCTGTTGGTTGCATCGAATCGCGGTGTGTCTGTTCTGCCGGATTGGGTCGTTCGCGAGGTAAAATACAATTCCGATTATGTGACCCGCCCGATCACTGAAACAGGGTTAACGCGGCGGCTGTATGCGGCGACCCGCGCAGACGATACGATGAAGCCGTATATGGCCCATCTTTTGCGCCTCGCACGGACGATTCCGATGAAAATGCAGCGTGACTAGGCATAACACAGAAAATTTCTTGACTCGTTCGTGAAAAATGGTGTGAAAATTTCATAGTCTTTTTCACGGAAGAGCCCCATGACAACAACATCCTTAGGTGCTGATCTGCGCGCGTTGCGAAAGTCGCGTCGGATGACGCTGCAATCTTTGGCGGATGATCTGGGCAAGTCAGTCGGTTGGCTCAGCCAGATTGAACGGGATTTATCAACGCCTGATCCAAGCGATCTTGCGGCTATGGCGGACGCGCTTGATGTGTCCGAAGGCCTGTTGACGACCCGTCCGGGCGAAGACGGTATTGTCGTCCGGGCCAACGCGCGGCGGCCCATCGGCACCCGCGTATCGGGGTTAACAGAACAGCTTTTGTCCCCCGATCTGACGGATGATTTTCAAGCCGTGCATTCGGTTTTCGAGCCTGGCGCCGCGCGTGAAGACAGTGTGCGCCGCGGCACTCAGGAACTTGCCTATCTTGTCACTGGTCAGCTTGATGTTTGGCTTGACGGTGAGAAGTTCACTCTTGCGCAGGGCGATAGTTTTCGCATGCGCGGCCAGCGGTTTCGCTGGGCCAATCCTTATTCACACCCCGCCGTCGCGATCTGGATCATCGCGCCGCCCGTCTATTGAAAGGTTCTGCTATGAGCGATTTCCCCACAACGGCCCGTGTCGTGATTATCGGTGGTGGCGTGGTTGGCGCCTCGTGTTTGTATCACTTGGCCGAGGCTGGCTGGTCTGACTGTGTTTTGCTGGAAAAGAACGAGTTGACGGCAGGGTCCACATGGCATGCAGCAGGGAATATCCCAAATTTCTCAGCTAATTGGGCCGTAATGAACATGCAGCGCTATTCGACAACGCTGTATCGTGAGATCGCTGAAAAGGTTGATTACCCGATCAATTATAACGTCACCGGGTCGGTTCGCTTGGCACATTCCAAAGACCGCATGATGGAGTTTGAGCGCGTGCGCAGTATGGCTGCTGCACAAGGCATTCCGATGGAAATGATGTCGAATGCCGACCTGAAAGAGGCGTATCCGTTCATGGAGACCCATGACCTCGAAGGGGGTCTGTATGACCGCTATGACGGCGATATGGACCCGGCCCAGATCACCCAGGCCTTTGCAAAAGGGGCGCGCGATCTTGGTGCGAAAATTTTGCGCTTTACGCCTGCAACCGGCATCAGCCGCGACGGTGACGAGTGGATCGTGCAGACCGAAAAGGGCGATATCCGCTGCGAATTCGTGGTTAACGCGGCAGGCTATTATGCGCAGCGCGTTGCAGAGTGGTTCAAGCCATTTGGCGGGCGTCACATGCCCATGGCGGTGATGAGCCATCAGTACCTGCTCACCGATGAAATCCCCGAAATTGAAGCCTATACGAAGGAAAAGGGCGGCAAGCTGCCGCTTCTGCGTGACCCCGATATCAGCTATTATCTGCGTCAGGAAAAAACCGGCCTGAACCTTGGCCCTTACGAGCGTAATTGTAAGGCGCATTGGCAAACCGCCGACGATCCGATGCCCGAGGATTTCAGCTTTCAGCTTTACCCCGACGATCTTGAGCGGCTTGAGTTCTATATCGAAGACGCCATGGCGCGGGTCCCGCTTTTGGGTCAAGCGGGCATTAACAAAGTGATTAACGGCCCGATCCCCTACAGCCCCGATGGCAACCCGCTGATTGGCCCGATGCCCGGCGTTCCCAACGCGTTTGAGGCTTGCGTCTTTACCTTTGGCATCGCGCAAGGTGGTGGTGCGGGCAAGATCCTGTGTGACTGGATCACGGAAGGCCAGACGGAATGGGATTGCTGGGCGCTGGATCCACGCCGGTTCACTGATTACGCCGATCAGGACTATTCGACGAAGAAGGCGATGGAGGTTTACGGCCACGAATATGCCATGCATTTCCCCCATCACGAATGGCCTGCCGCGCGTGATAAAAAACCGTCGCCTGTGCACAATAAAGTTGTCGAAATGGGCGGTCAGATGGGCGTTTACAACGGCTGGGAACGGGCCAATTGGTTTGCGAAACCTGGCGACGACACCTCTGAAGAAGCGACGGAAATATGGGATCGCGCCGGTCCATGGGAGCCGCGCGTTCGTGAGGAAGTTGAGGCGGTGCGCGACGGTGTTGGTGTGCTTGATCTGCCGGGGTTTTCGCGTTTCAAGCTGTCTGGCGATGGTGCTGCGGACTGGTTGTTGGGCAAGATCACCGGCATCTTGCCCAAAATCGGGCGTCTGACGCTTGGCTATTTCACCGATAGGCGGGGCCGTGTCGTCACCGAAATGTCGATCATCCGGCATGATGAGGATGACTTCACGCTGATTACAGCCGCACCCGCGCAATGGCATGATTTTGAATGGCTCGCAAAAGATCTGCCGGCCGGATTGAGCTTGACCGATCAGACGACCGAAATTTCGACGTTGATTGTGACAGGGCCAAAGGCGCGGGATCTTTTTGAGAAGATCGCCGAGGCTGACCTGTCCTTGCCGTGGTTGACCCATCAGACCGGCAAAGTCGCCGGTCGCGACGCGTTTCTTGCGCGTGTCTCTTTTGCGGGTGAATTGGGTTGGGAGGTCCATGCGAAGATGGCCGATATCCCTGCGATCTATGATGCGGTGCTTGAGGCGGGGGCGACGCCTTTCGGGATGTTTGCGCTTAATTCGATGCGGATCGAGAAGGGCTATAAGGCGTGGAAGGTTGATCTGTCGTCTGATTATACAGCGCTTGAATCCGGTCTGGGCCGCTTCGTCAAGTTGGATAAAGAGCATGACTTCCCCGGCAAGCAAGCGCTTCAGGCGAACACGCCGCCGCGCCGCACATCGGTGACGATGACGATTACAGCGGGCGATTGGGACGCGCCGTATATGGCCAATATCTGGTCTGGCGATCGTATCGTGGGCGAGGTTTTGAGCGGCGGGTATGGCTACCGCGTCGATCAGTCGATCGCGCTGGCCATGATTGCGCCGGAGGCTGTGAATGACACGCTGGAGGTCGAGATTTTCGGTCAGAAATTCCCGGCCAATATCAGCGATATCCCGGGTTTGTGGGATCCCAAGAATGAGCGGCTGCGCGCATAGTCGCGCAGCTTTTCCTTTGATTTGAATGCGGTAGGCGGATCGTTGTGTCTGATTGCCGTTAATCTACACAATATGGTAGCGCGCCCCAAACGCCTGCCGGTTTCGGAGTTGAAAGAATGACTGTTCCAAGCCATGCGCGTGTTGTGATTATCGGGGGCGGCGTGATTGGCTGCTCGGTTGCGTATCATCTGGCCAAACAAGGCTGGTCGGATGTGGTTTTGCTGGAGCGCAAGCAACTCACCAGCGGCACGACATGGCATGCCGCAGGGCTGATTGCGCAGTTGCGTGCTTCGATCAATATGACGCGTTTGGCCAAGTACAGCCAAGAGCTTTACGGCGAGTTGGAGGCCGAAACTGGGGTTGCGACAGGCTTCAAGCGCAACGGGTCGATTACGGTTGCGCTGACAGAGCATCGCCGCGAGGAAATCTTGCGTCAGGCGTCCATGGCGCGGGCGTTCGGGGTGGAGGTGGAACAGATCTCTCCCAACGAGGTATCGGCGCGGTATCCGCACATGAGTACGCAAGACGTGGTCGGGGCTGTCTATCTGGATAAGGACGGGCAGGGTGATCCGGCAAACATTGCTTTGGCATTAGCAAAGGGCGCGCGGCAAAAGGGTGCGAAGGTGCTTGAACGTGTCGCTGTCACCGGCATTTCGCGCGAGGGTATGCGGGTGACAGGCGTTGACTGGCAAAGCGGTGAGGATAGCGGTCACATCACCGCTGATATGGTCGTCAATTGCGGTGGCATGTGGGGCCATGAGGTTGGTCGCATGGCAGGCGTGAATGTGCCGCTGCAAGCGTGTGAGCACTTCTACATTGTGACGGAAGCCATTGAAGGGCTTCAACAATTACCGGTTCTGCGGGTTCCCGACGAATGCGCTTACTACAAGGAAGATGCGGGCAAAATGCTGCTTGGCGCGTTCGAGCCTGTGGCGAAGCCGTGGGCGCTGGATGGCATTCCAAAGGACTTTGAGTTCGATCAGCTGCCCGAAGATTTCGATCATTTTGAGCCGATCCTAGAGGCGGCTGTGAACCGAATGCCGATGCTGGCAGAGGCGGGGATTCACACGTTCTTCAATGGGCCTGAAAGCTTCACGCCGGACGATGCCTACCACCTTGGTCTTGCGCCTGAGCTGGATAATTTTTGGGTCGCGGCGGGCTTCAATTCGATCGGTATCCAGTCGGCGGGTGGCGCGGGTATGGCGCTGGCGCAATGGATGGAGACGGGGGAAAAACCGTTCGATCTGGGCGATGTGGATATTAGCCGGATGCAGCCGTTCCAGGGCAACAAGACGTATCTGGCGAAGCGTTCGACCGAGACGTTGGGGCTGCTTTATGCGGACCATTTCCCCTACCGCCAGAAAGCGACGGCGCGGGGGATCCGGCGATCCCCGCTGCACGAACATCTCAAAGCGCAGGGCGCTGTTTTCGGTGAATTCGCCGGTTGGGAACGCGCCAACTGGTTTGCCGATGAAGGCCAGACGCCGGAATACGAGTACAGCTGGAAACGGCAGAACTGGTTCGACAATTCTGCCCGCGAGCATACAGCGATCCGTGAAAAGGTTGGCATGTATGATATGTCGTCCTTCGGAAAAATCCGGGTCGAAGGCAAAGACGCGGAAGCTTTCCTTAACCATATCTGTGGTGCCGATATGGCCGTGGTTAATGGCAAAATCGTTTATACACAGTTCCTTAATCAGTATGGCGGGATTGAGGCAGACGTCACCGTCACCCGTCTGAGCGATGACGCCTATCTGGTTGTCACGCCAGCGGCGACACGTCTTGCCGATCAGACCTGGATGCGGCGCCACAAGGGTGATTTCAACGTCACCCTGACCGATATGAGCGCTGGCGAAGCTGTGCTGGCGATCATGGGTCCGAATGCGCGGGCGCTGATGCAGGCGGTTTCACCGCATGACTTTAGCAATGACGCGCATCCGTTTGGCATGGCGCATGAGGTTGAGCTGGGTATGGGCCACGCGCGGGCGCATCGCGTCTCTTACGTGGGCGAGCTGGGGTATGAGCTTTACATCAGCGCGGATATGGCTGCGCACGCGTTTGAAACGCTGCAGGAGGCGGGCGCGGATCACGGTTTGAAGCTCTGCGGTCTGCATATGATGGATAGTTGCCGCATTGAAAAAGGGTTCCGCCACTTTGGCCATGACATCACCTGTGAGGACCATGTCGTTGAAGCAGGCCTCGCCTTTGCCGTGAAAACCGCCAAGCCCAGCTTCATTGGGCGGGATGCGGTGCTGCGTAAGAAGGACGAGGGCGTGAGCGCGCGCATGCTGCAATTCCTGCTGAAAGAGCCGGAACCGCTGCTTTATCATAACGAACCCATCCTGCGGGATGGCGAGGTTGTGGGGCATCTGACCTCGGGCGCTTATGGGCACACGCTGGGCGGCGCGATGGGTCTTGGGTATGTGCCCTGCAAAGGGGAAAGCGCGGCAGAGGTGCTGGCAGGTCAGTATGAGATCGAGGTTGCAGGCACCCGGGTCGCTGCCGAAGCCTCGCTTAAGCCGATGTATGATCCCAAGTCAGAACGAATGCGGGCCTGACGCCCCTTGGCAATGGCGCATGCGGCGCGTATAGGCACGCCCTGATCTACGACCAACCGGAGCCGATCCATGCAGGGCAGTGCCAATCTGAACGTGATGATGAAAGCCGCGCGCAAAGCGGGGCGGTCACTGGCCAAGGACTTCCGCGAGGTTGAGAACCTGCAGGTGTCGATGAAGGGCGCGGGCGATTTTGTCAGCCGCGCCGATTTGGCCGCCGAGGAGATCATCAAGACCGATCTGATGGAGGCTCGGCCGACTTATGGCTGGCTGGCCGAAGAAGGCGGCGAGATTGAAGGGCAGGACCCCACCCGCCGTTGGATCGTTGATCCGTTGGACGGCACGACGAATTACCTGCACGGGTTGCCGCACTGGGCGGTCTCTATCGCGCTGGAGCATAAGGGTGATATTGTTGCCGGCGTTGTCTACGATCCAACTAAGGACGAGTTGTTTTTCGCCGAGAAGGGCCAGGGCGCCTGGATGAACGAAAGCCGTTTGCGCGTCTCGGGCCGTCACAAGCTGATCGAAAGCATCTTTGCGACCGGTCTGCCTTTTGCAGGTCGTCCCGAGTTGCCCCAGACCCTTCAGGAATTGGCGCGCCTGTTGCCTGCGACTGCGGGTGTGCGTCGGTTCGGCTCGGCCGCCCTTGATTTGGCTTATGTCGCGGCCGGGCGCTATGACGGGTATTGGGAGCGTCGCCTGCAAAGCTGGGATTTGGCGGCAGGCAGCCTGATCGTGCGCGAGGCGGGCGGTTTGGTTGAACCTTTCACGCCGGGCAACAGCATTATCGAAGACGGAGAGGTCATCGCCGCCAATGAGGCGATTTTTGAAACCTTCACCAAGGTCATCCGCAACACCTGACGCTTGTGATTGCAAGATTATGCGCAACGCACTGTTTCGCTGAAACAGCCCAGTGCCCCGCCCGCGTCTGGCCCTTGCCCCCTTTCTGACAAGGTTCAAGCGGATCAAGAGGCATGATTATTTCTGCTCTCAAAACCCGCCTTAGCCGCTTTCGGCATGATGAAGATGGCGCGATCACCGTAGACTGGGTGATGGTGACCGCCGGCGTCGTCGCTTTAAGTATCGCCGTCATGAACCTTGTCGGCGACAGCTCGATGACCGTCACGAAAAAGATTTCGTCCGAAATGTCGAGTGCGACAGTGGCCGACTACGTCGTCCAGTAAGCTTAGCGGTCGGACGGGTGGTTGATCCCGTCTGCCCAGCCAACCTCGCCCAGATCGCGTGGGTTGATCCCGTCCAGAATGGCGATGTTGATCCCGTATTCATTGGGGTTCGATCTGCGCTGGTGGTGGGTGTAAATCCCGCAGGTCTTGCAGAAAAAATGCTGCGCGGTGTGCGTGCCCCACGTGTAAAGCGTCAGGTTGTCCGCGCCTTTGATGATCTTGATCCCGTCCAGCGGGGCGGACACGGCAATCGCTCCGCGGCGACTGCAAAAGCTGCAATCGCACCGCCGTGCGGTGTTCAGGCCATCGCTGAGTGTGATCTCAAGCTCGACCGCCCCGCAATGACATGTGCCGCGCATCAGCGGTTCCGCCGCACGTTGGGCACTGATGTGCGCACGGTCTTGTATTTCGCTTCAGGGTGGGGCGGGTGCCCTTCGGTGCGGTTCCAATACGCCGGACCGCCACGCCGCAGCCAGATCGGAATGACCAGCGCAAAGCCGATGATGAAGCCGCCCGCATGCGCCCAATAGGCGACGCCGCCGCCCGCCTGATCGGCCGCCACACCATTGAAAAGCTGCAGCCCGAACCAGATGCCCAACATCAGCCAGGCGGGCACAGGGAAGATGCGGAAAATGACGATAAGGATCAGCAGGATATCGACGCGCGCTTTTGGAAAAAGCAGCAGATACCCCCCCATCACGCCTGCAATCGCGCCGGATGCCCCCACGGTGGGAACGGTCGAGGCTGGATCGGCGATCACATGCACAAGCCCGGCACCCAATCCGCTGAGCAGGTAGAACCCCAAAAATCCCCAATGGCCGAACTCTTCTTCCAGATTATCGCCAAAAATCCACAAAAAGAGCATGTTACCCGCAAGATGCATGATCCCGCCATGCAGAAACATCGAGGTAAAAAGCCCACCATATTCAACCCCGGTACTGACCCGCGCGGGGAAAAGCGCCCAAGTGTCGTAAAAGCCGCCCAAGGCGCGCGGATCGCTGAAAAGCGGCCAATAGGCAATGAACACCGCGATATTGGCGGCGATCAGGGCGTAGGTCACGAAAGGCGTACGCTCGGACGGGTTGTGATCTCGGATTGGAAGCATGGGAGCAAGGTTGGCGTAAAGTGCGCCCGGGTCAAGCATCACTTGATTTTTGCGCACCGTGCCGCAGCTTTGCGGTATGCGATATCTAGTAATCTCTTTGGTTCTGGCAAGCCCCGCGTGGGCCGAGTGCCCGCCGGTTGCCGATACGAACGCTGAACGTGCCGCACTTTTGGCCCAGCTGAAAGTGGCGCCCGATCCGGGTATTGCGCAAGGCCTGAATGCCCAATTGTGGGAGATTTGGCTGAAGGCACCTGACATGCGCGCGCAAGGGCTACTGGATGACGGTGTCGAAAGGATGCGTCTGGGCGATCTGGACGGCGCGATCGCCACTTTGAGCACGCTTGTCGACTACTGCCCGAACTATGCCGAAGGCTATAACCAGCGCGCTTTTGCGCAGTATCTCAAGCAGGATTTCGAACCTGCATTGGAAGATCTGGACCGGGCCTTGGCGATTTTACCCGAACATATCGGTGCTTTGTCGGGCAAGGGTCTGACGCTGATCGGCATGGGCCGAGCGGCGGCGGCGCAAGACGCGTTGCGCGCGGCTGTTGATCTGCATCCGTGGCTGTCAGAGCGGGCCTTGCTCGTCGAGCCGCCCGGGCAGGAACTTTAGGTTTACACCGCTTCGCCGAATTGTATTGTCGCGCAGCCTGCCCGTAACGGGCATCGGCCCGCGTGATGGAATGGTAGACATAGGAGACTTAAAATCTCTAGGCCGAAAGGCCGTGCCGGTTCGAGTCCGGCCGCGGGTACCACAGGCGCTAACGCTCAGATCGGGCGCGATAAAACTTCACGATCAGCGCAATGCCAAAGCCCAGCAGGGCCGCCCCGAGAATGAGCGAGGCCGGAAACGGCACGATCCACGGTGTTGCAACCGATGACGCGCCGATCAGACAGCAAAACATGCCGATCATGAACAGCGTCCAGCGCGGCGCAGCGATATCTGCGCGTTCGTCCTTGCGGACCAGATCGTCGAAATCGGATTTAGGCATGGGCGCTCCGGTATGTGTGATCCGCATGTGGGGACGAATCTTCGACGTTCAACGCCTTTGCGGCTGCTTGGTTCCGCGTCCAAGTCGGGGGATCCAATAGGGCACACGCGCCTGATACGCGCGAAAGCGGTCTTTGTAGATCTTGGTAAACCGCTGTTCCTTAAAACGCGGCGCGAAGATACAATACGCGGTATAGGAGGCCGCGAGGATCAGCTGATCCGGTGTCCAAACCGCGACCGTCCACAGCACCAGCGCAAAAGAGACGTAGATCGGCTGGCGTACGTATTTGAACAGGCCCGTTTCGGGCATGTCGGGAAAGACGACTTTCTTTCCACGCGCAAGCGACATCCAGCCCAACGCGCCGCTTTGCACTTCGGGGCCTGCATCGAAGGATGCTTTGGTCAACAAGATCCAGCTTGTCAGATAAGCGATTGAAACCGCGACAAGGGCGACCCCTTCAGCGCGCCACCAGACAATTCCGGATGGGGTCCAGAGCGTAAAAAGAAGCAGCAACTGGATCGAGGCGATGGTTGCATAGACCGTTGTGGAAAGGGTCTTGCCATGGGGCTTTGGCGCGAGCTTTTCCAGCAAAGGCCGCCCGCGATCCGACAACAGGAACGAATGCCCCAGCGGGAATTGCAATAGCAGCAGGGCGTTTGTCAGAAAGGCCCATGGCCAAGGCACGTTGCCGAAACCAAGGCTCATCCCGAAGAAAAGCCCAACAAGCATGGCGAGACCCGCCAAGGCGAAAATGCCATGGCAGACAAGCCCATAAAGGAGTGCGATCCGCAGCGCGCGGCGGTCTTCGTTCAGCTCAATCTTCATGCAAGGCCAGATAACCCGGCTGAGCAAAAAGTCAGGGGGCGGTTAGTCGCGGATGCCCGAGAAGCGTTGCTGCCAATCTGCGCGTTCTTCGTCCGTGATCTTGCGGAAGGTGACATCCGGCACGGTGAAGGCATGGCCGGGGGCAAGCGCCTCAAGGGCTGCGGCAACATCGTTGGGCCAGGCGTCATCGCCCGTTTGCATCGCCGTCATCAGTGTGGCCGATGCATCGGGGATGAATGGCTTGGACAGCACTGCGTAGAGCCGGATCAGGTTCAGCGCGAGGCGGATCTGCATCGCGGCCTGTTCGGGGTCTTCCTTGAAGGTCGACCAGGGTGCTGCGGCTTGCAGGTATTCGTTGCCCGCCACCCAGATCGCGCGCAGTTCATTGGCGGATTTGCGCACCTCCATCGCGTCCATATGGCCTTCATAGGCGCGGATGCGTGTGGTGAGGTCTGCGATCAGGGCGGTTTCGGCGTCGGTGTAGCTGCCGCCCGCCGGGACTTCTTCGCCGAACTTGGAACGGCAGAACTTCGTGACGCGGGAGACGAAGTTGCCCAGTACGTCGGCCAGATCCTTGTTAACCGAAGCCTGGAAATTCTCCCACGTGAATTCGCTGTCGGAGCTTTCGGGCGCATGGGAAAGCAGCCACCAGCGCCAGTAATCGGCTGGCAGGATTTCCAGCGCTTGGTCCATAAAGACGCCGCGCCCTTGGGACGTGCTGAACTGCCCGCCATCATAGTTCAGGTAGTTGAACGATTTGATGTAATCGACCAGCTTCCACGGCTCGCCGGACCCCATGATCGTGGCGGGGAAGCTGAGCGTGTGGAAGGGCACGTTGTCCTTGCCCATGAACTGGGTGTAGCGGACATCATCCGCACCCTTGTCGGTGCGCCACCAGCGTTCCCAATCGCCGCCATTGGCCTCGGCCCATTCGCCCGCGCAGGCGATGTATTCGATGGGCGCGTCGAACCAGACGTAGAAGACCTTGCCTTCCATGCCGGGCCAGTCTGCATCGCCGTTTTTGACCGGAATACCCCAGTCGAGATCGCGGGTGATGCCGCGGTCTTGCAGGCCGTCGCCGTCGTGCAGCCATTTCTTGGCGATGGACGTGGTCAAAACAGGCCAATCGGTTTTCGAGTTGATCCACTCGTCCAGCTTGCCGCGCATTTGCGATTGCTTGAGAAAGAGGTGCTTGGTCTCACGCACTTCCAGATCGGTGGAGCCGGAGATGGCCGAGCGCGGCTCGATCAGGTCGGTTGGCTCCAACTGTTTGGTGCAGTTTTCACATTGATCGCCACGGGCTTTGTCGTAGCCGCAATTGGGGCAGGTGCCCTCGATATAGCGGTCGGGCAGAAAGCGGCCATCGGCGTTGGAATAGACCTGGCGTTCGCTGACTTCCTCGATCAGGCCAGCGTCATGAAGACGGCCCGCGAAGTGCTGGGTCAGCGCGTGGTTCTGCGGCGAAGACGAGCGCCCGAAATGATCGAAGGACAGGCGAAAGCCTTTGGCGATCTCGGCTTGAACGGTGTGCATCTCGGCACAGTATTCGGCGACAGGCTTGCCAGCCTTTGCGGCGGCCAGTTCGGCAGGTGTGCCATGTTCGTCCGTGGCGCACAGAAACATCACCTCATGGCCGCGACCGCGCTGATAGCGGGCGTATAGATCGGCGGGTAGCTGGCTTCCGATGAGGTTGCCAAGGTGCTTGATCCCATTGATGTACGGGATTGCAGAGGTGATGAGGTGGCGGGCCATAAGCAGCGTCCTGATGTTTGCCCGCGGGGTTTAACGCCTTTCGCGCGCCCGGCGCAACAGCCGACCGATGAAGGGCGAGGTGCGCGGGGCGTAGACATAGGCGGTGCGGTCCGGGTTGGTGTCGCGCACGCGCATCCGGATCAGGCCGAAGATCACCAGCCCCAGATGGCCAGCCGCGATGAAGGTGAAAAGCGCGGGCGGGCCATAGGTGGCGATCAGCACCGAGGTCAGGTAGGGGGCCGAGATGGCCCCGACCGCGTAGTAAAAGAGCAGGGCAGCGGACAGCTCGACGCGTTCGTCGGATTTGGCGAAGTCATGGGCGTGGGCTGCGGCGACCGAATAGATCGGGAAGGTCAGAAAGCCGAAAAGGGCAGAGGCGGACATCACCGCCGCCCGACCGAGACCCGCGCTGTAAACGGTTAACGCGCAGCCGATCAACGACACGGCGGAAAAGGCGATCAAAACCACGCGTCGGTCAAAGCGATCTGCAAGCCAGCCCGCGGGGTATTGCGCCAAGGCACCGCCTGCGACGAAGGCCGCCAGGAAATAGCCGATATCTACGGCGCTCAGCCCGATTTCTTGCCCGTAGATCGGGCCAACCATGCGAAAGCTCGATGCGGTGAGGCCTGCGATAACGACGGCTGCGGCGGCCAGCGGAGAGCGGCTCCACGCCAGGGCTGGACGCATCCGGGGGTTTTGCGGAATCTCGGGTTGTTTGAGCGTTGTCAGCGTCAGCGGAAGGAGCGACGCGCAGCACAGCAGCGTCAGGATGTTATAGGCCATGTAGGTCGGCAGCCCCGCCAGCACGCCGATCATCAGCTGCGCGCCCAGCGATGCGCCCAGATCGACGACGCGGTAGATGCCCATGGCGCGGCCTCGCGTCTCATTCGTGACCTTGGCTTGCAGCCAGCCTTCGATGATCGTGTAGCAGCCCGCGATGGTCATGCCGGAGGCGACACGCAGCAGCGCCCAGACATAAGGGTTCTGACTGAGCGTGTGGCCCAGCATCCCGATGGCGCCAAGGGCGGTGAACGCGGCAAAGGCGCGGCTATGGCCGACGCTGCCCAGCAAGCGCGGTGCCCACCAGCAGCCGATGAAGAAGCCCACGAAATGTGCCGAACCCAGAAGGCCGACCTGTGCGGTGGAAAAGTTGAACGCCAGACCTGAAAGCGCATCCAGCGGCCCCACGCCGCCCGAACTGAGCTGAAGCAAAGCGACAGACAGAAACAGAGCAGCAAAGGAAATCGCAAGACGCATAGTCCCGCCAGCATGTCACAGCTTCGCCGCGCCGCGTCCAGCAGATCCGACCGATTGAGGTCGTTTTTGCAAGAACACCCCATCAGCTGGGGGCCGCTGCGGCACACCAAAGCGGGTTGCGTCGCTGTGTGTGGCGCATAAGGTGGCGAGAACAGTGATATGAAGGATCCCCTGACATGAAGATGAACCCGCTGGGCCGCACTGGCCTGATGGTGAGTGAGCTGTGCCTGGGCTCAATGACCTGGGGCAGTCAGAACACACCCGAGGAAGGCCATGCCCAGATTGATCGTGCTTTGGATGCTGGCATCAATTTTGTCGACACCGCCGAGATGTATCCGGTGAACCCGATCCGCGCCGAAACCGTTGGCCGCTCGGAAGAGATTATTGGCGACTGGTTTGCCAAGGGCGGGGCGCGCGACCGGATGATCCTGGCCAGCAAGCATTCCGGGGCCGGGTTTGCCCATGCGCGTGACGGTGCGCCGATTTCTTCGGCAACGATTGCACAAACGGTTGAGGGCAATTTGCGCCGTCTCAAGACCGATTACATCGATCTTTACCAGTTTCATTGGCCAAACCGGGGCAGCTATATGTTCCGCCAGAACTGGACCTTTGATCCCAGCACGCAAGACAAAGCCGCAACCATGGCCCATATGGAGGACGCGCTGGGCGCGCTGCAAAAGCTGGTGGATGAAGGCAAGATCCGCGCCTTTGGTCTGTCGAATGAAAGTGCCTGGGGCACCGCGCAATGGTTGCGCAAATCCGAAGAGGGGCACGGTCCGCGTGTCGCCTCGATCCAGAACGAATATTCGTTGCTTTGCCGCATCTATGACACCGATCTGGCCGAGCTGAGCGTGAACGAAGATGTCGGGCTTTTGGCGTTTTCGCCTTTGGCGGCGGGTCTTTTGAGCGGCAAATACCAAGGCGGTGCCGTGCCAAGCGGAAGCCGCATGGACCTGAATGGTGATCTGGGTGGACGCAAGACAGACCGGGTGTTCCCGGCAGTTCAGGCCTATCTGGACATTGCAGACGCGCATGGGTTGGACCCGGTCCACATGGCGCTGGCGTGGTGCCGGACGCGGCCTTTCATGTGCTCTGCGATCTTTGGGGCAACCACGATGGCGCAACTGGACCGCGCGTTGGGTTCGGTTGATGTGACCCTTTCAAACGAGGTGCTTGAGGCGATTACTGCTGCGCACCGGGCGCACCCGATGCCCTACTGATCTGCGTAAAGCGGCAAGTCGCCAAACGTGGTGGCGGTGTCGGCACCCGTACCGGTGATGGCGCGCTTCACCTCTGCCTCGATCAGCGCGACCAGCCGGGCTTTGTCGCGGTCGATCAGGTCAGGTGATCGGTAGATCGCCAAGGCAAGCGCCTGCTTGGCCTCCTCCGAGACCCGCTTGCGCCGCGTTTTCAGCGCGTCGCGCAGGTGGTTGTAGCCTTCGGCCAGCTCGGGGATCTCTCCGAAGTCCGCTTTGCGGTCGGTGCGGCGGATGGAAATCACGCAATAGCCGTCCTCAAGGGGCGCGCCTTTCCACAAAAGCTTGTGGTCGGTTGGATCGATACGCAAATCAGCCGGTGTGATCCTGTCTTTCGATACGGCCACCAGCGCCATCACTTCGCTTCGGCTGAGCGTCAGGTCCGTATCGAGTGTCAGTTCAATGGCAACATCCCTTGACTGCCCCAGGATCAGATTGAGCGCGTCGGTTATCAGCGGCAAGAACCGCTGTGCGCCGCCGACAAAGCTGATACCGGCCTGATCGGAGACCCGCGTGACATAGTCCAGAACCGGGCTGAGCGGACTGGCCGCCTTGATCGAGAAGAGCCCCAGTTCAAGCTTGAGCGTTCCACCGTGCCATGGCACGGCACCCAGCAGGCGACGCTCGACCATGATGGCGCGGTGAAGGGTCTTGGTGTCGAGCTCGGTCAGATGGTGCGGTTTGGTGATTGTCGCCAGGGCGGCGTTGCGGCCACCATCGCGGGCAAGCGTCAGACCGCCGTAAAGCATGCCATGCAACCGCCCGGCACAGCGCCGTTGCGTTTTCAGGCGCACGGTTTCCACAAAGAGTTCGATGTAGACCTCATCAGGGCGCATCGGCAGATCTGCGATCTTGCCCGTGGGGTCCGGCACGTTGCGCACCAGTAGACAGTCTGTCGGTGGCGCGCCCTTCAAACGCGTGAAAAGCGTGTTCAAGTATCCCATCCGTGCACCCCGTCCCGTCAGTCCAGTCGTCCCGGTTTGCAAACGTGCGCTTTCAAGCGTCGCTCAAGATGCAAAAGCCCGGTCATAATTCGCGTAAGGCGTTGTCATGAGACAAGATTAGCAGTTTGCGCTGCACACGCTTTAAGTTTTTAAGTAATGTGAAAAACCCGTCAAGCGGGTGTCTAGAGCGGCCAAAATACCAAAATGGCTGGGATGGAAACGCAAACCACAAGGATTTCCAGCGGCAGTCCCATGCGCCAGTAATCGCCAAAGCCATAGCCTCCGGGACCCAGAATCAGGGTGTTGTTCTTATGTCCGATGGGCGTCAGGAATGCGCAGCTTGCAGCGACGGCGACAGCCATCAGGAACGGGTCCGGATTGACGCCAAGCGATTGCGCCATCTGAATGCCGACCGGCGCCGCGACGATGGTGGTTGCCGTGTTGTTGAGCACATCCGACAGGGTCATCGTGACCACCATCAGCACCGTCAGGATCATCCAGGCGGGCAGCCCTTCGGTCAGACCGACCAAAGCGCCCGCGATCAACTCGGTCCCGCCCGAGGTCTCTAACGCTGCGCCCAGCGGGATCATGGAGCCCAAAAGCACGACCACAGGCCACTCAATATGGGTGTAAAGCTCGGACAAGGGCACAATTTTTGACAGGACATAGGCGACGACGACAAAGCCCAGCGCAATCGGCAGGTAAACCAGCCCAAGAGAGGCCGCGATCACTGCGGCGCCGAACAGACCGATGGCGAACCACACTTTTTTGTCTTCGGTCACGGCCAGACCGCGATCTGCCAAAGGCAGACAGCCTAACCATTCGGTGACGTCATTGGCGCTGTCCTGCGGGACCAGAAGCAGCAAGATATCACCGGTCTTGATCTGCGTCTTGCGGATCTGTTCGCGGATCGACTTGCCCTGCCGGGAGATGCCCATCAGCACGGTGCGTTGCCGCCATGCCAGACCAATCGCCTGCGCTGTTCGGCCATTCAGCCGCGACTGATCGGTCACCACGATTTCGATAACAGTCAGGCCCTGTCCTTCGGCGCGCAGCAATTCCTCGCGTTTGGCATCGGCAAAATCCAGGCTTTCGGCGGCGCGGTATTCATCCAGCGCGTCCGGGGTCGCCTCAAGCACCAGCGCGTCTCCGGCTTGTAGGGTTGTGCTGCGCGATGTGCCGTAGCGGCGCTTGCCATCGCGTACCAAGCCGAGGATCGCTACGTCGTTCTTTTCGGCTACCTCGTAAAGGTCGCTGACCCGCTGCCCGATCAGCTTGCTGCCATCTGGCACGGTCAGCTCGGCGATGTATTCAGCGTAATCCTCCATCGGGTCGCCCGCCTGATGCGTGCCTGTGCGTTGCGGGATCAAACGCCACC
Organism: uncultured Paracoccaceae bacterium; assembly: GCA_937883775.1. GTDB lineage: Bacteria > Pseudomonadota > Alphaproteobacteria > Rhodobacterales > Rhodobacteraceae > JAHTBL01. The sequence goes on from CAKZXZ010000061.1 coordinate 22,277, forward strand.
CCAGCAAGGCTACAAAGGCCATGCCAGCAAGGGCTGTGATGCCGCCCACCGGCGCAAAATCGAACATGCGAAATGGGTCACCCAGCGTGTCTTCGCGGATCGTTGCGATGATGATATTCGGAGGCGTGCCGATCAGCGTGACCATGCCGCCAAGGATTGTCGCAAAGCTAAGTGGCATCAATGACAAGGACGGCGCGCGGCCTGCCTTGCGGGCGGTTTGGATATCCACCGGCATCAACAAGGCAAGGGCGGCAACATTGTTCATGAACGCCGAAAGCACGCCACCGATCCCGCCCATCAACGCGATATGGCCCCCCAAGCTGCGCGAACTGTCGACCAAGGTGCGTGTGATTAGAAAAACAGCACCCGATCGCACCAAACCAGCCGATACGACAAGCACAAGCGCGACCACCAGTGTGGCGGGATGCCCGAAGCCTGAAAACGCGTCCTTTTCGGGGACAACGCCCAGGATGACGCCGATCATCAGCGCTGTGAACGCCACGATGTCATAGCGAAACCGGCCCCAAAGCAGCATCGCAAACACGCCGCCAAAAAGGGAAAACAGGATAATCTGGTCACTGGTCATAGGGGTCGCCTTCTTGGGTCCATGCACCCTACCCAGACCGATCAGGCGCGCAAAGAGCGAAAAATTCGCTTGCACTTGCATAGGTATGCATTAATTTCTAATCGTGACCTAACGTAACCTGTCTTTGGGAGGAGACATCTTATGCTCACAACATCCTTGAAAACTTTGCTTGCCGGTGCGGCTGCCTTTGCGATGACTACAACCATCGCCTCTGCCGAGACGCGTTTGGCGTTTGGCGCGACAAATGCACAATCGGCGCATTACGCTTACTTTGCAGCGCTCGCGAAAGTCGTGAACGAGGCCAACCCCGATTATCAAGCCTCTGTCGTTGAAACGGGCGCGACTGTCGACAACCTCAAGCGCATGGCACGCGGGCAGCTTGATCTGGGTCTTATTACGACATCGGCGCTTTATCACGCCAATAACGGGATCAAGACATTTGATGGCGAACCCATCGAATCCAAGCTGCTTTGGGCCTACTCGCTGGCCCCGCAAAACGTCGTTGTGCGTCAGGACAGCGGCATCACCAGCTTTGAAGATCTTGCCGGTGCGCGCTTTGGCCCGGGTCAGCGCGGCTCTTCGACCGAAGCAACATCGCAAGACGTGATGAGTGTTTTCGGCATCGAGCCTGAGTGGGTGCGCGGCTCTAACGGTGAACTGGCTGCCGCGATCAAGGACAATCGCGCGACGGGCTTTATTAAATCTGCCGTTGGCACCTCTTTTGACGCGCTAACCACGGATATCGCGACATTCACACCCGTTCAGGTGCTGGGTCTGAACGAAGACCAAACCGCGATGATCCGCGAGCAGCTGCCCGAGTTGTCTATCGTCGACATGCCCGGCGGCGAGATGGAGAATTCAGGCCCCTACACAACCTGGGGCTTCATGATCGGCGTCTCTGCACAGCCCGATATGCCAGATGATGTCGCCTACAACATCGTCAAAGCCGTGATGGAGGACGATGTCGAACAGGCCACCGCATTTCCTGCCGTCGCAGGGGCCAATCTGGCTGAACTGACCTTGCAATACGCGACCTCGCCGCTGCATCCCGGCGCGATCCGTTATTTCGAGGAAATTGGCCTGACCGTTCCCGACAACCTGCGCTAAGCCGCTGGAAACATGACAAGACCGCCGCGCCTTATGATGGGTGCGGCGGATTTATGACGAAGGAAAGTCCAAGCGATGCAGACCGATGCCGCCCCCGGAACCGAGCCTCCGCTGCCCGACACGCTGCGCACGCGTGCGATTGCGTTTATCAGCCTCGTCATCGGGCTTTTCGTTTTCTACACATCGTTTCTCGGCGCGTTTGAAACGCTGATCCAGCGCGCGATTTTCGTCGGTATGATTACAATTATGGGCGTGCTGTTGTTCCCTCTGGGCGAGGGCAAGCGCTGGCGGCTCATCGGGGCTGCGCTTGACGGTGCAATGGCCCTTTTTGTGCTTGGCTCTGTCGCTTACATCATCGCGAATTTCGAGCGGATCATGGTCGAACTGCCTTTCGCGGAGACGCTGGATATGGTGCTGGGGTTCGGCACGCTGCTGGTGATCCTTGAGCTGGCCCGCCGCTCTGCCAGCCTGATCTTTCCGATCATCGTTGGTGGCATGGTGGCCTATGCCTTTTTTGGCGATGCCATCCCCGGCGCGTTTGGCCATCGTGGTTTCGGCGCGGGCTATATCACCGAGGTGATTTTCCTGTCTGATCGCGGGCTGTGGGGGATGCTTGTTTCAATCGCCTCCACCACACTCGCCGCCTTTATCCTGTTTGGTGCCTTGCTGCTACACACCGGCGCGGGCCAAACCTTTTTCGATCTCAGCGCGCGGGCCGGGGGCAAAAGCCCCGGCGGTGCCGCGAAAATCTCGACCATCGCGTCGGGGCTCTTCGGGTCGATCTCGGGCTCGTCCGTCGCCAATATCGCGACCACCGGCAACTTTACGATCCCGCTGATGAAGCGCCTGAAATACCCCGCACCCTTTGCAGGCGGGGTCGAGGCTGTGGCTTCGACCGGTGGGCAGCTTGCTCCGCCGATCATGGGGACGGCTGCATTCGTCATGGCCGAACTGGTCGGTGTGAATTACTGGACCATCGCCGCGGTCGCCATCATGCCTGCGTTCCTGTTCTACTTGGGCGTCTTTGCGACGGTCCACATGATCGCCCGCAAGCGCAATCTGGGCGCTGTCGATGCCGAAGACCTGCCTGATTGGCGTGCCGCGCTCAACTGGCGGCGCATGGCGCCGATCCTTGCGGGGATCGTCGGGCTGGCCTACGGGATCATGAACGGAAACTCGATCCAGCTAACCGCCTGCTTTGGCATGATCGGCATCATCGTCGCCTACACTTTCGCCACACTCACCGGCGGCGGGACGATCAAAGAGGTCGTTCTCACCCTTATCCGGGCCCTGCAAGATGGCGGCAAGGGCGTTGTGATTGTCGGCATCCTTCTGGTCGCGGCACAGGTCTTTGTGTCGATGGTGAACCTGACCGGGGTGGGGGTTGCGGTCACCTCATCGATCCTCAGCTTTGCCGGAGATAACATCTGGCTGATCGCGGGCATCATGGCTGTTGTGTGCCTGATCGCGGGCATGGGTCTGCCGACATCCGCCGCCTATGTCCTTGTCGCTGCGGTCTTTGCGCCGGTGCTGATCCAGCAAGGCCTCGATCCGTTGATGGTCCACCTGTTTGTGCTGTACTACGCAGCCCTTTCCGTCATCACGCCACCGGTCTGCGTGGCCGTTTTCGTTGCCGCGACCATCGCCAAGGCTCCGTGGTTGACCGTTGCACGGGATACGTTGCGGCTGGGTGGGACAGCCTATGCAATCCCGATGCTGTTCATCGCCTACCCCGGTATGCTGCTTAATGGCGGGCCCGAGCAAATTGCGCTCGCGCTGACCTCGGGCGTTGGCTTTACGCTGTCCATCGCCGCACTCGCCGCAGGGCGCAGTTTGCGCGTCGCGGGACCCCTTGCGCCATTGGTCTGGATCACCCTTGCCGTACTGGCTGCGATCCCGGCGTGGCTGCCGACGGCCATTGCGCTGGTGGGGCTTGTTGCCACGATGCGTCTGCCGCACCCTGCCGACAGGATTGCACCCGCCTGACGCTTTCCTTTATAGGTCTGGCAACGCGATAGACCGAAGGAGGCAAGCAGATGGCAGGCCACTCAAAATGGGCAAATATCCAGCACCGTAAAGGGCGGCAGGACAAGCTGCGCTCCAAGTTATTTTCCAAGCTGGCCAAGGAAATCACCGTGGCCGCCAAAATGGGCGATCCCGATCCGGACAAGAACCCCCGCCTGCGTCTGGCCGTGAAAGAGGCCAAATCGCAATCCGTACCCAAGGATGTGATCGACCGCGCGATCAAGAAATCCCAAGGGGGCGATGCCGAGAATTACGATGAAATCCGCTATGAAGGCTACGGGCCCGGCGGCGTTGCCGTGATCGTTGAAACGATGACCGACAACAAGAACCGCACCGCCTCGACTGTGCGCTCAACATTCACCAAGAATGGCGGAAACCTGGGCGAGACGGGATCGGTGTCTTTCATGTTCGAACGCAAGGGAGAGGTGACCTATCCCGCTGCTGTCGGTGATGCTGACACGGTTATGATGGCCGCGATTGAAGCGGGCGCCGAAGACGTTGAAAGCGCGGAAGACGGGCACACGATCTATTGTGCCGACACTGATTTGAACGCGGTTTCGACAGCGCTGGAAGCGGAGCTGGGCGAATCTGAATCCACCAAACTGATCTGGAAGCCCACCACGACGACCGAACTTGATCTTGAGGGGATGCAGAAGCTGATGAAGCTGATCGATGCGCTGGAAGATGATGACGACATTCAGCGCGTCACGGTCAACTTTGAAGCCTCGGACGAGGTGCTTGAGCAGCTTTAAGCCTTTGCCGTGGCGCGCTTTTTTGCAACATGCTCGCGCCACGCGATAAAGCTGACAGCGGCCATAATCAGCCCGCCACCGATCACGACCCACCCGTCGACGGCCTCGTTAAAGAACGCAGCTCCAAGGGCCACGGACCAGATCAATTGCAGGAATGTCACGGGCTGCGTGACTGCGAGGGGCGCGGCTGCAAAGGCCAGCGTCATCGTGTAATGGCCCGCCGTGGCAAAGCAGGCGACAAGGAATAGCCAGAACAGCTGTTCTGCTGTGACCGGCACCCAGACGGCCCAGGCAAAGGGCGCAAGCCCCAGCGTCACAAAAAGCGACAACATCCCGACAACGACGGATGCGTTCACCTGTGTGCTCATCACTTTCATAATCAGATAGCCGCCCGCAAAACCAAGTGCGGTGCCCAGCATCGCGATATGACCGGGCGACAGTTCGCGAAATCCCGGTCGCAGGATGATAAGCGCGCCAAGCAAGGCGACCGCAATCGCGATGACCCTCCGGACCGCAATCTTTTCGCCCAAAAGCACGGCGGCTCCGATTGTGACGTAGATCGGCGCGAGATAGTTCATCGCCGTGACCTCTGCCATTGTGATCTGCGTCATCGCAAAGAACCACAGGATCACAGCGCCGGTGTGCAGCACACCGCGAATGCCAAACAGCGTCATCTGCCGGCGTGTCAGATGTGCCTGCAGGATCGGGCGGATCATCGGGATCACAAAGACCAGCCCCAGCAAATACCGCAAAAACGCGGCTTGCGCGGCAGGAACGTCGCTGCCCACATGCTTTACGATTGCGGTGACGGCGACAAAATTCAGTCCCGTCATGACCTGCCAGAAAATTCCCGCTCCGGGGCGATGTCCGCTTGGCTCCATGGGGTGACCTGATCTGAAACGTGTGGGGCGTGCAAGCCCTAGCTCAGCAGCAGTTTCAAAGCGATCGCCCACATCACGCATCCGATCACAATTTCAAGCACTTGCCAGGCGCGCGGGTTGGCAAAAACCGGCGCCAGCAGCCGCGCGCCATAGCCCAATGCGAAGAAGAACACAAAAGACGCCGTCGCCCCGCCAAGCCCAAAGCCGACGCGACTGTCATACTGCGCCGAGATCGAGCCAAGCATCACAACTGTGTCCAGATAGACATGCGGGTTCAGCCATGTGATCGCCAGACACGTTCCCACCGCCGCCCACACCGACCCCGCGCCATCATTGCTGGGTGTCAAGGCTTCGCCACCATGTCGCGCCCGCGCAAAGCTCATCGCGCCGTAGACAAACAGGAACGTCACCCCGCCATACAGAAAAACGGTTCCGATCCAGGGGGCTGCTTGAGACATCGCACCGAAACTGCTTACCCCAACGGCAATCAAAACCGCATCGCTTAGGGCGCAGGTCAGCACCAAGGGCAAAACATGTTCCCGTCGCAGCCCCTGGCGTAACAAAAACGCATTCTGCGCCCCAATGGCGAGGATCAGCGACAGACCAAGGAAGAAACCGGCGAAATAGGCAGTGCTCATGAAAATCTCCGTTTCATGAGGGGCTTAGCGATGATCGTAAAATCATTCTAGTGAATGTTTCTTATTTCACATAAGTTACGCTTATGTATGACCCTGCTCTCTTGATGACCCTGTCCGCCGTGGCACGCTGTGGCAGCTTTGATCTGGCTGCCGCACAATTGTCGATTACGCAATCGGCGGTCTCTCAACGGATCAAGACCCTTGAGGATCGTGTCGGCACCGTACTGATCCAGCGCGGCACGCCCAGCTTGCCGACCGATGCAGGCACCCGTCTGATCCGTCATGCCGATGAAGTTGCCCTTTTGGAACAACAGCTTTCTCGCGACATGGCGATGGCGCAATCCCAAGCCACGCCAGTGCGCATCGCGGTGAACGCAGACAGCCTTGATACCTGGGTGCTGCCCGCCTTGGCAAAATGCGAAGGATTGCTGTTTGATCTGGTGGTCGACGATCAAGACCATTCGGCCCGCTGGCTTCGTCAGGGCGATGTGGCTGCAGCAATCACCAGCCGGGCCGAGCCGATCCAAGGGTGCGACAGCTTTGCGCTGGGTGCGCTGCGCTACCGCGCCACTGCCAGCCCGGGCTTTATGGCGCATCATTTTGCTGAGGGGGTGACCGAAGCGGGCCTGCGCGCCGCACCCGCGCTGACCTATTCGCGCCTTGACCGATTGCAACAGGATTGGGCCGCCCGTCATCTGGGCAAACGTGTGCCTTTGTCGACCCATATGCTGCCCAGCACAGTGGGGTTTGTGACCGCGGCCTTGCTTGGGCTGGGCTGGGGGATGAACCCTGATCCTTTGGTCGGTGACTTTCTGGAAAGCGGGCAGTTGATCGAGGTTGTCAAAGACACTCCGCTCGAGACACCGCTTTACTGGCAGATCAGCCGCATCACAGCCAAACCTCTGAACTTACTGACAGAAAATATCCGCAAAGCCGCAATGGACGCCCTGCATTAAACCCGCGTTAAGGTTAACGCGCGCGGCGTGGCGCCACTTGAAATACATCTGAGACAATCGCGACGCCCGCTTTCGCTCTTTTAGATCTGACCGGAAGCCGCTTCGTTTTTTTGGAGTCTCCTGCCGGAAACCGCTTCGCTTTTTTGGTGTCTTTTACCGGAAGCCACTTCGCTTTTTTTGGAGTCTCCTACCGGAAGCCGCTTCGCTTTTTCCAAGTATCCTCGCCGAAGGCACCGCCGTCAGGCGGTTTCAGCCTCTGCATCATCACCCTGCACATGCGCCTGAAAATTATCGAAAAACGCGTTCGCCATCTTGGTCGCAAAGCCATTGATGATCCGGTTGCCCAATTGCGCAATCTTGCCACCAACCTTTGCATCCACCTCGTATACCAGTTCTGTCCCCTCGGGGACGGCGTTCAACACAACCGATGCCGCTCCCTTGGCAAACCCGGCGACACCGCCCTTGCCCTCGCCGCTGATCCGGTAACTTTCGGGGTGGACAACATCTGATAGCGTCACGGCCCCTTTGAACGTGGCTTTCACCGGGCCGACTTTTTGGGTCACCACCGCGTCAAAGCCATCCTCGGGTGTGCCGCTCAATTCGGTGCAGCCCGGAATACACGCTCGCAGCACATCGGCCGAGTTCAAGGCCTCCCAAACCGTTTCGCGATCTGCAGCGATCATGCGGGTTCCTGACATTTCCATAGGCAAACCTCCTCCGTCAGCCGTCTATTTCATAAGGTAGCAGGCCGCGCCGGTCTGGATCAAAGCGCAAATGCTTCTCAAGCGGCGGGACCGAGCGTTGATGACACCCTTTACGTTCGCAAATCCTGCAGGAGATGCCGATGGGTTCAAAGGCAGCGTCATTGTCCAGATCCAGCCCGTCCGAATAGACAAGATCATTGGCATGGCGCAGTTCGCAACCCAGACCAATCGCGTATCGACGGACAGGCGATTTATAGGTCCCCCCGGATTTCTGAACGTCGCGTGCAAGGCAGAAATAGCGCGCGCCATCGGGGGTTTCGGCCAATTGACGCAAAAAACGGCCCGGTGTTTCGAACGCGCGGTGGACGTTCCACAAAGGACATGCGCCGCCAAAGCGCGCGAATTGCAGCCGCGTGGCGGAATGGCGTTTGGTGATGGTGCCAGCCTGATCGACACGGACAAAGAAGAACGGCACGCCCTTGGCGCCGGGGCGTTGCAGCGTCGACAGGCGATGCGCCACTTGTTCAATTGAGGCGCCGAACCGGTCCGAGAGCTGTTCAAGGTCGTGCCGTGTGTTCTGTGCGGCAGCCAGAAAGGCCGCGTAGGGCAGCAAGGCGGCGCCGGCAAAGTAATTGGCCAGCCCGATCCGGGCGATGGCGCGGGCCTCGTCAGTTTGAAACCGGGCCAGATCCAGCGTGGCTTCAAAAAGCTGGTCCTGGGTCAGCAGGGCGACCTGATGCAACATCTGAAAGCGTCGCGTCGCCGCATGGGCGCGTGCTGACAGGATCAGCGTTTTGCTGGCCCTGTCAAATCCGCGCAGCGGAGCGCTATCCCCTGCGATTTCAACGCGGATGCCGTGCTCTGACAGCAAGGCAAGGGCGCGCGCCTCGGGGTCGCCGCCGGTGACAAACCGTTCGGCTGCGCGGTCCACCGCATCTATGTAATTGTCGCAATAGTGAAAGAAGTCGCGCACCTCTTCCCAGGGTGAAGCCATCCGGGGGGATTCGTCGCGTCCTAATGCCTCGTCAAGCGAGGCAAGCCGTTCATGGGCATCACGATAGGCGCGGTGCAGGTCCAGAAAGGCGCGGCTTAGCGCAGGCGCGTTTGAGGCGGCAAGTTGCAAATCTGCAAGCGGTGGTGTGTCGTTGAAAAGCGGATCAGCCAGCGCCTCGCGCATGTCGGACACGACGCGTTCGGCTTCGCCCACGCTCAGTTCGCTCAGGTCGAAATCAAACGAATGTGCCAGGGCCAAAACCACACCAGCTGACACAGGCCGGTTGTTGTTTTCCATCTGGTTCAGATAGGGCAGCGAGACATCCAGCTTTTCGGCAAAGGCTTTTTGGGTCAGCCCGTGGCGGGTTCTGATCTCGCGCAGCTTGACGCCCGCATAGAGTTTTTGGGTGGCCATCACGCTACCTTCGCAGTTTTGCTGCGCTCTCTTTAGCGTTTGCAAACTCTAGGCGCAAACCTGTGCGTCGCGGCGGATGGTGTACACGATTGCGCCGATCGACAGGACCGATGTGATGAACATGATCCAGACCAGCGGCAGCGCGCCTGTCCCCGGTGTCAGCATCGCGCCTGCAAAGGCCGACAGGATAGCGCCACCGCCGATCATGATCGCGCCGCCCAGGCCGGATGCGGTGCCCGCCAGATGCGGGCGTACGGACAGCATGCCCGAGGTCGCATTTGGCAGCACCATGCCATTGCCGATCCCGACAAAGGTCATGAAGGAAAAGAAGATCTCGGCGGTTTTGAAGCCAAGCAGGAACAGCACTAGCGACACGCCAAGCCCCGCCGCCGAGATAATTGTTCCCCAGAGGATCATCTGGTTGATCCCAAAGCGCACCGAATAGCGTCCGGAGATGAAATTACCGGCCATATAGCCCACGGCGGGTGCGCCAAAATAGATGCCCAGGATCGCGGGCGAGAGGCCGAACACCTCGGAGCCGACAAAAGGCGCGCCGCCCAGATAGGCAAAGAACGCGCCCGAGGCGAGGGCGGCCGCAGCGCAATAGCCCCAGAACCGCCGCGAGATCAGCAGTTCGGGGTATTCGCGAAATTGTGCGCCAAAGCTGGTGGGGCGAGTTGTCGCCGTTTCGCCGAGATCGCGGTAGGCGAGCAGCCAAAGGGTGGCCCCGCCGATCAGCAGCATCCAGAAATTCGCGCGCCAGCCAAAGACCTCGTCCAGCACACCGCCGATGGCGGGGCCGATCATCGGCACCAGCGCCATGCCCATCGTGACATAGCCAATCATCGACGCGGCTTGCGCCTGCGGAACGATATCGCGGACGATGGCGCGCGACAGAACAAGGCCAACGACGATGACCGCCTGACCCATGCGAAAGAGCAAGAACATCTCGACCGATGTGGCCAAAAGGCAGCCGATCGTGGCCAGCAGGAACATCACTGTCCCCCACAGGATCACGGGGCGCCGACCATAGCGATCTGACAGGGGGCCGACGATCAATTGCAGTATCGCGTTGACGCCCAGATAAAGGGCGACGGCCAGTTGCATGATCCGCGGGTCGGTCTGGAAGTAAGCTGTCATCGTGGGCAGCGACGGCAAGAACACGTTCATCGACAACGCCGACAGCCCGGCCAGCAGGATCAGCGTGGAAATATGCGGGGGGGAGGCGGGATCAAGAAACCGCGCCGTGGGGACGTCGCTCATAGGCTAAGTTGTAGGGTGAGGGGTGCGGGGTGTCCAATTGGAACCGCGACACGGCCCGCACAGGTCAATGTTCAAAAAAGAACACCGCTGCGAAGCTGCGTATGTTCCCCGCCGGGAACACGTTGATTTTTCATTAATTCGCGAGGCGTCGGGATGCTTGCTGCAGAGCGAGGATATTCACTTTTGCAATTATAGCATTCGCGACTTTGCGAATTTTGCAAATTTGCTACTTAGGCCTTTGTCGCGGTGCGCCGTTTCGATAAAAGGCTCAAAAGCCATAAGGGGACGGCCATGAAAGATATCCTGCATCAACTCGAAGATCGTCGCGAAACCGCCCGGATGGGAGGCGGCGAAAAGCGCGTTGCATCGCAGCACGCCAAAGGCAAGCTGACCGCACGCGAGCGCGTGGAATTGTTGCTGGACGAAGGCTCGTTCGAAGAGTTCGATATGTTTGTCGCCCATCGCTGCACCGATTTCGGCATGGAAGAAACGCGGCCCTCGGGCGACGGGGTCGTGACCGGCTGGGGCACGATCAACGGGCGTTTGGTCTATGTGTTCAGCCAGGACTTCACAGTGCTTGGCGGATCGGTTTCGGCCACACATGCACAAAAAATATGCAAAATTATGGATATGGCCGTGCAAAACGGCGCGCCGGTGATCGGCATCAACGATTCCGGAGGGGCGCGTATTCAGGAAGGCGTCGATAGCCTCGCGGGCTATGGCGAGGTGTTCGAACGTAACATCCGTGCCTCGGGCGTGGTGCCGCAGATCAGCCTGATTATGGGTCCCTGTGCGGGGGGTGCTGTGTATTCCCCGGCGATGACGGATTTCATCTTTATGGTGAAGGACAGCTCGTACATGTTTGTGACGGGTCCTGATGTGGTCAAAACCGTCACGAATGAGGTGGTCACCGCCGAAGAACTGGGCGGTGCGGGCACGCATACCAAGAAGTCGTCGGTCGCGGATGGCGCCTTTGAAAACGATGTAGAGGCGCTGGCCGAGGTCCGCCGTCTGGTCGACTTCCTGCCGCAGAACAACCGCTCGAAAGCGCCGGTGCGCCCGTTCTTTGATGCGCCGGATCGGCTGGACAGCAGCCTTGACACGCTTGTGCCGGATAACCCGAATACACCCTATGACATGAAAGAATTAATCCTCAAGCTTGCTGATGAGGGCGATTTCTACGAAATTCAGGAAGATTTTGCGAAGAATATCATTACTGGTTTTGTGCGTCTGGAAGGGCAGACCGTGGGTGTTGTCGCCAATCAGCCGATGGTGCTGGCGGGGTGTCTGGATATCGACAGTTCGCGCAAGGCGGCGCGGTTCGTGCGCTTTTGTGATGCGTTTGAAATTCCGATCCTGACATTGGTCGATGTGCCGGGCTTCCTGCCGGGCACCAGTCAGGAATATGCAGGCGTCATCAAGCATGGCGCGAAGCTGCTTTATGCTTACGGCGAAGCGACGGTCCCCAAGGTCACCGTCATCACGCGCAAGGCTTATGGTGGGGCTTACGTGGTGATGTCGTCCAAGCATTTGCGGGGCGATTTCAATTATGCGTGGCCTACGGCAGAGGTTGCTGTGATGGGCGCAAAAGGCGCGACCGAGATCCTGTATCGGTCGGAGTTGAGCGATACAGACAAGATTGCGCAGCGCACGGCGGATTACGAAGAGCGGTTCGCAAACCCGTTTGTCGCTGCCGAACGCGGTTTTGTGGACGAAGTGATTGCGCCGCAGACCACGCGTAAACGGGTCTGCCGGGCTTTTGCATCGCTGCGCAACAAGCAGGTGCATGTGCCTTGGAAAAAGCACGACAATATCCCGCTTTGATTGCTGCGCTGCAGCGGAATTGATCCGAAAAAACCCTTGCGAGTCATGATCTTCTCATGTTTCAACTGATGCCACCGGATTTCCAACACGCCCCATTGAGTGGCGTCGCGGCCCCGATCGGGAGGACCCTTTTAGGGGGTCGGGGCTGCGCTCTGGGAAGTATTATTGCATGGCTTGCCGTGCCCGTGTGCGCTTCGACAGTGGTTGATGATATTCCAGTGCTGCCCTCGCAGGCGGATATTCAGGTGCTGGAGTTTTTGCACGACGCTACCGACCCGGACGCTGTGGTTTTTCGCGCGCGCTATGTCATGCCCGCAATTGCACGCAGCGGCGGTGGGCTGGACTACGACGATGTAGCCGAGGATTTCGTGACCTTGTGCGAGGCGCATGCCTTGCCGGTGATCCGGGCGGATGGATTTTCCCCTGCGCGCATCGTAGTTTCGTTGTCGGATCGTGTGACCGAGTTCGGCGTGGCAGATACAGAGGCCACGCAGCTTTTCGAGGCGTTCATCATTGAAGGTGACACCTGCATCTGGGAGCAGTTCTGATGCCGGTACTATATCTTGCGGCATACGCGGGGGACCGCCGTATGATTGATGCAATCACGCCACAAAACCGCCCAAGCCCGATCAGTGGATATCTTTTCCTCCGCGTTTTGCGTATCTTAGCCGCAGGTTGCACCCAAGCGGCCTGGACCTTGGTGTGGAGTGGAGGGCTTTTTGGCCCTTTTTTCTACGAGGAAAACAATAGGAGAGACAGATGTCGAAGAGCATCAAAGCAGTTGTGGCCCTTGGCCTCATCGTTCTGGCAGCAGCTTGCGCACGCAATGAGCCTCAGGAAGAATTCGTCGTCGTGGACCCAGAGCCCATTTCGACTGAGCCGGTCTACACTGGCAAGTTCAAGTAAAGCATTCCCGGGACGGGCTTTGCGGCCCGTCCCAACCCCAGCCCCTATGATGCGGGGGCGCTTATGTTAAAGCATCGCGGCTTTCCTGGCCGATACCCGGGGACAGATTTTCAATTCACAATTCGTCGTCCAAACCCGCGCGGGGTCACGCCGCTGACATCGCGCGAGCGTCGTGCCGATCGCAAACCCGCCGATCGCCGGGCCGACGCATTTTTTCTGCAGTCTTTGTGGACGCATTTTGGCGATCAGCCATTCGAGCGCGGCAATCTGGATGCGGGCCGTTTGTCATGGTTTTTCGGGCGTGAAGTGATTCCAGCCGAAGATCCGTTCGACCCGGCAAGCTATGATGCGCTTCTTCAAATCGACGTGAAACGTGCCCAAGCCGCGTTTCCGGACCTGTTTTGAGGGCTTAATCGGCATGAATTCGCTCAACCTCCCCGTGTATCGGCGCAAATTGGCCCAAAAAAGCCCTGCGAAAACCGGGTACTATCCGGATGTGAAAACCGCTGCCAATGTCATTCTCATAGCAGGCACACCCCGTTTCGGGCCTGCTGGGTATTGTCAAAACCGTACCCCTTCCCCTTCTTGGCGGCCTGTTCTTACCCCGGACAGGTCGCCATTTTTCCGTAAGGGTGGGGGGATATCTCCCGACCAAGAGGCAACTTGGAACAAGACCCATCGAGGAGAAAAACAATGCGATTTGTTAAACTTACGTTGGCGGCGTTCGCCACGGCCACACTGCTTGCGGGCTGTATGGGCAACGACGTTGAACGGGCCGCTGTCGGCGCTGCTGTTGGCGGTGTCGGATCTGCGGCTGTCGGCGGTAGCATGGCCACTGGCGCGCTTGTCGGCGCGGCTGCGGGCGCGCTGGCTGACGATGTGGAGCGCGCGCTCCGCTGATCTGACTGAAACCACCACTCACACGACGAAAAAGGCCGCCGGAGCATCGCTCCGCGCGGCCTTTTTGCATGCTTTGCGGCCTGTGCGCCGTTTCGAAAGGACCTGCTGATGTTTAAGAAAATCCTGATTGCCAACCGGGGTGAAATCGCCTGCCGTGTTATCAAGACCGCTCGGAAGATGGGCATTGCGACGGTGGCGATCTATTCGGATGCCGACCGCAACGCTTTGCATGTGAAAATGGCCGATGAAGCAGTGCATATTGGCCCGCCGCCTGCCAATCAGTCCTATATCGTCATCGATAAGGTGATGGAGGCGATCCGCGCAACGGGCGCCGAAGCGGTGCATCCAGGCTACGGGTTCCTGTCCGAGAACGCCAAGTTCGCCGAAGCGTTGGAGGCCGAAGGCGTTGCCTTTATCGGGCCGCCCAAGGGTGCGATTGAAAGCATGGGCGACAAGATCACGTCCAAGAAGATCGCGCAGGAGGCCAATGTGTCAACCGTGCCCGGCTATATGGGTCTGATTGAAGATGCCGATGAGGCTGTGAAGATCAGCAACGAGATTGGCTACCCCGTGATGATTAAAGCCTCGGCCGGCGGTGGTGGTAAAGGCATGCGGATCGCATGGTCGGATCAGGAAGCCCGCGAGGGGTTTCAGTCGTCCAAGAACGAGGCCGCCAACAGCTTTGGTGACGACCGCATTTTCATCGAGAAGTTCGTGACCCAACCGCGCCATATCGAAATTCAGGTGTTGGCAGACACTCACGGCAACACGATTTACCTGAACGAGCGGGAATGCTCGATCCAGCGGCGCAACCAGAAGGTCATCGAAGAGGCACCGAGCCCGTTTCTGGATGAAGCCACCCGCAAGGCGATGGGCGAGCAGTCTTGCGCGTTGGCGGCGGCTGTGGGCTATGCCAGTGCCGGTACGGTCGAGTTTATCGTCGATGGCGACAAGAATTTTTACTTCCTTGAGATGAACACCCGTTTGCAGGTGGAACACCCTGTGACCGAGCTGATTACCGGCGTTGATCTGGTCGAACAGATGATCCGTGTGGCGTATGGCGAGAAATTGTCGATCAAGCAGGAAGACGTGAAACGCGACGGCTGGGCGATTGAAAGTCGCCTTTATGCCGAAGACCCGTACCGCAACTTCCTACCCTCGATTGGCCGTCTGACGCGCTACCGCCCCCCGGCAGAAGAAGCGGCCGATACACGCGTGGTGCGCAATGATACCGGCGTCTTTGAAGGTGGCGAGATCAGCATGTATTATGACCCGATGATCGCCAAGCTGTGCACATGGGCGCCGACCCGCGAGGCCGCGATTGAGGAAATGCGCGTTGCGCTGGACAGTTTCGAGGTGGAAGGGATCGGGCACAACCTGCCGTTCCTGTCGGCGGTGATGGATCATCCCAAGTTCATTTCGGGCGATATGACGACTGCGTTCATCGAGGAAGAGTATCCCGACGGCTTTGACGGCGTGACCTTGCCTGATGGCGATCTGCGCCGTGTCGCGGCTGCGGCGGCTGCGATGTACCGTGTCGCTGAAATTCGCCGCACCCGGGTGTCGGGCCGGATGGACAATCACGAAAGGGTTGTGGGTTCGGACTGGGTCGTGCAGGCGCAAGGTCAGCATTTCCCGGTTTCTATTGGAGCCGACCGGGAAGGTGCATCCGTCTCCTTTGAAGACGGCACCACGATGCGTGTGGCAAGCGCGTGGACGCCGGGCGACAGTCTGGCGGTGATGGATATTGATGGCAGCCCCTTGGTGCTGAAGGTCGACAAGACGTCGGGCGGGTTCCGTCTGCGCACTCGTGGCGCGGAACTTCGGGTCTATGTGCGCAGCCCGCGTCAGGCTGAACTGGCCGCGCTGATGCCCGAGAAGCTGCCACCTGACACCTCCAAGATGCTGCTGTGTCCGATGCCTGGTCTTGTGGTGAAACTGGATGTCGCCGTGGGGGACGAGGTTCAGGAAGGGCAGGCGCTGTGCACCATCGAAGCGATGAAGATGGAGAACATCCTGCGCGCCGAGAAGACCACGAAAGTCACCAAGATCAACGCCGAAGCTGGTGACAGCTTGGCGGTGGATGATGTGATTATGGAGTTTGAGTGATCTCGGAACGCTCTCATATCTTGTATCCTGCGCTAGCGCTTTTGGGCGTTACGGTGTGGTTTGTCGTGCTTCAGGCGCGGGGTTTGGCGTGGTCGAACGGGGTTTTTGAGTATCCGTTGGACGACGTCTATATCCACCTCGCCATCGCAGAGCAGATCGCCATGGGCGGCTATGGGGTCAACGCTGGTGAGTATACCTCGCCGGGGTCGTCCCCGCTTTACCCGCTTTTGTTGACACCGTTTGCGGGCAGCGAAGCGCAGCGCTGGTTGCCGCTGGTATGGAATATCGTGGGGTTGGTGGCGGTTGCCCTGCTGTGGGGCCGCGTGATCGCGCATGCGGGCTATCGTGGTGCGATCGGTGTGTCGTTGGCATTGCTTGGGCCGGTCGCCTTGAACACGGCAGGCGTTGCGATGACGGGGATGGAGCACACGCTGCACGCAGCGGCCTCCTTGGGCATCGTTTACGGGATGTGTGTGCTGGCCGATGAAAAGCGTGTCTCGTGGGTTTTGCTTTTGGGCATAGTCCTTGCGCCTGCCTTGCGGCTGGAAGGCTTGGCTTTGGCGTTGGTCGGCGCGGGCCTGATCGTTCTATCGGGCCGGATTGCACTGGGCGCCTTGGCAACGGGGCTGGCGCTTGCTCCGATTGTTGTTTTCGTATGGTATCTGACGTCGCTTGGCCTCGATCCGATGCCCAACTCGGTACAGGCCAAGCTGGTTGGCGCCGAGGATGCGGATGTGGGGCGCTTGATGCGCATGATCGGGACCTTCCGGCTGAACCTTTTGGAAATACCTGGCTTGTTGATGCTGGGCTTCATCGCTGTGCTTGCCGCGCTGAGCGCGTTGACTGCAGGGTTGCGCCGCTGGGTTGGGCTTGCGCTGGCTGCAGCTGGCTTGGCGCATCTGTTCTTTGGGCAAATCGGCTGGATGGAGCGCTATGAGAACTACATTCTGACGGCTTTGGCTGCTGCTGCCCTTGTGCTGGCCCACGGTGCAGGTTCAAAGCTGACAGCGTTCTTGCCCGCCGCGCTGATTGCGGGGGCCGGGGCGACCTATATGCCGCACGCATGGGACGAATACCGCTTCAATCCCCGCGGCATCTACCTGCAGCACGCCCAAACCGCGCGATTTGCACAGGACTATCTGAAAACCGATGTCGCCGTGAACGATCTTGGCTGGGTCGCTTGGCGGAACCCGAACTATGTGCTTGATTTATGGGGGCTTGCCTCGCACGAGGCGCGCGAGACCCGCATCTTCAACCCGACGCCGGGTTGGGCTGCCGACCTGACCCTTGCGCGCGACATACCCGTTGCACTGATTTACGACAATGACGAGTGGCTGGGCAGCGCGATTGGCGATGATTGGGTGCGTGTGGCCGAGTTCAAGCTTGATCTGAGACGTGGCTTTCTGGGCGAGGATTTCGTCGCTGCCTATGCCACCTCTGCCGCGCATGTCGACATGCTCGAGGAGGCTTTGCTGAGGTTTGAGCCGCAATTGCCCGAGGGCACGCGCCTTATCTTTATGGATGGGTTCGGGGGGAGCAGCTGATGGCTCAACTGCCCCGTCTGTCGCGGATTTCCTGCTGTCGCAGTGGCATCTTATCAATGCTGCGTGACAGTTCGCGTACATCATACGGGAAGGGTTTGCGCAGCTTGACGCCGCCATCCTTGCCGATCAGCACCATCATGAAATCACGCGGCCGCAGCTTGCGACGCAGATCTGACAATGTGTCGTCATCAGTATCCACAATCACGACGACATCACGGTCAATCAGCTCTTGGGTGCGCTCTGACAACAGCGTCATTTGTTCTGCAAAGCGTGGGTCCGCAGGTGATGTCGCAAAGACGATCACCGGACGGGCAACCCATTTGAATTCATCGATATCAACATCCGCACCATCCAGGATAATGGTCGGTTCGTCTTGCCACGCCTCAAGAGGCGACGGGACAGACATGGTCGAAGCTGTATCTTCGGCGAACGCGGGGCCAATCAGGCTTGCGCTAAGCACCAGTGAGACAAGTGTTTTCATCGTTGCTCCTTCTCAACCCGATATAGGGGCTCTGGCGCAAAAATCGAATAGATCAAATGCGATGTTTAATGCGGCGGCGAGGTTAACCCAACGCTTAGAAGGGCAGTGCTAATGGGGGTGCAGTATCAACTGCGACCGGCGGTCTGGACCGCCCTTTACCATAAGGCATGCGCCGCGATGGATGTGATCTTGCATCTTGGCTCCCACCGGACGGGAACCACCACATTTCAAAGCTATTTGGCCAATAATGAAGCGATGCTCAAACGGTTGGGAATCGTATCATGGCGCCCCAAAAGGCTGCGCAAAGGCATGATGAGCGGGCTTTTGGGCCGCCCCGATCAGATCACGGCACACGGGTTCAAACGCGCGCAACGCTCTTGCGGTCTGATCCGGATGGAAACGGACCGTATGGCCAAGCTTGGTGTCGAACATTTGATCGTTTCCGAGGAAAACATGATTGGTGCGATGCGTAATAACCTGCGTCACGAGCGGCTTTACCCCGGCCTTGCCACCCGGATGGAGCGGTTTCGCGGCGCTTTTGCTGATACCTGCACACGGATCGTGTTGGCGGTGCGCAGCTACGACGAATACTGGGCGTCAGGCTTGGGCTATGCCGTGGCTGCTGGGCAGAGCGTGCCGTCGAATGGGCAGTTGGACCGCTTGGTCACGCAGCCGCGTCGGTGGCGGCATCTGGTGACAGAGCTATCCGATGCATTTCCGGCAGCGCATATCATGGTGTGGCCGTTTGAAGCCCTTGCCGGGCAACCCGAAAAGCAGTTGCGCCTGATGACCGGAACGAATGCGCCGCTGCCGCTGAAAGGCGCGCGGGCGTGGCATAACAAAGGCCAGTCCGACGCGGATTTGCACGCCCTTGTGGCAGAGCGCGGCGAAGAGGCAGCAATGACGCGTTTTACCGGCGATGACAGCCGCTGGATGCCTTTTGACGCCGCGCAGCGGATGGCGTTGCGGGCCCAATATGTCAGCGATATCCGCTGGCTCAAAAACGGGGCGGATGGGTGCGCCAGCTTCATCCAAAGCCCCGATGCGACAAAGTTAACCGAGGAAGATCAATGGCTTGCCGACGCCGCCAAAGAGCAGCGCGCAGGCCCAACACGAGGACATATCCATGACGGAGAAGAAAGCCCCCCACGCCAAGTGGGCTGAGATTGCCGAAAAAGAGCTGCGCGGACGTCCCTTGGACGATCTGACGTGGGACACGTTGGAAGGCATCAAGGTCAAGCCGATGTATTCGCAAGCGGATCTTGAGGGCGTTGACCATCTGAGATCGCTGCCTGGCGAGGCGCCGTTCACGCGCGGGGTCAAAGCGACGATGTATGCGGGGCGTCCTTGGACGATCCGGCAATATGCAGGGTTTTCCACTGCCGAGGAAAGCAACGCGTTCTACCGCAAAGCGCTCGCAGCGGGTCAGCAGGGGGTGTCGGTTGCCTTTGATCTGGCAACGCACCGCGGATATGACAGCGATCATCCGCGTGTTGAGGGGGATGTCGGTAAGGCTGGCGTCGCGATTGACAGTGTCGAGGACATGAAGATCCTGTTTGATGGCATCCCGCTGGATCAGGTCTCTGTCTCGATGACGATGAACGGCGCGGTGATCCCGGTATTGGCCAATTTCATCGTGACGGGTGAAGAGCAGGGCCATGATCGCAGCGTGCTGTCGGGTACTATTCAGAACGACATTCTGAAAGAGTTCATGGTGCGAAACACCTATGTTTATCCGCCCGAGCCGTCGATGCGGATCATCGCGGATATTATCGAATACACTTCCAACGAGATGCCGAAATTCAACTCGATCTCGATTTCGGGCTACCATATGCAGGAAGCTGGTGCGAACCTTGTGCAAGAGCTGGCCTATACGCTGGCAGACGGACGGGAATATGTCCGCGCTGCGATTGAGCGGGGCATGGATGTCGACAAGTTCGCAGGGCGTCTGTCGTTCTTCTTCGCCATCGGCATGAACTTCTTCATGGAGGCGGCCAAGCTGCGCGCTGCGCGTCTGCTATGGCACCGCATTATGTCGGAGTTTGAACCGAAGAATCCGCGTTCGATGATGTTGCGCACGCATTGCCAGACGTCGGGAGTGTCGTTGCAAGAACAAGACCCGTATAACAACGTGGTGCGCACGGCATATGAGGCGATGGCGGCTGCCTTGGGCGGTACGCAATCGCTGCACACCAACGCCCTGGACGAAGCGATTGCGCTACCGACTGATTTCTCGGCTCGCATCGCACGCAATACGCAGTTGATTTTGCAAGAAGAAACCGGTGTCACCAATGTCGTCGATCCGTTGGCGGGCAGCTATTATGTGGAAAGCCTGACCAAGGAATTGGCCGACGAGGCCTGGGCGCTGATCGAGGAAGTCGAGGAAATGGGCGGCATGACCAAAGCGGTCAACTCTGGCATGCCCAAGCTGCGGATCGAGGAAAGTGCTGCCAAACGGCAAGCGCTGATCGACCGGGGTGAGGATGTGATCGTTGGTGTCAACAAGTACCGGCTTGAGCAGGAAGACGACATCGACATCCTTGATATCGACAACGACAAGGTCCGCGAAGCACAAGTCGCGCGCTTGGCTCAGATCAGATCGACGCGGGATCAGTCGGCATGCGACGCAGCGCTTGCAGAACTTGAACGCCGCGCGTCGGAAGGTGGCAACTTGTTGGAAGCCGCAGTTGAAGCAGCCCGCGCCCGCGCCTCGGTAGGAGAGATCAGCATGGCAATGGAAAAAGTATTTGGCCGTCACCGCGCCGAAGTCAAAACCCTCGCCGGGGTCTATGGTGCAGCCTATGAGGGCGACGCGGGTTTTGCCGCGATCCAGAAATCGGTTGAGGACTTCGCCGCAGACGAAGGCCGCCGCCCGCGGATGCTGGTCGTGAAAATGGGCCAGGACGGGCATGATCGCGGGGCCAAGGTCATCGCGACGGCTTTCGCTGATATCGGCTTTGATGTGGATGTGGGACCTTTGTTTCAAACCCCTGCAGAGGCGGCTCAGGACGCCGTTGATAACGATGTGCATGTCATCGGGATCAGCAGCCAGGCGGCGGGGCACAAGACGCTTGCGCCCAAGCTGGTTGAGGCTTTGAATGCCGCTGGTGCAGGCGACATCATCGTCATCTGCGGTGGGGTTATTCCACAGCAAGACTACGATTTCTTGTATAAATCCGGTGTGAAAGCGATCTTTGGGCCGGGCACGAATATCCCTGAGGCGGCGCAGGATATCCTGCGTTTGATCCGTAAAGCGCGGGCGTAGCGCAATGCTGGGTTTCGATCACTTTGCAATCACGGCTGCACGTCTGGAAGACGGTGTGGCCGAGATTGAAGAGGCGTTGGGCCTGTCGTTGGATCCGGGTGGGCAACATGCGCATTTCGGCACGCATAACCAGCTTTTGGGGCTGGGCGATCTGTATATGGAGGTCATTGCGATTGATCCGTCTGCGCCGTCCCCGACCTCTCCGCGGTGGTTCGACATGGACCGCTTTGAAGGGCCCACGCGGATCACGAACTGGATTGTTCAGACGCCAGACATGGACGCGGCTTTGACACGACTGCCGGATGGCGTCGGTGTGCCGGTCTCGTTGCAGCGGGGGGATTTGCGTTGGCAGATGGCCGTGCCTGCCAATGGGCGTTTGCCGCAAGATGGTGCATGTCCGGCGGTGATCGCCTGGGGCGGTGACGCGCATCCCGCGCAACGCCTGCCGGATCGGGGGTGCCGCCTGCGCATGCTTGAAGTTGCGCACCCGCAAATTGGCGCGGTTCGTGCTGCATTAAGCGGGACTTTTGACGACCCGCGCGTGTCGTTTGTCGAAGGCCCGCAAAAGCAATTCACAGCCGAGATCGAGACACCCCATGGTGTCCGTATCCTTAGATGATTATTCGCCCTGCGCTCCCAGCGGATGCGGCCGCAATCTGCGCCATCTGGAACCAGATTATCCGTGATACGGACATCACATTCAATTCGGTCGAAAAGACGGTCGCAGATGTCGAAGCGCGGATCGCTGAAAAGGCGGCCCTTGGTTATGCGATGCTGGTCGCAGAAGATAATGGCGTGCAAGGCTTTGCAACGTATGACCAATTTCGCCCCGGGCTTGGCTACCAGCACACGGGCGAGCATTCGATCACCCTTGACCCCGGCGCGCGCGGGCGCGGCATAGGCCGGCGTTTGCTGGCTGAGCTGGAGGCGCATGCAAAGACCCGTGGGTTTCAGACCATGTTCGCGTGCGTCAGTGCCGAAAATCCGGCAGGTGTGAAATTTCATGCAGCGCTTGGCTACCAAGAGGTAGCGATTTTGCCAAAGGTTGGGTTTAAGTTTGACCGCTGGCTAGATCTCATCCTGATGCGAAAAAGACTGTAACGTCGCACTGACATCCGGCTGTCTAGCGATTAATGTGCGGCCATGTCGATTTGGACCCGCATTGCTGACGCACTTTCGGCCCTCGCCTCGGGTGAGGGGCTGGCAAGCGTTTTTGACACGTTGCGCAGCCCGCCAGAGCGCAGCGTGGCCTTTGCGATTGCGGTGATCGCACTGGGGGCGAAGATGGCCAAGGCCGACGGCCTTGTGACCCGCGACGAGGTGACGGCGTTTCGCGAAGTGTTCACCATTCCGCGCGAAGAAGAGGCGAATGCGGCAAAGGTTTTCAATCTGGCGCGCCAGGATGTTGCCGGGTTCGAGGACTATGCCGCACGGATCAAGCGGATGTTTGGAGATGATACCGATACGCTGACTGATCTGATCGAAGGGCTGTTTCATATCGCGATGGCGGATGGGGAGTATCACCCCAATGAGGATCAGTTCTTGCAGCAGGTTGCTGATATTTTCGGCATGTCCGAGCGTGATTTCAAAGGGGTCCGCACGCGGTTTGTGCCGGATGCTGAACCTGATCCTTATGAGGTTCTGGGCGTTTCGTTCGGTGCCCCTTTAGAGGACATCCGCAAAGCCTGGCGCGACAAGGTTCGTGAGACACATCCCGACCGGATGATGGCGCGCGGGGTGCCCGAAGAAGCGATCCGCATGGCGGAAAAGCGGCTGATTGCAATCAATCGCGCTTGGGACGCGATTTCGGGGTCCTGATGCGGATCGCGACCTATAACGTCGAATGGTTCAACAGCCTGTTTGATGATGCGGGCACCTTGATTGGCGGCACCAGTTGGTCGTCGCGTCGCGATGTGACGAAAGAACAGCAGACGCAGGCTTTAGGGCGTGTTTTCAAAGCATTAGACGCCGATGCGATCATGGTGATCGAGGCGCCTGACACAAGCAGGCAGCGCGACGGGGCCCGCGCGTTGGAGGGGTTTGCAGCGCAGTTTGATCTGCGGGCGCGGACCGCGCTCATGGGCTTTGCCAATGACACGCAACAAGAAATCACGCTACTTTTTGACCCCGACATTTTTACCGTGCGACATGATCCGCAGGCCGCAGCGGATGCGCCGCGCTTCGACCAGAGCTTTGAGATTGATCTCGATATTGATGCGACACCCGACATGGTCTCATTTTCAAAGCCGCCGCTGGAGGTCGCCGTGCAGGCCAAGGGATTTGCGTTTCGCATGATCGGGGTGCATGCCAAGTCGAAAGCGCCGCATGGTGCGCGCACGCCGCAAGAGGTCATGCGCCTGTCAATCGCAAATCGGCGCAAGCAACTGGCGCAGTGTATCTGGCTGCGCAAACGGGTCGAGCAGCATCTGGGCGCGAATGAGCCGCTGATCGTGCTGGGCGATTTCAACGATGGGCCGGGGTTGGATGAATATGAAAAGCTTTTCGGCCGCTCCAGCGTCGAAATCGTTTTGGGAACGGGCAAGGATGCCCTGTTTGATCCGCATGCGCGCATGGCATTGACGCAAAAGATCGGAGCTTTTCCGACATCGTCGCGGTTCTTTTTAAAACACGAAAACAGATACTTGCAGGCGCTTTTGGATTATATCATGGTGTCTGCCCCTGTGCGCGCATTGTCTCCGCGCTGGCGGATTTGGCATCCGTTTGAGGATGCGGGGTGTTTTCATATGCCCGAATTGCGTGACGCGCTGTTAACGGCGTCCGACCACTTCCCGGTGACGCTTGATTTGACGGTGTGACCTAAAAGTTGTGACTTAAAATTTGGCAGCCTTTGGCCTATATTCCCTTTATGAAACAGATCGCTGCCGCCCTTGTCCTTTCGTTAAGCCTGACGCCTGCTGTTGCGCAAGACAGCGAGGTGGAGGATGGTTTGAGCCTGATGGAGCGCGGGGCGCAGATGCTGTTCGAAGGCCTGATGAGCGAAATGGAGCCGCGGCTGCAAGAGCTTGAAGGCATGGCGCGCGAGTTGGAACCAAAGTTCCGCGATATGATTTCCAAGATGGGCCCCGCGTTGGCGGATCTGGCCGATATGGTTGACGATTTCAGCAATTATGAAGCGCCCGAGATGTTGGACAATGGCGATATCATCATTCGCCGAAAGCCAGAGCCGCTTCAGGATGGCGAGATCGAGATTTAGCGCGATTGATCGACTGTTTTGCCGACTTGCAGAGGTCGGATGCCTTCGGCGAGGATATTTTGAAAAAGCGAAGAGCGGGCGCGCGGAGTTTTGTGATGCGCTGTTGCCAAGTTTGGGTCGTGGCCTGCTTTAGCGGGCGACCCGGACTTTTGTTTCGGCGTCCAGTGATCGGGCAAGGGATTGAAACCGTGCCTCTGCCACTTCGCCGTAAAGCGGAACAGCGTCTTTTGTCAGCACCAGTTCAAGAAGTTTTTTCTTTGGAAACCAGCGCAGTTCGCCCATTTGGCCGCCTGGCTGCAGCCACAGCATCGCACCAAAGCGCATTGCTTTTCCAAGAACTTCCGCTTCGCGTTGTTCGCGGTCGGTGAGCAGATCATAGAGTTCTTCGAACCGGGTGCCTTCGCGTTTGTTGCGGTAGCGGTGCAGCAGGGATAAGCCTAGAAAAACACGCTCTGAATGCTTGAGACCGCCCAGATTGGCGCGGGTTGCGTTGTCGAACGTCACCTCGGCGCGATAGTCGGGATGGGCGCGCCAGCTGACATCATGCAGCAGGCAGGCAGCTTTGATGATGCGTTTGCGTTGCGGGTTTGCCGCGCGGAAAAGCGGGCTGATGAAATTGTGCAGGGTCTTGCCAAAACCGGGCAGGCGGGCGTCTTTGGCCTCGGCAAATCGGCAGGCCTCGATCAGGGGGTCGCGGTCGCGCAGGCGCTGGGGCATCTGCTCGTACAGCATGCCTTCGCGGATGCCGTAGCTTGAGATCGCGATATCGCGGGGTTTGAATTGGCGTACCAGCTCTTTCAGGACAAGCGACGCCAATGGGATCAACGACATACGGGCTGATGAGATCCCAACCCGGGCGCGCAGTTCTTCAAGGTCCTGATCGGCGATCCATTTGACCGTTTCGCGTACCGAGGTGGCCGTCATGCGGTATTCGTGCAGCACGTAAAGCGGGTAGCCGCGGCGTTCCATATCCAGCCGGGCAATGGCGCGCCATGAGCCGCCGACCAGAAACAGGCGTTCATTGGTCCAGTCGATCTGGTCGCGCAGGCCGGACATTACTTCTTTGACGTGGGTCTTTAGGCCCTTTTTTCCGCCTTTGATGTCCTTCAATTTCAGCGGGCCAAGTGGCGAGGTCACGCGCTTGCCGACGCGGCCTTCCCACAAGGTGGCAAGCTCCATCGAAGAGCCGCCGATGTCGCAGACAAGGCCATAGCTGCCGGGCCAGCCAAGCAGGACGCCCTGCGCTGACAGGCGGGCCTCTTCTTCGCCGTCGATGACCCACAGGCGCAGGCCGGTGTCGCGTTCAACCTGGGCGCGGAAATCCGGTCCGTCGCTGGCTTCGCGGACGGCGGCGGTGGCGACGGCGGTCAGGGGTGTGATGCCCATACCTTCGGCAAGTCGCTGGAAACGCTTGATAGCCGAAAGTGCGCGGACGCGGCCCTGAGGGTTCAGATGGCCGGTATCCGACAGCCCTGCGCCCAGCGCACACATGATTTTTTCATTGTAGAAATAGGCGGGTGAGCGCGCTGCACCGTCAAAAACCACCAAACGCACAGAGTTTGAGCCGACATCAACCACGCCGACGCGCGACAGCGCACGGGCGGAGGGGTCGTCGAACAGGGGGCGTCCGAAAGGTCCCCATTCTTCCATGGTGTGATCTTCGGCAGTCGGATTGGCGCGTGCGTCGTCCATGACATCCCCAAACGGCGTATCCTTTGATGCGACACGCGCAAGGCTGCGTCAATCCTCGGTGTGGGCCAGTTTTGGCACGTCGCTTGCCCCTGCAGAGCCGCGGCCGGACAACGATGGGTTCTCCATGAAGAAACGGTGGCAGTTAAATGCGAAGGTTCCGTTGGGGATCTCTGCGCGGGTGAAGCTGCCATAGGGCCCCATGACCCAGCTTTGTGCGACATCGGCAAGATTGGCCGCCATGACCTGACTGACGATCTGGGCTTTGACGGTTGGATTTGCGATCTCGATCAGGGTTTCGACGCGGCGGTTGAGGTTGCGGCCCATCCAGTCGGCGGACGAGATATAAACCCGTGCTTTCTTCGAAGGCAGGCCGTGACCATTGCCAAAGCAGACGATACGGGAGTGTTCGAGAAAGCGCCCGACAATTGATTTTACACGGATATTTTCGCTGAGCCCTTTGATCCCGGGACGCAGGCCGCAAATGCCCCGGATCACAAGGTTGATCTTTACGCCTGCTTGGGACGCCGCATAAAGTGCGTCGATCACGTCGCTGTCGATCAGCGAATTCATCTTCGCCCAAATCTCGGCCGGTTTGCCGTTTTTGGCGTGTGAGGCTTCCTGAGCAATGCGATCCAAAAGTGTGGATTTTAGCGTGAGAGGCGAGATTGAGAGGTTCTCAAGCTCGTCCGGTTGGGCGTAGCCGGACAGGAAATTGAAGACCTTGGTTGCATCGCGCCCCAGCGCGGGATCACAGGTAAAAAGCGATACATCTGTGTAGATGCGGGCTGTGATCGGATGGTAATTTCCAGTGCCATAATGGGTATAGGTGACCAGTTTGTCGCCTTCGCGGCGCACCACGGTGCTGATCTTGGCGTGAGTCTTGTAGTTGATGAACCCGTAGACCACATGCGCGCCCGCGCGTTCCAGACGGCGCGATTGGCGGATATTGGCAGCCTCGTCAAAGCGGGCTTTCAATTCGACCAGAGCGGTAACGGACTTGCCATCCTCGGCGGCTTCGCAAAGCGCCTCGACAATGGGCGAATTTTTCGAGGTCCGGTAGAGCGTCTGCTTGATCGCGACCACATTCGGATCCCGCGCAGCCTGCCTGATAAAGCGCACAACCATGTCGAAGGTTTCATAGGGATGGTGCAGCAGCATGTCTTTCTGCCGGATCGCGGCGAACATATCGCCTTCGTGATCGCTGACCCGTTCGGGCACGCGCGGCGTGAATTGTGGCCAAAGCAGTGTCGGGTGGTCGTCCAGAACCAGTTCGCTGAGATCCGAGATGCCGATCATCCCGTTAACCTCGACGACTTCCTCGTCCGATACCATCAGTTCTTCCATCAAAAGCGCCTTGAGGCTTTCGGGCGCGCCGTGGGACAGTTTCATGCGCACGACTTCACCGCGGCGGCGACGTTTCAGAGCGGTTTCGAATTCGCGGACAAGGTCTTCGGCTTCGTCCTCAACTTCTAGATCGCTGTCGCGCAGGACACGGAAGGTGCAGTGGCCCTTCAGCTTATAGCCGGGAAACAGGCTGTCGAAATGCAGCAAAAGCAGGTCTTCGAGCAGCAAAAACCGTGCTTCGTCACCTGGCAGTTTTACAAAACGATCAATCTGGTGCGGGATTGGCAGCAGCGCTTGAAGCGGTGTTTTGTTTGTTTTGCGTTCAAGCTGAAGGGCAAGCGAATAGCCTTCGTTCGGCAGGAATGGAAATGGATGCGCAGGATCAATCGCCAGCGGTGACAGAACGGGAAAGACGTTGTTCAGGAAATGATCTGTCAGAAAAGCCTTGTCGGCGTCGTTCAGCGCATCCGGGGCCATGATGTGGATGCCCGCCTGTTCCATCTCGGATCGGATTTGCTGAAAGACGCTTTGCTGACGCTCCATCAGCTTGCGCGCATCCGCGTTTATAAGAACAAGCTGACCTGCGGGGCTCAGGCCGTCGGCGGCAGGCGTGGTGTTGCCTGCATTAGCCAGCTCGCGCAGGCCTGCGACGCGGACGGTGAAAAACTCATCAAGGTTGGTCGCTGAGATCGACAGGAACCGCAGGCGTTCCAGCAAAGGTACGCGTGGATTTTCAGCCTCTTCGAGAACGCGCCAGTTAAAGCCCAGCCAGCTGAGTTCGCGATTAAAAAAGCGCGCCGGGCCGGTCAGATCGCCTTCGACCTCGACAGGATCCGGCATCGGAGCTTTCAGAAAATCAGCAGGGGTCATGGAAGACGTCATGGCGGCGCTTTGTATCAGGAAAGTGACAGTTATGCACCTGATGTGGCGATTTTGTCCAGTATATCAACGGCCAAGCCGCGATTGATTTCCCGACCCGAACGCAACGCTTCGTGGTCCATGGCAGCGACGATCTGGCCGGCTTGTGCGAAAGAGCGGTCCATGTTTCGTGCAAGATATGTGATGACGGTCAGTGCGGGCTTGAGCTGACGGTCATCGAAAAGCTTTAGGAGTACGGCGCTGAGCAGGTCATCATCGGGCAGCTCAATCGCGACTGTGTTGGTGGCCTGCATTCGGCTTGCCAGATCAGGGAGTGTCAGGTTCCATTGCGCCGGGGCGATTGCAGCTGTGAGCAACAACGGTTTGCCGCGTTCTGCCATGCGGTTATGCAGGTGAAAAAGCGCGGTCTGCGTGCCGCTGGCGGTGATCTTATCGGCGTCCTCCACAGCGACGGGTGTTGTTGCGAGCGTATCAATATCGCGGTCTTTGAGCGTTGTCGCTTGGACGATATGCGCGTCTGTTTGCTGTGCCCAGACGTGAACCAGATGTGTTTTACCAGCCCCTTTCGGCCCGGTGAGGATCAGTTTGCCATTGGGCCATAGGGCCGGGGTTTCAATCGTGGCAACAGCCACGGCATTGGCTGGCGAGACATAGAAATCGCCGCGCCCCAGCGCTGGTTTGCAGGGCAGATCGAAGGTTAATTGTTCGGCCATGGTTTATTCGGCGGCGTCGTCTTGGGGCGTGTCACGTCCTGTGATGCCATTATAGAGCCGTCCGTCTTTATACTGGCCGATGACAAAGCGGATCAAAACACCGATCATCGCAGCGACCGGCACGGCGACAAGCATTCCGACGAAACCAAACAACGTGCCGAAGACCGACAGCGCAAAGATCAGCCAGACCGGATGCAGGCCCACCGATGAGCCGACAAGATTGGGTGTGAGGATGTTTCCTTCGACCATCTGACCCGAAAAGAAAACAGCCGCGACAGCAGCCAGCATGTACCATTCGCCCCAGAACTGAAAAATCCCCAGACCAAGTGCAAGACCACCGCCCACGATTGCACCGACATAGGGGATGAACGAAATCAGACCCGCGATGAAGCCCACAACGAGGCCAAAATTCAGGCCGATCACCATCAGGGCGACGGCATAATAGGTGCCAAGGATCAAACAAACAGTGCCTTGCCCACGAATGAAAGAGGCCAGCGTCTTGTCAATCTGGCTGGCCAGATCGCGGATGACCGGAGCATGATCGCGGGGCAGCAGATCATCAATCCGCGCTGTCATGTTGTCCCAGTCAAGCAACAGATAGAATGTGACCACGGGCACGATCACCACCAGGATCAGCACGTTCACAAGCCCGGCAGCCGAGGTCACGACAGTGTTCAAAAGCTCGGCGCCGCGGGATTCGATGGCTTCGCCGATTTTCAAGAGCTGCTGGCGGATTGTACTGTCTTCAACCATGATCGAGGGGAACCGTTCGGCCAAGAAGGTCTGCAGGTTATTGAAGATGTCGGGGGCGGACCGGATCAGGGCGCCCGCCTGTTGGATCAATGTCGGCACCACCAGCAGGATCAGGATCGTAAACACCAAAAGTGCGACAAGCGTTATGACGATCGTCGCCAGAATGCGGCTGAGGCCCATTTTTTCAAGGCGGTCGGCAATCGGATCAAGGCAGTAGGCAAGTGCGCCGCCCAGTACGAAGGGCAAGATCACATCGCCCAGAAACCACATAACGACAAACAGCACCGCCGTCGCGATGCCCCAGTACTTTGCTTGTTGTTCGACGGGTAAGCCCATGAGCGCCTCAAGATATCCGGTTCTGATCTACATTGCGCGTTGCGGTCGGGCTTGCAAGGGTGCTCCGCCAGCCTGAGGCCAGCGGAGCGACCGAATTAATGGCAGTCCGGGCGTGTGCCGGGCAGCAATACCTTGTCGATCACGTGGATCACGCCGTTATCAGCTTTGATGTCGGCAATGATGACGTTGGCTGTGTCGCCGGTGCCATCAGCGACAGTCACACCGTTTGCGTCTTTGGTGATGCAGGTCCGCTCGGAGGTGAGGATCGGCTTGAAGAAGTTCGATCCCGCAGGGATTTGCGCAGCACTCAGGTTGCGGTCATCGACGTGGTAAAGCAGCACATTGGTCAGCTGATCCTTGTTTTCGGGCTGCAGCAACGTCTCGACCGTGCCCTCGGGCAGGGCGGCGAAAGCATCATTGACGGGTGCGAAGACCGTGAACGGGCCGGGACCAGAGAGAGTCTCGGCCAGACCGGCTGCGGTCACGGCGGCCACGAGGGTGCTGAACCGCTCGTCTCCCGCGGCGATATCGACAACGGTGTTGGCGGTGGCTGTGTTGGCGGCTGTGGTTGCAGCGAAAGCGGCAGCAGCAACCGTGATCTTGAAGATGTTTTTCATCGTTCTTACCTTTGTTTTGCAAACCATGCTCTTTGCATGTGCAAAGGGTTACGGCAGACGCGTGAGGGCGGTTCACCGCTCTGACGCGTCTGTTACCCACTGTGATGTCTTGTTTGTGCGCGGCGGCGTCGCTACACCCCTTGGAACCACTCTTTGACTATGGATGCTTCCAATGCGCCTGAGCCGCTATTTCCTGCCCGTTTTGAAAGAAACCCCTGCCGAAGCGCAGATCGTCAGCCACCGGCTGATGCTGCGTGCCGGAATGATTAAGCAAGCCAGCGCCGGGATTTATTCGTGGCTGCCGATGGGGTTCAAGGTGCTCAAGAACATCGAAAACATCGTGCATGAAGAACAGATCCGCGCGGGCCACATCCCGATGCTGATGCCGACGCTGCAATCGGCGGATCTTTGGCGCGAAAGCGGGCGCTATGATGACTACGGCGAAGAGATGCTGCGCATGTCGGATCGGCATGGCCGGGACATGCTGTATGGCCCCACCAATGAAGAACTGATTACCGATATCTTTCGCAGCCATGTGGGCAGCTACAAGGATCTGCCCCTGACGCTTTATCACATTCAGTGGAAATTCCGCGACGAGGTTCGCCCGCGTTTTGGCGTCATGCGCGGCCGCGAGTTTTATATGAAAGACGGTTATAATTTTGACCTGTCCAAGGATGATGCGTTGCATGCGTACAATCGGCATCTGGTCAGCTACCTGCGCAGCTATGAACGGATGGGTCTGCAAGCCATCCCGATGCGCGCGGACGGTGGCCCGATTGGCGGCGATTACACACATGAATTCCTAGTGCTGGCCGAAACCGGTGAAAGCGAGGTCTTTTATGACAGCGCCGTGACCGATCTGACCTTCGGCGACCGCGAGATTGACTACGACGATCACGCGCAGTGTCAGGCCATTCTTGAGGAATTTACGACCCGCTATGCCCGCACCGACGAAACCCATGACGAGGCGGTCTTTGCCGATGTGCCTGAAGGTCGGCGCCGCACAGCCCGTGGGATAGAGGTGGGGCAGATTTTCTATTTCGGCACCAAGTATTCCGAGGCGATGGGTGCGACGGTTGTCAACGATCAAGGGGACCGTGTGCCGGTGCATATGGGCAGCCATGGAATCGGCGTATCGCGCTTGCTGGGCGCAATCATTGAAGCCAGTCATGACGATAAGGGCATCATCTGGCCCGAAGGCGTCACACCGTTCCATTGCGGCATCGTGAACCTGAAACAGGGCGATGAAGAAGCCGATGCAGCTTGCGATGCGCTATATACATCGCTGACTGCACTGGGCCTTGATCCGCTTTATGACGACCGCAACGAGCGGGCAGGCGGCAAATTCGCAACGATGGATCTGATCGGTCTGCCGTGGCGCATTACTGTTGGTCCGCGTGGCTTGAAGAACGGAGTGGTCGAGCTGACCAGCCGCCGCACAGGCGAGAGCGAAGAACTGCCGCCGGAGCAGGCGGTCGAGAAGGTCGCAAAGATCTACGCATCGCTTTGAGGGTCTGAAAACGACGCTCTGTCGGTTTTAAGCCAGCATTTTCTAGGATTATGGCCTAGCTGTCCTGTAAGGGAGGACGGCCATGCAGGACTATTGGCGTCTGCTACTGACTATTCGCACCATCGGTGCGCAACGTGGCCGCGCCGCGCGTGGTGCTCCTCTGATCTAAGCCTCACCCTTTCCGCTTAGATCAAGGAGTTCGCCATGAACCAGCTTAAACCCCGCCGTTCCGGAGGCCGCGCCGCCCGTAAAGCGATGCGCGCTGCCCCGTTGACTGAAGATATTCGCCCTGTCCGCGCAGGTCTTGAAGGGGGAGCTTACACCCCTCTTTCGGACGCTGATATTGCGCGCATTCACAATGCTGCTTTGACTGCGCTTGAAACCATCGGTCTTGCCGACGCCCCTGCCAGTGGGGTCGACGTGATGACGAAAGCAGGTGCCGTTCTGGGCGAGGATGGCCGGCTGCGGTTTCCGCGCGCGCTTGTCGAAGACATGCTGGACCTGGCCGCAAAGGATGTCACGCTTTTTGCCCGTGAGCCCCGGCATGATCTGCATCTGTCGGGTACCAAGGTGCATTATGGCACGGCGGGCGCTGCGGTGCATATCGCAGACCCTGTCACCGGCGGCTATCGCGACAGCACATTGCAGGACCTTTACGATTCTGCGTGCCTTGTTGATCGACTGGACAACATACACTTTCTGCAACGTCCCATTGTGGCGCGTGATATCGCGGATAACCGCGAGATGGACCTGAACACCATCTATGCCTGCGTGAGCGGCACCACCAAACATATCGGCACCTCGATTTCCGAGCCTGATTTTTGCGGTGATATCCTTGAGCTGTTGCACATGATCGCCGGATCGGAAGACGCGTGGCGCGCACGGCCGTTCGTATTGAATTCGAATTGTTTCGTTGTGCCGCCGATGAAATTTGCCACCGAATCCTGCGAAACGATGGAAGCGATGATCCGTGGCGGCATGCCGGTTTTGTTGCTATCGGCGGGGCAAGCCGGAGCCACGGCCCCGGCTCCAATCGCCGGCGCTATTATGCAGGCCGTGGCTGAATGTCTGGCGGGTGTCGTCTATGTCAACGCCATCGCGCCGGGACATCCTGCGGTATTCGGGACATGGCCGTTTGTCAGTGATCTGCGCACCGGCGCGATGTCTGGCGGATCGGGGGAACAAGCCTTGCTGACTGCTGGCTGCGCACAAATGGGTCGGTTTTACGGGTTGCCATGCGGTGCAGCAGCCGGGATCGCCGATGCAAAGCTGCCCGATATGCAGGCGGGCTGGGAGCAGGCGATGTCGAATGTTATGGCCGGGCTGTCCGGCTTGAACATGGTCTATGAGGCGGCGGGCATGCATGCGTCCCTGTTGGGGTTTTGTCAGCAATCGCTTGTCCTTGGCGATGATCTTTTGGGTCAGGCTCTGCGCTGTGTGCGTGGGATCGAGGTGAGCGATGACACGCTGAGCCTTGAGACGATGGAGGCCACCTGTCTTGGAGGTCCGGGTCACTACCTCGGCAGCGATCAGACCCTGCGTCTGATGCAGACCGAATATATCTATCCGGCAACAGCAGATCGGTCGTCCCCGAAAGAATGGGAAGAGTTGGGCAAGCCTGACCTGCTGGAAAACGCGACAGCCAAGATGCAGGCGATCCTGGCTGAGGGCAGCCAATGCCGGTTGCCGCCCGATGTGGATCAGGCGATCCGCGCGCGGTTCAATATCCATTTGCCCGCCGGGTAACGGCCCTTTGGCTTGACCATTCCCGTCAAACCCCCCACGGTCCCGCCTGAGCAGATCGAGGACAGTAATGGCTGGCAAAACAGCACCCTTTGCGCCGTTTGAATGGATGATTGCGTGGCGCTACCTGCGCGCCAAACGCGCAGAAGGTGGCGTCAGCACAATGACATGGATCAGCCTGATCGGTATCACGCTTGCAGTCTTTGCGCTGATCGCAACGCTTGCTGTGCGATCTGGCTTTCGGGCAGAGTTTGTGGATACGATCCTGGGCGCGAATGCTCATGTGACGGTCTACAATTCAACCGTTGTGAACGAATTTGGCGTCCAATCCCGTACGATTGACGATTACGAGGCGATGGCCGAGCGTATTCGTGCGATCCCCGGCGTGACCCGTGTGGCCCCTCTGGTCAAAGGGCAGGTGATGGCCAATGCCGGGCAAAACAACAGTGGCGTGCAGGTGTTTGGCATTTCCGAGCCAGACCTCAACACGATCCCGCGCGTGGCCAATCCAGAGGTGTCTGGAGGTGATATCGCCCGGTTTACGGAAGGCGTTGCCATCGGCTCGGGCATTGCGCGCGAATTGGGGCTGCGCGTGGGCGACAGGATCAAGCTGATCTCGCCTAATGGGGTCAAAACCGCGTTTGGCACCAGCCCGCGAGTAAATGCCTATGAAGTGGTCTATATCTTTACCGCCGGGCGCTATGATATCGACCGAACGCGCATCTACATGCCGTTTGAAGAGGCACAGATGTATTTCAACCGTGATGGTGTCGCGGACGAGTTAGAGGTCATGGTAGAGGAGCCAGAGGCGATTGATGATCTGACCTTGCCGCTTTTGCAAGCCGGTGGAGAGCGTGCACTTTTATGGACATGGCGGGACGCGTCGGGCAGCTTCTTGCGCGCGCTTGATATCGAGGACAACGTGATGTTCATCATCCTGTCGATCCTTGTTCTCATCGCGGCGATGAACATCATTAGCGGCTTGATAATGCTGGTCAAAAACAAAGGTCGCGATATCGGGATATTGCGCACAATGGGGCTGACCGAAGGATCGCTTTTACGCGTTTTTTTCATCTGCGGCGCGTTTACCGGGCTGATCGGCACTGCGCTAGGCGTGATCCTTGGCTGCCTGTTTGCGATCTATATCGATCCGATTTTCAGTGTGGTGAATATGATCTCGGGCGGGGGGGTCTGGGACCCGTCGATTCGAGGGATCTACGCTTTGCCGGCTAAGCTGGAATTGGGCGATGTGTTGTCGGCTGTTGGCCTTTCGTTGGGTCTGTCGTTCATCGTTACAATCTTTCCGGCGCGGCGCGCAGCCCGGCTGAACCCGGTGGAGGCGTTGCGGTATGAGTGATGTCACGCTCCGCCTGACAGGGATCGAGAAGGCCTATAACAAAAGTAAGTCGAACGAAGTCAGCGTGTTGCGCGGCCTTGATCTGGAAGTCGGCAAGGGCGAGGTTGTGGCCCTTGTGGCGCCATCCGGCGCGGGTAAGTCGACGCTCCTGCATATCGCCGGTCTGCTGGATGCCGCTGACGCGGGCACGGTTGAAATTGCAGGCACCGATCTGACGAAATTGTCGGATCGTCGGCGCACAGCGGCTCGACGCGAAAACGTGGGCTTTGTTTACCAATTTCACCATCTTCTGCCTGAGTTCACGGCGGCTGAGAACATCGTGCTACCGCAACTTGCCAATGGCGTGTCCAAATCGGCAGCACAGGCCCGGGCCAATGATCTGCTGACCCGTGTCGGTGTTGAGCATCGCGCAGGTAACCGTCCCGCCGCCTTATCGGGCGGGGAACAACAACGTGTCGCTTTCTGCCGGGCGTTGGCCAATGAGCCCCAGCTTTTGCTGGCGGATGAACCAACGGGAAATCTTGATCCTGCAACGTCTGACCGTGTGTTTGAAGCGCTGATGGAACTTGTCCGCACCACTGGCCTCTCTGCTCTGATCGCAACCCATAACCTTGATCTTGCAGCGCGGATGGATCGCGTTTTACGCCTTGATGAAGGCCACTTGAGTACCTGATATGCCCCAAATTGCCGTTACCGATATTTACGAGAAAAGCTGTCTTGCGTTAACCAAGCACGGCGCCGCGCCCTGGATCGCTGACGAGGTTGCAAAGGCCGTCGCGCGTGCCGAAGCGCTGGGGAATATCATCTGCGGGCTTTATTACCTTGAGAGCTACTGCATCCAGCTGAAATCAGGCCGCGTGAAGGGCGATGTCGAGCCTGAGGTTCAGATGATCCGGCCCGGCTTTATCAAATCCGACGCGCGGTATGGCTTTGCGCAACCGGCTTTCACCCGAGCGCTGCCGATGGCTTTGGAGGCGGCGAGGACCAACGGCACAGTAACGCTCGCGGTCGCGCATGCGCATACCTGCACGTCGCTGGGCTACTTTACCGAACAGATTGCAGAGGCAGGGTTCATCGCGATTGGCTTTACCAATGCATCGCCTATCGTGGCCCCTCCGGGTGGGAAGAACCGCGTGATCGGAACGAACCCGATATCTATGGCGGTGCCCGGCGAAAGCAGCCCGGTGATGCAGTTTGATTTTTCGACCTCGGCTGTGGCGCTGGGCAAAATTACCATGGCTAAAGCGGCGGGTGAGGCGATCCCGCTGGGCTGGGCCGTGGATGCCGACGGCCAGCCCACAACCGATCCAGACGCCGCGCTGGCAGGGTCGCTGGTCAGCACTGGCGGCTACAAAGGCTGGGGCTTTGGCTTGATGGGCGAAGTGATGGCCGCGGCGCTGACCGGTTCTGTCAATTCGCTGGATGTCGGGGGGCTAAAGCTGCCGGACGGTCCGCCGCATGGCTTGGGACAGACCTACCTGATCCTTGATCCGACAGTTTCGACGGAGTTTGGCGCGCGGATGGCCCGCGTGATCGAAGCTGTCGAAGCACAAGAAGGTGCGCGCATTCCTGGTGCCCATCGCAAACCAATGACAGATGTTGACGTCCCAGAGGCGCTTTGGGCGCTGACGCTTAGGCTTTCTGCGTAAGAAAAACGCCGACCGCCATCAATGCAATCCCTGCG
Source organism: uncultured Paracoccaceae bacterium (assembly GCA_937883775.1). Taxonomy (GTDB): domain Bacteria; phylum Pseudomonadota; class Alphaproteobacteria; order Rhodobacterales; family Rhodobacteraceae; genus JAHTBL01. Next base: position 59,468 of record CAKZXZ010000061.1, read on the forward strand.
GCGCGCAGGGGCGACACGGCCGAGACTTGTGCGCCGAACAGGCCGAAATGGTCAATCGCCGCCGCCGAGATCAACTGCCCTAGCAACACGAAAAATACTGCATTGCCGACGCCAAAGCGCGGCGCAATTGCGGTGATCGTAAGGACATAAAACGCGATCAATGCCCCAGCCAACAGCAAGTGTTTTGGCGCGCTCGCAACCTTGGCCAGGGCGCTGGGCCCTTGGATCAAAGCGACCAGAGCTGCGCATAAAAAAGCCACCGCGAACAGCACGACCGACGCGCTTGCGGGCGACCCGATCCGCGTGCCAAGGGCTGCGTTGAGTGCAGCCAGCACGGGAATTCCGATCCCGGCGACAAGCATGGTCATGGCGTAGAATGGCATGAGGTCTCCTTCTGCGTGCACTTTCCGTCAGCCCCGACGCAGGCGCAAGCCCGATCTGATCCGGATCAATGCGCGCGCTCGCGGCCTTGCTACACTGATCCCACCCAAACAAGGAGGATCCCACATGCGAAGCTTGACCTTGGCCGTTATGCTTTTGACTGCAGGCCCTGCTGTTGCGCAGGACGTGGAAGCGGGCAAGCTGCTTTACGGTGATATCTGCGCGGCCTGTCATGGGCTGGATGCCACTGGTGGCGGGCCCATGACCGAGGCATTGACCATCGCACCGCCTGATCTGACGAATCTGACCGCGTCGAATGACGGCACTTTTCCAATCGTGCGCGTTGTCTTTCAAATCGATGGGCGCGATCCGATGATGGCCCATGGTGGCCCGATGCCGATCTTCGGCCCTTACCTGGACGGTGCGGCCAGCGCAGTGTTGAGCGCGCCGGATAGCACGCCCATTCTGACCAGCCCCGCGATCGCTGATCTGGTGGCCTATCTGCAGGCGATCCAAAGCTAGCCCTCGCGGGAACGTGCGTTGCGTGTGAGCGGTCACGCGCGGTTTAACATCGGGCAAAGGAGACCCTCATGTTTTACCGTTCTGCCCTCGCGCTTGCCCTGTCCCTCGCCACCCTGCCTGCTTTGGCGGGGCCTGTGTCTTTCTCTGGTTGGAAAGAGCAGAAGTTCTTCCGCGTGTCGGATAATGATTACGCCTTCCGGGGCGGGTCTTTGGGGATTGCGTCGGATATGGGCGTGTCGGTCGCTTATTCCGCATTGGGCCAGGACATGTGGGACAAACGCGCGGCGTCCTGGAACTGGAGCGTGTCGCAATCCGTGCCGCCCAC
>CAKZXZ010000062.1 GCA_937883775.1 uncultured Paracoccaceae bacterium
CATTGGCCCCGGCCGTCGAAAAGCCCAGCCGGTGCGGCGTGCGCCCCAGCATGACAATCTCGCGCACGGTCAGGCCAAACGATGACGGTTGCTCTTGCAGAACTGCCGCCACTTTGCGCGCAGCGGCGCGGGGCGGCATCGCCCAGATGTCGTCACCGCCGATGCGGATGCTACCCGTCAGCGGCGCCTGAAACCGATAGAGCATGCGGAGCAACGTAGATTTGCCCGCTCCATTCGGGCCGACAACGCCCAGGATTTCGCCTGCGCCCACGCGGAAACTTGTCGGATGCACCAACGGCTCCGCGCCTTTGCGCGGCGACCAGCTGATGCTGTCTGCGACCAGATCAGCAGCGCTCATGACGCGCGCTCGGCGGTCTCTTCCATCGCGATGATGGCGGCGGGCACGCGGGCCAGAGTGGTCTTGCGCAGCTTGCCGGGGCGGTCCACTGAAGAACACCACCCGTCACCCAGCACTGCATATTGGCGGGCGAAGGCGACAAGATCATCAATGTCGCTATCAGCCTCGATGTCCCCAAACAGATACGTCGCCTTGCGCGTGCCATGATAGGCAACCGTGCAAGGCCGGTCGCAGCCCGCCATGCAGGCCACGCCCGAAATCTCAAAATCTTCGGCCACCGCGTCGCCTGCGGCCTCAATCGCCTTGCGCAACCGCGCAATCAGCTCATAGCCGGGGCGACAATCGCTGCCCTTGTGCCTGCACGAGGTGCAAACCGTAATCCTGTGTGTTGATGTGTGTCCCATATCGCCCTCCGCGATGAGGCGGGGCGGGACAAAGCCATGTATGTCGGACCGAAAGCGGTCGTCTTGTCATCATGATCTCCTGTCCGGACACCCCGTCCGGGTAAAGGTTTCGTTCATGATGGCAGGTCTCCTGACTTGCGGGTCTGGGCGTCCCCGAACCTTCCCAAGCCTATCGCTCAGTGGTGTTCGCCGGGGTTGCTCGCCGCTCACAGTTGCGGGGGCAGTTACGGAGTTGGCGCCGAGTTGGCTCTTCCTCACCGTATTCCCTTTTCAGTCCGGCCACGCCTTTGGCACCGGACACCATCGCAAGCTTTGTCTGGAAGAATCCGCAGCCCGTCAAGAGAGCTTGTCAGGCCTGCGGCAAGAAAGACAGATCAGATGAGTTTGCCCATCGCAACAGCCGTATCGGCCATGCGGTTAGAGAAGCCCCATTCGTTATCATACCAGCTCAGGACGCGGCACATGGTGCCTTCCATGACTTTGGTCTGATCGGTCGCAAAAATCGACGAATGCGGGTCGTGGTTGAAATCCATGCTGACGAGCTTTTCGTCTGTCACGCCCAACACGCCTTTCAGCGGCCCGTTGGCAGCGTCTTGGATCGCGGCGTTGATTTCCTCAACACTGGTGGCGCGGCTCGCCTCAAAGGTCATGTCGACGACCGACACGTTCGGCGTCGGCACCCGGATCGCGACCCCGTCCAGCTTGCCGTCCAGTTCGGGTAGAACGAGGCCCACAGCCTTGGCCGCCCCGGTCGAAGTTGGGATCATGCTCAGCGCCGCCGCCCGCGCGCGGTAAAGGTCTTTGTGCATCGTATCCAGCGTCGGCTGATCGCCGGTATAACTGTGGATCGTGGTCATGAAGCCCTTGGTAATGCCGACGCTGTCGTTAAGAACCTTGGCCACCGGAGCCAGACAGTTCGTCGTGCACGAGGCATTCGACACAATGATATCATCGCCCGTCAGCGTGTCGTCATTCACGCCGTAAACGATTGTTTTATCCGCATCTTTGCCAGGGGCCGAGATCAGAACCCGGCTCGCCCCATTGTCCAGATGCGCCTGACACGCCTCTTTCGAGGTGAAGATCCCGGTGCATTCCAGCACGATATCGACATCCGCCCAAGGCAGGTCCGCCGGGTTGCGCAGGGCTGTCACAGCCATCGGGCCACGACCCACGTCAATGCTGGTTTCGGTCACGGTCACTTGGGCAGGGAAGCGTCCGTGGACAGAGTCATAACGCAGCAAATGCGCGTTGGTGTCGACCGGCCCCAGGTCATTGATTGCGACGACCTCGATATCGGTGCGTCCGCTTTCGATGATGGCACGCAGCACGTTGCGGCCAATGCGGCCAAATCCGTTAATGGCAACTTTGACGGTCATGACTGCCCCCTTTGCAAGCTGATTGGGCACGTGACTCGCGCCGTTACCGCTAACATGCGCATTCCAGCGCAAAGGTCAACTGGAAGGCCCGCAGGCCTCTAGCGCCAAAAGGCGAGGTATTCGATCAAAAGAAGCATTTCCTTGCCCATGAACACAGAGGCGCGGGCATCATTCAGAAAAACGTCTGCCGCCAGCGCGCCAACAACGGCGACGGCCAATCCCAAGGCAATACTGTTTGTCATGGGTGGTGCCTCAACGCTGGTCCTGCCGATTGCTTATGCACAAAGCGGCAAGGATTGACCAGCTTAGTGCAGCAACCGGCCCATCGCGCCTGCGACATCCGCCATGCGGCACGAAAAGCCCCATTCGTTGTCGTACCAGGCCAGCACACGCACCGTGCGACCGCCGACAACCTTGGTCTGGTCGGGGGCAAAGATCGACGAATGCGGGGTGTGGTTGAAATCAATCGACACCTTGGGTGCTGCGTCATAGCTCAGCACGGCGCCCATATGGCCCGCAGCCGCCTCAGCCACAACCGCGTTCACGTCTTCGACCGTGACGTCCTTGGCGGCCTCAAACGTCAGATCCACCGCGCTGACATTCGGGGTCGGGACGCGCATCGCGGTGCCGTCCAGCTTACCGTCGAGCTCAGGCAGTACTTCGCCCAACGCCTTCGCTGCGCCGGTTGAGGTCGGGATCATCGCCATCGCAGCGGCCCGCGCGCGGTAAAGATCCTTGTGGCGGCGGTCCAGCGTCGGCTGGTCGCCCGTATAGCTGTGGATCGTCGTCATGATGCCGCGCTCGATCCCAATCGCGTCGTTCA
>CAKZXZ010000063.1 GCA_937883775.1 uncultured Paracoccaceae bacterium
CAGCCGGTGGCTTGTTGCAGATCGCCTTCGGGCGGCGGTGGGGCGGATGTGGCAATGGGAGCCGTAATCGCAGCACCGCGGATGGTGAGGCGTTCGTTTGGATCGGGACGTGCGGCGGAAGCATCTGTTTCCGCTTTTCGCTGCGAAACCAATGGGCTGAGTTCTTGTGTTAACCCTGATCCTTCGATGCCGCCAAGGACCTCGTCGACGGTCAGATAGAAGACGTCGCGCGATTCGGACAGCTTGCCCAACGCGGTTAATTCACGGCCCATGGCCAAGAAGATGCGACGGGCGTGGCCGAAGATGCGGGTGCGCTCGAAGCGCAGGTTTTCGCGGTCGCGGACGCGGGCTTTCGCCCATGTCGTGACGGCCTTGGCGACGGTGCGTTTGAAAGGGTTTGCAATCAGGGCGGACCAGTCGGGATCAGCGTGTTCATGGGGCGCGACGGGTCGTGCCGCTTGGGCGCTGATGGCAGCGTATAGCTGGGCGGGATCATCGGAGAGCGGGATGGATTCCAGCTTGAGTTCTTGCGTGCAGCGGTCACCGAATTTGACGAGGTAGCTGTCGATTTCTGTGGCGATTGCGGGATGCTGTTTCGCTGCGAATTCAGCGTCCGTTTCGCCTTTGGCGGCGACCATCGCGCCGATTTTTGCGATGCGTTGGGCGGGCTCGGCGGAAACGATATCACCCTGCCCGATCATCACGTCGTTGTGGAAGCTCAAGCCCTTGGGACCGGCCCATTTTTCAAGCAAATTCCGCGACAGACCGAAGCCAATCATACAGAGGAAATCGTTGACCAGCGGGGCGTCCCATTGGTCGAGGAGTTCGCTTTCGATGGCGCGGTATTCGGCGGCCAGTTCGGTGAGATTTGCGGTCTTGTGAGCGTCCCCCCGCGAGAGAGCTTTGTTGAGCCGTTCATAGAACCGCGCGCGGGTGCGCGGCAGACGGATGGCTTGCCAGATCAGGCCGCCGCCGACCTTTGCCACGCGCCCGTAGTCGCGCCATTTCGCCCAGCCTTCAAGGTCGGGGGGCGCGATGGCTTGGGTGAGCTCTTCGGGCAAGGGTTCATCGACGCCCATCATGGTTTCCATGAAGGCGCGGTTCAGGGTGAAACCGGGGAGCAATGCTAGCGCGCGATACCAGTTGCCGAGGTTGTAATAGACCCGGCCATCAAGGCGGGCGAGCATGTTGTCGAAGACGGCTGCATTGGTCGCGATCTGGGGTTCGGAAACGCCCAAGAGGCGGACGAATGCGCGGTAGACGCGGGCATAGACATATGTTGCAAAACTGTAAGTCAGCGGGCTGACGAGGCCGGGATAGCTTTCAACGATGTTGGAATTGTCGAGGATGATAAGCGCATCGTCGGGCTGTGCAGGGACTTTCAGATCGGTCGTGATCGGGCGCGATTGCAGCATGTGGAGCGTGCCGTCTGCAATGGCCCATTCGATGTCTTGTGGGGTGCCGAAAGCGACCTCGGCCTGGCGGGCGAGGGCCGCGATTTCGGTCGCTTGGTCTATGGTTAAGACATCGGGGGGTTCGGGCGCAGTCAGAGGGGTGTCTGAGGCGTCCAGAAGCCAGTCCTCGCCATCTTCTTCACCGCTTACCAGCGCCTCCCCTAGCCCTTTGATGGCGGAGATCACGACGTGGTCGCGCAGGCCTGTGACGGGGTCGGCGGAGAAGGCGACGCCTGCGGCCTCGGCGGGGATCATTTGCTGGATCACGATGGCGGGCGGCTCGGGCGCGTCGCCGGTTTTGAGGTCGCGGTAGGTGGTGACGGTCGCAGCGAAACCGGAGGACCAGACTTGGGCGGCGGCGTCCAGCAAACCAGCTTTCGGGACATTCAGGACGGTGTCGAATTGGCCTGCATGGGAGTGTTCTGCCCCGTCTTCGGCACGGGCGGAGGAGCGGACGGCGTAGGGGCCGGGGCCGAGGGTTGCGGCGGCTTTTGTGAGCGCGGTTTTGAGGCCGCGTTTGGGGGTTGGCTTGGCAGGATCGCCGGAGAAGGCGGTGGCTTCAACCACGCAGAATGGTGGGACTTGGAAGCCTGCCTTGGTGAGCGCGGCGAGGGACGCGCCTTTGCCGCCTGCGGTGGCGGGGTCGGTGGCGTTTTCTGCGGTCAGGATCATAGAAGCACCAAGGGGAGGAAGCCTGCGGCGCCGTAGCAGATCAGCACCCAGAGGCCTGCCATTGTGTCGGCGCGTTTTTCGGCTTTGGGGGTCTGGTGTTTCGCGTACGAAACGGCTGTGGCGAGGGTGATCGCGGCGGCGGCGCCTCCGATCAGGGCCATGGGGAGGAGCAATCCCAGCGCGTGGCCGACGCCGAGAAGGAGGGCGTAGGCTATCACGATGAAGCCTGCCCAGACCTTAGCTGCGCGTTGGGGACCCCAGAGTTTGGAGTAGGTCTCGACCCCTTCCCGTTCGCTTTCAGGAGCCCAGAGTTTGCGGCCGAGTTCGAGGACCACGCCGTTGACGAAACTCAGTGCGAGGAAGAGCCAGAGGGCGCTCGCCGGGCCGCCGCTGGGGCGCCATTCGAGGCCGGTGAGCAGCAAGTCGATCAGCGGCATGATCGCCATATGGCTGAGCAAATAAAGGACGGCGCGAGCCTTGAGCCATTCGGGGACGCCGAACTCGAATGTCATTGCGGCGAGCCAGGCCCATGTGAGCAGGAGCAGCGTGAGGACGCTGGCAGGGAGCGCGATGAGCACGGCGATGGGGATCGTGGCGAGGCCGCAGATCACGATGGTTCGCAGCGAAACCAGCCCGCGTGGGATGGGGCGTTCGGGGCGGTATTTGGCATCGTCTTCGGCGTCTTTGACCTCATCCGCGACGCGCATCTGGAGGAAGAGGATTAGTGCGAGGGCGAAGCCGGTGAGGTAGGTTGGCAAGCCAGGCAGGTCGCGGCCTGCGAGGAAGGCGGAGACGTTGATGGAGGCGGCGGAGAAGACCGCGAGCAAGGGGACGG
>CAKZXZ010000064.1 GCA_937883775.1 uncultured Paracoccaceae bacterium
AAAAGAGGATGAGCATATGCGTTGGATTTTCCGCCTGATCGGGTTTGTCGTTGTTCTGGCCATTGTGGCCGTGGTTTCGATCCTTCTGCTCCCTTCGGAACGGATTGCCCGGATCGCGGCGGATCAGATTACGCAATACACCGGACGCGATGTGCAGATCACAGGCGATGTCAGTGCCTCGTTCTGGCCGACTTTGGGGGTCACCACGGGTGCGGTCGAGATCGGCAATGCAGACTGGTCCGGCAATGGACCGATGCTACGCGCCGAGAGCCTTGAGATTGGCGTGGATGCTGCCGCTCTTTGGAACCGCGACATAAAAATCCGCACTTTGCGCGCGGTGTCGCCACAAGTGCTGCTGGAAGTCGCTGCCGATGGGCGCAACAACTGGACATTCGGCGAAAGCACAGGCGAAACCGCGACCGCGCTGCCGGCCCTGACACTGGACCGTGCAGATGTGATCGACGGCTCGTTCCGCATGATTGATGCGCAGGCAGGCACCGACACGCGCTTTGACGATTTTGATCTGGTGCTGGAATGGCCTGTTGCGAATGGGCCGGTGACGCTTGATCTGGGGGCGCAGCCTTTTGGAAGTCGCCTGACGGTCGATGCCGAGATCGCGAATGTCGCGGCCCTGATCGCAGGTCAGACCAGCCCTGTGACCGCGCAGATCGGCGCGCCCGGTGGTGCGGTTTCCTTTAACGGTGCGGTCGGAACAACGCCCGAGATCGCTGGGCGCATGGATGCCGATATCAGCGATACGCCGCGGTTTCTGGCCGCTTTGGGCATCAGTGGTGTCGAGGTGCCAGACGGGTTTGGGCGCGCGCTGAGCGTCGATGGATTGGTCAATTTCAAAGAAGACCGCGCGAGCCTGCGTGAAGGCGTGATCGTGGCCGATGGCACACGGCTGGAGGGCGCGGTCGATGTCGTTCTGGCCGCCACGCCACAGGTAACCGCGAACCTTGTGGCAGGCGATCTTGATCTGGCGTTTCTAACCGAAGGCGGCAGCTCGTCTGGCGGAAGCGGCTGGTCGAAAGACCTGATCGATGCAAGTGGCCTTTCGGCCTTTAACGGCACCATAGCATTGCGCGCAAACAGCGTTGATCTGGGGACCCTGCGATTTGGGAGCACTCAGGTAAACGTCACCAATGATCGCGCGCGGGCTGTCGTAACGATCAATGAACTGCGCGGCTATGACGGCGCGATCACCGGGCAATTCGTCGCCAACAATCGCAACGGGCTGTCGGTTGGCGGAGATTTGCGGGCGACGGGCGTCCAGATGAAATCGCTGCTGACGGATATGGCGGATCTTGACCGGATGTCGGGGCTGGCCAACATGCAGCTGAACTTTCTGGGCGTTGGTCAATCGGTTGACGCGATCATGAACAGTCTTTCGGGCGATGGATCGGTTTCCATGGCCGGAGGTCAGATCAGCGGCATTGATCTGGACAAACTGATCCGATCTGGCGCCACCGGGCCGGGCACGACGGTTTTCGATGATTTCCGCGCCAGCTACACGCTCAAGAATGGCGTTTTGCGCAATAACGATCTTGTGATGACTTTGCCCAACGTCGAGACGCGCGGTGAAGGCAAGGTCGATCTGGGCGATCAAGAGATCGACTATCTGGTCACGCCGATTGCGCTTCAGGCCCGTGACGATCAGGGGCTTGCGATCCCGTTTCGCATCAAGGGGCCGTGGTCTTCGCCCAAGTTCCTTCCCGATATGTCAGCCGCTCTTGATCTGAACCTTGAGGCGGAAAAAAAGAAGTTGGAAGAGCAGCTTGAAGAGGAAAGGGCCAAGCTTGAAGAACGTGCCCGCGACGAAGCCGAGAAGGCCCGCGCACGCGCAGAAGAGCAGCTGAAACGGGAAGCGGAGAAGGCGCTGGGCGTGCAGGCAGAAGACGGTCAAAGCATCGAAGATGCGCTGCGCCAGAAGCTGGAAGAAGAGGCGGGCAACGCCTTGCGTAATCTTCTTGGCGGGAATTAAGTGACATGACGTTTCATTTGCCAAGGCCGCAGGATGCTCGTTATCGTGTGATCTGTGCCTGCTGCAATTTGGGGAATCTGTAGTGCCGAAAATAACCGCTTTGTTGCGTCACCGCTGTTGTGTGCTGTCGGTGATCGCGTCATTGACCGCTGTGATGGCTGCACCGTCCTGGGCCGATCCGTCCCGCCTTGCATTCCGCATGGAAAAGGGCATGTCCTTGGGCCAATATTACACCCGCGTGCAGGAAAGCCTTATCAATGCGGGGCTTTTGCGGCAGGAGCGCGATGTGAAGAACGCGCCGTCGACGCCGCACCGTCTCGCGCGGGATTTCGCTGAAATTGCGTTGCGGTCGGAATATGGCGGATCGCTGGGCGCATCCGGGTCTGGCAGCCGCAAGCCGGTGATGCGGTGGGAAGTGCCCGTGCGCATGAACGTCATCTTTGGCGCGTCTGTGCCCAAAGAACAGCGCCTCAAAGACACCCGCGCCATTGGCGCTTATATGCAGCGCTTGTCCAAGATCACGGGCCACGAAGTGACGCAAACCCGGAAAGGGTCGAATTTTCACGTTCTGGTCGTCAATGACGCTGAGCGGAAATCGCTCGCGACCACTTTGCGCAAAATGGTGCCCAACCTCGATAACGGCTCGATCCGCGCGGTCGAGCGGATGAAGCCAAACCATTTCTGCATGGTCATCGCCTCTCCCTATCCTGACCGCAAAGACGGCTATCAGTCTGTTGTTGCCATCGTGCGCGCCGAGCATCCCGACATGATGCGCACGGCCTGCATTCAGGAAGAACTGGCCCAGGGCATGGGGCTACCGAATGACTGCAATTACGCGCGTCCGTCGATCTTTAACGACGATCAGGAGTTTGGGCTGCTGACCCGCCATGATGAGCATCTGTTGAAGATGCTGTACCACCCGGCGCTGACCTCTGGCATGCCGCGCAAGCAAGCGGAACCGTTGCTCAAGCAGATTGCTCAGGAAGTTGTGGCGCGGGGCTAGATACCGCCGCTCTGACTATGTCACAAACATTGGTCTTGGCTTTGTTGCCTTGACGGTGGTGTGGGCGCTGCTGGTGTGGGGTGCGCCACCCGGAAGCAGCATCAACACTTTCGATGGTACCGTGACCCACGTGCGAGATGGCGACACGATTGAAATTGGCGCAATTGTCATTCGATTGGCTGCGTTGGATTGTCCCGAACTTGGAACGCCCGAAGGCGCCCAGGCCAAAACTGCGATGATTGCGTTGGTTGATGGTCAGCCCGTCGCGTGCACCGATCTGGGCCCCGACCGGTATGGACGCACCTTGGGGCAATGCCAACGTGCAGGCGATCCCCAAACGCTTTCCGAGCATCTGGTGAATGGCAAATTTTGCACGTATTACGGGGTGTCGTTCTAAAAGGGCAAAGCCCCCAAGACGCGGTGCGACCCAGCTTTGTAAGCGCGTTTTGCCCGCTACCGGCGGCGGTCGCGGCGCGACGACATCGGCTGGAAGGCAACCCCAACATGCGCTTCGCAATAAGGCTTGCCCGGCTTGACAGCCAGACCGCAGAACCAGAAATCCTCGGTCGCAGGATCACCCACCGGCCATTTGCAGGTCCGTTCGGTCAGCTCCATCAGCGACAGTTTCTTCGCCTTTTTTTCGATCTCATTGACCTTGGCCAAGGCTTCGGGGCTGATCTCATTGGCAGAGGGCTGCGGGGGCAGGGGCTGGCCTGCGGGAATAATCTGTTTGCGTGCCGGGATCGCTGATTTCTGCTCGATCGCGGGCTCGGTCTTCAGGTCGGGTTTCGGAGTGGGCTTTGGTGCAGCCGCTGCCTTGGTCTTCGGCGCCGCCTTCTCTTTGGCGGCAGGTTTGGCACCGCCACCGCCAGCCCGGTTCGACAGGCCCAGACGATGGACCTTGCCGATCACAGCATTGCGCGTGACGCCGCCAAGTTCTTTGGCGATCTGGCTGGCCGACTGGCCCTCGCCCCACATTTTTTTGAGAACTTCTACGCGCTCGTCAGTCCAGGACATGGGAATTCCTCTATCAGAAAAGCGGCCCGCATGGCGTAAGGGGCCGCTTGGAAAAATCTTGTTCCTGCTATTTTAGCCACTGCGCGCATCGGTTACAAGCGCGAGGCTTTGGTATCGGGGACAGTATCGTGGAAAATCTGCAGATGGGCACACGCCGCTTTGGGCGTTGGAACTGGCTGGGCACCCGCACTTTGGCCGAACGCGAGATCCGCCGCTTCCTGAATGTCTGGGCGCAGACACTGGCCGCCCCCTTGGTGACCGCAGGCCTTTTTCTGCTGATTTTCGCGCTCGCAGTTGGTCCCCAACGCGGTGATGTCATGGGCGTGCCTTTCGTGACCTTCGTGGCACCGGGTCTTTTGATGATGACGGTGATCCAGAACGCCTTCGCCAATACCTCAAGCTCGATCGTAAGCGCCAAGGTGCAGGGCAATATCGTGGATACGTTGATGCCTCCGCTCTCGCCGCTGGAACTGGTGATGGGTTACACCGTCGGAGGGATCGCGCGTGGCCTCTTTGTGGCGGTGTCGATTGCGCTGGGGATGTTCGTGTTTCTTGGGATCTCCATCGCGCATCCGCTTTGGCTTTTGGCCTTTGCGGTGACAGGATCAGCAGCGATGGCCGGGCTTGGCATCATGTGTTCGGTATTTGCACGCAAATACGATCAGTTGGCCGCCATCACGAACTTCATCATCACACCGCTCGCCTTCCTGTCGGGGACGTTTTACTCGCTCGAAGCGATCCCGCCGATGCTTGCAACACTGATCCACTGGAACCCGATGTTTTACATGATCGACGGCGCTCGCTACGGCGTCTTGGGCATCTCGGACAGCGATCCACGTCTGGGACTGGTCATCTGTCTTACAAGCACCGCTGCCATCCTGATGGTCTGCTGGCGCTGGTTCAAAACCGGCTACCGGATCAAAAGCTAGGCTTCGGTCAACCGGGCCTCGCGCCAAGCCAGCAGTGCTGCGCCGCACAGGATGGTGGCCATGCCAAGCAATGCGACAGCGTCGGGCACGACCCCAAAAAACGCCACATCATAAAGCCCTGCAACCACCAGGGTTGCATAGCTGAACGGCACGATAAAGCTGGCCTCGGCGCGTTTCATTGCGTTCACAAAGCATGTTTGCGCGCAGGCCATCATGGTGCCCAAAGCCGCCAACAGGCCCCATTGCGCGGCGCTTGGAGCTTGCCAAACGGCCAGCACGGCAACGCTTGAAAGGACGACCCCGATACAATTGTTCACCAGCAGGATCTGGAACGGGCGCTCAAGGTTGCTGAGCCGTTTGATAAAGATCACCTCCAACCCCATGACAAGTGCCGCCCCCAGCGCCAAAAGGGCAGCCGGCTCGAAATCGCCGGGCAGCGGACGCAGCAGCAACAGCATCCCTGCAAAAGCAATCGCCGCCGCCGACCAACGCACGCGGCCAACTTTTTCGCCCAGCAGAAAGATCGCAAAGATCATCGCGAAAACCGGGTTCAAAAAGCTGATCGCCGTCGCCGCCGCAAGCGGGATAAAGGCGACCGAGGCAAACATCAGCGTGACCCCGCCCGCTCCGCAGGTCGTGCGCATCAGATGCAGCCGCCAATGGATCGGTCCGAACCGGGGCCGCAGGACCAACGCGACCGACCCAAGCGCCAAAAGCGCGAAAACAAACCGCCCGTGAGTGATCTGAAGCGGGTGCAGTGCAGGGCCAAAAGCCTCACCGCCCAGCATCTTCGCAATCAGCGTGGTCCCCGCGATGAACACCGCCGCCAGCAACATCAGCGCGATGGCCAAAGGCCGGTTCTGTGGGATGGCATGCTCCATGGCTCGCGCATACGCCTGAAATAAATCCTTGGCAAACGCCTGTTGTGCCCGGTATGAGGCACTCATGAGCAAATGCACATATATCGTGACCCGACGCCGACGCTAATCCGCCGGCCTTTTTTCGTTTGCTCATCGCGCTGCTGCGCATTCCATCCAAAAATCGTTGACTTGCTCTTGCCCCTACGGCACCAACAAGCCTTCCTATCATAAGGATTTCATAAGATGATCCCGTCCGTTTTGCCGACCTACAACCGCGCGCCGCTGTCCTTTGTGAAGGGCGAGGGCTCTTGGCTGATCGAGGCAGATGGGCGACGCTTTCTGGATTTCGGCGCCGGGATCGCGGTGAATGCACTGGGCCATGCGCACCCCGCATTGGTCGAGGCACTGAGCACGCAGGCGGGTCAGCTTTGGCATGTCTCGAACCTCTACCAGATCCCGCAGCAGCAACAGCTGGCCGATACCCTTGTTGAAAACACCTTTGCCGACACGGTTTTCTTTACCAATTCGGGCACGGAAAGCTGTGAACTGGCCGTCAAGATGGCACGCAAATACTGGCACGATAAAGGTCAGCCCAACCGGACCGAGATTATCACATTCGAGGGGTCCTTTCATGGCCGCTCGTCTGCCGGGATTGCCGCCGCGGGGTCCGAGAAGATGACAAAGGGCTTTGGCCCGCTTCTGCCAGGCTTCACACAACTGCAATTTGCCGACCACGACGCGGTCGAGGCCGCCGTGGATGCCCATACCGCGGCGATCCTGATTGAGCCGATCCAGGGCGAAGGTGGTATTCGCCCGTTATCGGATGCCTGCCTCAAGGGCCTGCGCGATCTGTGTGATGCGACCGGAACCCTGCTGATCTTTGACGAGGTCCAGTGCGGTGTTGCGCGAACCGGCAAACTTTTTGCCCATGAATGGGCCGGTGTCGCGCCCGACATTATGATGATCGCCAAAGGTATCGGCGGGGGCTTCCCGCTGGGGGCCGTTCTGGCCACCGAAGACGCGGCAAGCGGCATGACGGCGGGCACGCATGGCTCCACCTATGGCGGCAACCCATTGGGCTGTGCGGTGGGCAATGCCGTTCTCAAGATCGTCTCTGAACCCGCCTTTCTGGGCGAGGTCAATCGCAAGGCGGGGCTGCTGCGCCAAAAGCTCGAAGGGCTGATCGCGGCGCATGCTGACGTGTTCGACAGCATCCGCGGCGAGGGCCTGATGCTGGGCCTCAAATGCAAGGCGACGAATATCGATATCGTGCAGGCGGGCTACAGCCAAGGGCTGCTCACCGTGCCCGCTGCCGATAACGTGATCCGCCTTCTGCCTGCGCTCACCATCACGGATGACGAGATCGCGCAAGCTGTCGGTATGCTCGACAAGGCTGCGACACATCTGGTCAAAGACGCCGCATAACGCTTTCGCTTTTGCATAAATATCCTGCGGGGGTCTGGGGGTGCAAAACCCCCAGCCTCGCCATAAGGCACCATCAACATGACCCATTTCCTGGACATCCACAAAACCGC
>CAKZXZ010000065.1 GCA_937883775.1 uncultured Paracoccaceae bacterium
AACCCCTGCCAGATAGAGCCCTTCTGGTGGACAAACCGGCCCACACGCCGCACGGTCACGCGCCTCCAAGGCCGTTTTGACGTCGCTAGCTGCCCAGCTTCCGGCGCCGACCCGCTCCAGCGTGCCGACAAAGCTGCGCACTTGGTTGTGCAGAAAAGACCGCGCGCGAATGTGGAAGCGAAACTCGTCCCCGTGGGGAACCGCATGCTGGGTGATCTCCAGCGCGTCCAGCGTGCGCACCGGGCTGTCAGCCTGACAGATTGAGGATCGGAATGTCGTGAAATCATGCCGTCCGATCAGGTGCTGTGCAGCCTCTTGCATCGGGGCCAATGCCAAGGGATGGCCAATCTGCCAGACCAGCCCTTTGTCATGGGTTGCCGGCGCGCGGCGCGCCAGGAGCCGAAAAAGATACCGCCGCTCGATTGCTGAAAACCGCGCGTGCCAGTCGTCTGCAACGCGTGTGACCTGCAAGATCGACACCGGATTGGGCTTGAGGTGAAAGTTCAACGCTTCTGACAGCCGGAACGGATCCCACCCTTTGTGCAAATCAGCGTGGGCGACTTGCGCAAGACCATGCACGCCTGCATCTGTGCGACCTGCTGCGGCAATCGTGTGGGGGCCAGGCTCCAGCTTGGCCAAGGCTGCCTCGATCGCGCCTTGCACAGAGGGCTGATCGGCCTGCCGCTGCCATCCGGCGAAAGGCGCGCCGTGGTATTCTATCTGAAATGCAAAGCGGGGCATGGCGTTTGCCTAACCTGCTGTCCCTGCGGGGACAATACCCTAGCGAAGCCGCCCTCGCGCCCTTATGTTAACGCCGATAACAAGGAAGGCTTGGGGGCAGTTTTGGTCATTTCCACCATCGCAGATGGGCTGACACGGAGTGTCGAACAGGTCACCAGCGTGTTCACCGACCCGTTCTCAACGCCGCGCATCCGCTTGGGTGTCACCGGGCTGAGCCGGGCGGGCAAGACCGTCTTCATCACCTCGCTTGTCGCCAATCTGCTGGATCGCGGACGGATGCCCCAGCTTCTTGCAGCAGCGGGTGGCGGGATCCGCAGCGCCTATCTGCAGCCCCAGCCCGACGATACCGTGCCGCGGTTTGAGTATGAAAAGCACCTTGCCGCACTCACCAGCAGCACCCCCAGTTGGCCCGACAGCACCCGCGCGATTAGCCAGTTGCGCCTGTCATTGAAGGTGCAGCCCACAGGGATCATCGGCGGTCTTTCAGGCCCGCGCACTGTGCATCTGGATATCGTGGATTACCCTGGCGAATGGCTACTGGATCTGGCCTTGCTTGAGAAATCCTATGCCCAATGGTCGGAGGAGACATTGGCGCGCGGTGTTCCCCGTGGGGAACATAAAGCCTTTGAAACATTGCTAAATTCGACGGATTCGTCGGCCAAGCTACAAGAGGTTGTAGCCCGCCAACTGGCCGATACATTTACTGAATATTTACAAGCGATCCGCGCCGCAGGCTTTTATGACTGCACGCCGGGCCGTTTTCTTTTGCCCGGAGAGATGGCCGGATCGCCCGTCTTGACCTTTGCGCCACTGCCCGCGCCGAACGGCACGCCGCCCCGCAAGTCGCTTTACCGCGAGATGGAGCGGCGGTTCGAAGCCTATAAGGCGCAGGTCGTCAAACCCTTCTTTC
>CAKZXZ010000066.1 GCA_937883775.1 uncultured Paracoccaceae bacterium
GGTCAATCCATCACGTGAATTTAGAGGCGCGCGACGTGCGCAAAACCGCCGGCTTTTACGCCGCGATGCTGGGGATGGAGGAGCACGCCTGGGCGTTTCCTGCGTCGCGCGGCTACCTGCCGGGCGATCCCGATAAATTGGCGCTGTTCGGGGATGGGCGGGACAGCCATTCGGGGCTGCACTTGATTGCGCCGGATGGGGACTTTGCGGCGAAGAACGACCTGACCCACAACCCGTCGGTCGGCGGGCATGTGGCGTTTGAGGTGGACGATCTGGAGGCGGTCATCGCGCGGCTGCGGGCGGCGGGCATCCGCTATTCGCTGACGGGCGAGTTCGCCATTCCGGGGATGCGGCATCTGTATGTGGAGGACCCGGACGGCAACCTGATCGAAGTGAACGAAAGGCTGAAGCGATGATCCGGCATATCGTGCTGTGCAAAGTGTCGAGCGAGGCGGACCCGGCGGAGGTCGCGGCGGTCTGGGAGGGCTTGGCGGCGCTTGTGGGCGTGGTGCCGGGTCTGCTGGGGAGCCATTTCGGTGCAGACGTCAGCCCCGAGGGGATCGGGCGCGGCTATACGCATGGGTTCACGATGGATTTCGAGGATAGGACGGCGCTGGAGGGGTACTTGGTGCACCCGGCGCATGTGAAGGCGGGGGCAAGGTTGGTTGGGATTTGTGAGGGGGGTGTTGAGGGGGTGCTGGTGGTTGATTTTTAATACAATTATGATGTTTATAAATGTTACCGATACCTGCGCGTCAACTTCAATTGAAGCGAGAGCCTAACCTTGCGAGCTAGTGCCAAAAGCTAATTCAAAGTATCTCAATGAAACTAAGAAAGACACAATTGCCATCGCTCCAGCAGAAAAAGAAATCTTTGATCCAAGTGGCACCTTTGCCGCAGCTTGGGTACGTCCAAACAACTGGAAGAAGAAGGCCAAGAGCACAACAAATGAGGGCAAAAGCCCTTCGAGTATTGTTTCTGCACTTAAATTTGTAAGATATGCGACGACCAAACCAGTAAGCGAAAAAAATACCAACTCGAATGGCGCGAGCCGCTGTGATTTTTCGGTAAAAGACACCATCTTTACAATGAACATTGGCAAAAGGATCGCAAAAAGTAGCGGTGGAAGCAGGTCGATTAAAGCCATCGCCATGTCCGACGAGGCGACCGATATCCGAGACCACGAGTTTTCCAATTTAACGTGAACCCTGACGACAATCGTTATTGCGATTGCAACGTTCAAGCTCCTCAAAAGAGTTACGGGCTTCTTGCTGATACAACCCTAAAAGATCGTCATACAACGCCCAATAGTCGCTACCAGCCTTATTGTCGACACGACACTTCATCCTTTCGGCTTCAATCCTTCTTTCATACCTCGATTTTTTATTAGTAGACATATCACCTGACGCAAATGCAGCATTTACGAGACGCTCGGTGGTGTTTAACCCTTCGCAAACACTTTTTATTCTCGCGTTGTATGCTTCAAGCGTGCCGATCCTATACAACTCTAGCGCTTGTCGATAATTACCGATCGCTCTCAAACGAGGTACATCCGATGCTATTTTTGGGAAACGTTCCGTAAGCAATTGTCTTTCAACTGAAAGATCTATCGGCGTTGGAAAACTAAAATCGTTAGCATCATCGGCGACCGCAAGTTCTGGAAGAGCAAAGAGTGCCCATAGTACAATGATCCTTCTCAAGACTTTGCTCCAATGAACCATAAAGGGTTTCAATAAAATGAAATTCAACCCTAGTTAGTAAGCAGGTCGATGTATGCCATGTCAAGAATCCATCTTGAGCGCTGATATAAATGCCTCCTGCGGGATATCGACCTTCCCGAACTGGCGCATTTTCTTCTTACCAGCCTTCTGCTTCTCCAGCAGTTTCTTCTTACGGGTGGCATCTCCACCGTAGCACTTGGCGGTCACATCCTTGCGGAGGGCGGCGAGGGTTTCGCGGGCGATGACACGGCCTCCGATGGCGGCCTGGATCGGGATTTTGAACATGTGGCGCGGGATCAGGTCTTTGAGCTTTTCGCACATCGCCCGGCCCCGCTGTTCGGCGCGGTCGCGGTGGACCATGGTGGAGAGCGCGTCGACCGGTTCCTCGTTCACCAGCACCTGCATCTTAACCAAGAAATCCTGCCGGTAGCCGATCATCTGGTAATCGAAGCTGGCATACCCTTTCGTTACAGATTTGAGCCTATCGTAGAAGTCAAAGACCACCTCGTTGAGCGGCAGGTCATAGACGACCATCGCGCGGGTGCCGGCGTAGGTGAGGTCTTCCTGGATGCCGCGGCGGTCCTGGCAGAGCTTGAGCACGTCGCCAAGATAGTCGTCGGGCACAAGGATCGTGGCCTTGATGCGCGGCTCTTCGATGCGGTCGACGAGGGACAGGTCGGGCATGTCGGCGGGGTTGTGCAGCTCGATCATCTCGCCGTCGCGCAGGTAGACGTGGTAGATCACGCTGGGCGCGGTGGTGATAAGCTCGATGTTGTACTCACGCTCGATCCGGTCGCGGATCACTTCGAGGTGGAGCAGACCCAGGAAGCCGCAGCGGAAGCCGAAGCCGAGGGCGGCGGAGGTTTCCATTTCGAAAGAGAAAGAGGCGTCGTTGAGGGCGAGCTTTTCGATAGCATCGCGAAGGTCTTCGAACTGGGCGTTGTCGACGGGGAAGAGGCCACAGAAGACGACCGGTTGGCTGGGTTTGAAGCCCGGAAGCGCGTCGGTTGTGCCGTGTTTTTCATGAGTGATCGTGTCGCCCACGCGGGTGTCGCGGACCTGCTTGATGGAGGCGGTGAGGAAGCCGATTTCGCCGGGGCCGAGGGCGTCGATGGTCTCCATCTCGGGGCGGAAGACGCCGATGCGGTCGACATGGTGGACCGAGCCGTTCGACAGCATCTTGATCTTGTCGCCCTTCTTGAGGTGGCCGTCGATGATGCGGACAAGGACGATCACGCCGAGATAGGCGTCATACCAGCTGTCGACCAGCATCGCCTTGAGCGGTGCGTCGGGGTTACCCTGCGGGCTGGGCAGTTTCTGGACGATGGCTTCCAGCGTCTCGTGGATGCCGACGCCGGTCTTGGCAGAGACCTGAATGGCGTCTGTGGCGTCGATGCCGATGACATCTTCGATCTGCTCGGCCACGCGGTCGCAATCAGACGCAGGCAGGTCGATCTTGTTCAGGACGGGGACGATTTCGTGATCCGCATCAATGGCTTGGTAGACATTGGCGAGCGTCTGCGCCTCGACCCCTTGGGTGCTGTCAACGACCAGAAGGGAGCCTTCGACGGCGCGCATGGAGCGGCTGACCTCGTAGGCGAAATCGACATGGCCGGGGGTGTCGATCAGGTTGAGCACGTAGGGCTGCCCGTCATCGGCGGTGTAGTCGATCCGGACGGTGTTGGCCTTGATGGTGATGCCGCGCTCGCGCTCGATATCCATCGCGTCGAGAAGCTGCTCCTTCATGTCGCGATCCTGCACCGTGCCCGTCTCTTGAATGAGGCGGTCCGCGAGGGTGGATTTGCCGTGGTCAATATGCGCCACGATGGAAAAATTCCGGATTTTTGAGAGATCGGTCATGGGGATGGATATGCGGCGGTTTGAGGGGTTGGTCAATGGGATAGAGTGACCAGCGGGGTTTATGAGATGCGGTTTGATGCAGCGTCCCGCCGGGCGGCACCGTCGGGCAGCGCCCGACCTCCCCCCGGAGGGCGCTTTTGCTAGATTGTATAAGGGAACTGAGGTTTTGGATATTGGGCCGGACCGAACAATAGGGGCGACGTGAGTAGCCTCAAGGTCGGACGCTGCCCTTCAGTCTTTGTTCTGCGGGTCGAACAGAGAACACAGCCATAAATAGAAA
This sequence comes from uncultured Paracoccaceae bacterium, assembly GCA_937883775.1. GTDB lineage: Bacteria > Pseudomonadota > Alphaproteobacteria > Rhodobacterales > Rhodobacteraceae > JAHTBL01. Next base: position 3,862 of record CAKZXZ010000066.1, read on the forward strand.
ATACTGATCGCTACGCAAATCAACGCCCACGGCACAACACCTGCATCGGGACGCCCATAACGATTCCAAACAAGTTCATTTAAAAAAGGCGAGACTTTCAATGCGCTCTGATACGTGGCGAGAGAGAATAACATTGGCAAGACACAAACGAAGATGCCTACTGCCGGATCGGCAAACACTCGTCCAGGGAGCTGCTCCACCCATCTTTCAACAGCCTTGTATTTTCGGTAATACCAAAAGACCCAGTTCATGGACGTTTGCGCTCCTCTTTGGAAAAACGTCGTGGCAGAAAAAGTTGTCTTTTTTGAGACGTGTCCTGCACGGAAGGATACTCAATCTGCCGTTGGACAGCGCCCGAACCGCCCTCACGGGGCGGGCGCTTCTTGCCACCCCTCGGCTCAGGCGCGGTGCCTCATTTGGATGGATTACTTCCCTTCCCTGCGCCCCTACCCTACTCTCAAAGGATGTCCACCACCCCGCCCCTCAAAGACCTGATCGTCTGCCCGAACTGTGACGCTGTCTACAGCACGCAACAGCCCGACTTTGGCGAACGCGCCGTGTGTCAGCGGTGTCATACGGTGCTGATTGCGCCACGCCGTCGCGCAGGCGCGC
>CAKZXZ010000067.1 GCA_937883775.1 uncultured Paracoccaceae bacterium
GCGATGATCCGGTCGATGCCTCCGGCGGCGGTATTTTTGGACAAAAGAAGGTCAGCTGCGGATCAGGATACCGAGGTCGGCGACATTGGTGCCAGTGCCGCCCGTCATCAACAAGCCGTCGCCTGCTTTCAGGGCGGCGTAGCTGTCATTATTGGCCAAAAGTACTGCGGGATCCTGACCTGCGGCATGGATTTTGGCGAGGGTTTCGCCATTGACCAGGCCACCTGCCGCATCGGTCGGGCCGTCACGGCCATCGGTGCCGGCTTGCAGGTAGGTCCAGTTTTCCCAGCCTTCGGCGGCGGCGATCAGCGCAATGCGCAAGGCAAGCTCCTGATTGCGGCCACCCTGCCCTGTTCCTTTGATCTGCACGGTGGTTTCCCCGCCAAACAGTGTTGTGCCGGGTCCGTCATGGTAGTGTTGCGCGACGATGCGGGCTGCATCCTCGACATCGCCGATCAGATGCGCATTGCCGATTTTGGCAGATGAGGCGGCCTGCATCGCTTCGAGGCTTTTGGTGTTTGATCCGATGAGGATATTTCGCGCGGCCGGGGTTGGCGGCCGCACTGGATTGCTTTGCAGGTAGGTTTGAACCGAGGCCGGGCACTCTGCCCAGATGGCCAGCGCTTTAAGCGTTTCCACAGCGTCTGCCGGCGTGCCGATGGGCGATGCGGTAGGGCCGGATGCGATGGCGCGCAGGTCATCGCCGATGACATCCGACAGGATCAGCGCCGTGACAGGCTGGGGTGCTGCGTGGCGGTTTAGCCCGCCGCCCTTGAGCTTTGAAAGCTGCTGACGCACCAGATTGGTCTGCGTGATATCAGCGCCAGAGCCCAACAACAGCGCATTCACCCGCGCCTTGTCTGCAAGACTGATCCCGTCAACAGGGGCCGGCAAAAGCGCTGACCCCCCGCCCGAGATCAGTGCCAGAACCGGGCGCGTATTTGAGGCAAGCCGGGCGATGATGGCCTGTGACGCCTCTTGCCCAATGGCATCGGGCACAGGATGGCTGGCGGCAAAAACGGTGGCCCCTTCGACCGGCTCTGCGTTTTCTGGATTGGTGACGATGATCGTTTCGGACACCGCGTAATGGGTCATCGCCGCCTGTGCCATACGCGTGGCGGCCTTGCCGATAGCCAGGATCAGCGGCGCCTCAAGATCGAGCCCGTTCAACGCAATTTCGGTTGCGGCAGAGGGATCGGCAGCGGCCACTGCGATGTCAAACAGTCGGCGCGCCTCAAAGGCGGGGTCGATCTTCATGGGCGCAAAATGCCCGGTCTGTTAGCGGGCTGCAAGGTCAACGTCGCGCGCGGCTTTGAACCAGGCGCGGATGGCGGCGCGTTCGTCTTCCTCCATATAGGTGAGGTTGCCCGGCGGCATGGCGTGGGACACGCCCGATTGCAGGTAGATCTGGCGGGCGTTTGCGGCGATGTCGGCCTCGGTCTCAAGATGCACGCCTTTGGGCGCCCACCGCATCGACGCGCTCCAGACCGGTTCGCGGGCATGGCACATAGAGCAGCGGCCGAGCACGATATTGGTGGCATCCTCAAACCCGTCAGCGGCGGCGAAGCGTTGCGCTGCAGGGGTCATCGCCTGCTCTTCGGGGAGATCGTCGAGGGTGCGCAAAGGCGCGGTGGAGAGCCACATGATTCCGATGAAGAGCAGGATCGTGGCCGCAATCGTCCAGTTTGGCTTGCCTTTGCGGGCGTGCATCGAGTTGAAATAATGCCGGATCGTGACGCCCATCAGAAAAACGAGGGCCGCGATGATCCACGCGTAATCGGTGGCAAACGCGAGCGGATAGTGATTGCTGAGCATCAGGAAAATCACCGGCAGCGTCAGGTAGTTGTTATGGGTCGAGCGCAGCTTGGCGATCTTGCCGTATTTCGGATCGGGCGTGCGCCCTGCCTTGAGATCGGCCACGACGATGCGCTGGTTCGGCATGATGATGAAGAACACGTTGGCGGTCATGATGGTGGCGGTAAAGGCCCCGAGATGCAGCATGGCTGCGCGGCCGGTGAAGATCTGGTGATAGCCCCAGCTCATCACGACAAGCGCCACAAAGAGCAGCAACATCAGAGCGTTGGGGTGATCGCCGAGCTTTGATTTGCAGGCCAGATCATAGATAATCCAGCCGATGGTGAGGGACGCGGCCGAAATCAGGATCGCCTGAAAGGTGCTCAGGTCCATCTTGTTGAGATCGATCAGGAACATCTCGGCCCCGGCCCAATAGACAATCATCAACAGCGCCGCACCTGAGAGCCATGTCGCATAGCTTTCCCATTTGAACCACGTCAGGTGGTCGGGCATGTCCTCGGGGGCCACGTTGAACTTGCGGATGTGATAGAAGCCACCGCCATGGACTTGCCATTCTTCGCCCGAAGCCCCCGCAGGCAGCGCCGGTCCTTGGCGCAGGCCAAGGTCTAGCGCAATGAAATAAAACGAACTTCCGATCCAGGCGATCGCCGTGATGACGTGCAACCACCGGACGGCAAAACCGAGCCAATCCCACATTACGACGACATCATACATCTGCGATCTCTTTCCTTTTCGGGCACTCTACCGGGCACGGATTTTTTCTTGAATTCCAGTATTATTCCAATCAGTTTCAAAGAAAGCCGAATAATGCGGAAAGGGCAACATGTCCTACTTCGACACTATAAAAACCTTCGTCCGTGTCTATGAATTAGGCAGTATGTCAGCGGCGGCGCGCGATCAAAGGGTCTCTCCGGCGGTGGCCTCGGCGCGGATCGGACAGCTGGAACAACATCTGAACGCACGGCTTTTCACCCGCACGACGCGCAGCCTGCAGCCGACCGAGCAAGGGCGCATCTTTTTCGAAGGCGCGCAGCGGATACTAGAGGCCGTCGCCGAGGCCGAGGCCGGCGTGCAGGACGTGACAGGCAACCCGCGCGGATCGATCTTTGTGGCGGCACCGTTGGGCGTGGGGCGCCGGTTCGTGGCGCCGCTTGTGCCTGCGTTCAAGGCCGAATTTCCACTGGTCGATATCCGCCTGCGTCTTTCGGATCGCAACATTGATATCGCCTCGGAAGGTCTTGATCTGGCGTTCTTTTTAGGCACGCCTCAGGACAGTGCCCTAAAGATGCGCAAGCTTGCTGACTGCCCCCGGATCCTGTGTGCGGCTCCGGCATATCTTGAGGCGCGCGGTGTGCCGGAAGACGGCGGTGCGCTGGTGCGGGACGCACATGATTGTCTGGCCTTGCGCTTTCCCGGCGCGACAGAGTTTCAGTGGCAATTGCAGACGGCGGACGGCCCAGAGCGTTTCGCGATCAGCGGGCCTTTTGAAAGCGATGATGGCGATGTACTGACCCAATGGGCACTGGATGGCCATGGCATCATCCTGAAGCCGGTGTTCGAGGTCGCCCGCCATCTTGAGAGCGGCGCCTTGGTCGAGGTTTGCGCCGCGACCCCGCCCTTGCCGGTGCAGTTGGGCTGCCTTTATGCCCATCGGCGCAGGCAGGACCCCAAGGTGCGGCTACTGATCGAGTTCATGGCCGCGCGGGTTCCGCAGATGATGGGCGCCTAGCTGCCGCGATAGGTCGAATACCCGAAAGGCGAAAGCAGCAAAGGCACGTGGTAATGCGCCGCCTCGGACATGCCGAAACGGATCGGGATCACATCCAGAAAACGCGGGGTTTCAGGGGGTGTTCCGACCGCGTCAAGATAGGCGCCAGCGTGGAAGACCAGTTCGTATGTGCCGGTCGCGAAGTCATCTGCAGGCAGGATTTGGCTGTCGGTGCGTCCATCCTCATTGGTCGACAGGGTGCGCAAATGTGTGCGGCTCGCGCCCTCAATGCGGAAAAGCTCAATCTTGAGGCCTTGCGCAGGTTTTCCCAGCGCCGTGTCCAAAACATGGGTCGTCAGGTATCCGCTCATGAAACTCGCTCCTTTGATCGGCTTGCAAACTGGGTCAAAGCTGGGACGCAGGAAAGACCTGGCCGCGAAAAACACTTTCAGAATTTTCTTGAAAGTCACAAGGATTGTTTCGGAATAAAAGGAACTGAACGAAAGGATGCTGCTTTGAAACGATATGACCGCGATATGCAGGGGTATGGGGCAGCGCCACCGGACGCGGCTTGGCCGGGTGGTGCGAAGATCGCGGTGCAATGCGTGGTGAACTATGAAGAGGGTGGCGAGAATAACGTACTGCACGGAGATGCCGCGTCGGAGGCATTTTTGTCCGAGATCATAGGGGCTGCGGCATGGCCCGGCCAGCGCCATTGGAACATGGAGTCGATCTATGAATATGGCGCGCGGGCCGGGTTCTGGCGGCTGCATCGATTATTTACGGGGATGGGGATTCCGGTCACGGTCTACGGGATCGCGACGGCTTTGGCACGGGCGCCCGAACAGGTCGCCGCGATGCTGGACGCCGATTGGGAGATCGCGAGCCACGGGCTGAAATGGACAGAATACAGAGACTTCACGCGTGAAGCTGAAGCGGCAGATATGGCCGAAGCGGTGCGGCT
>CAKZXZ010000068.1 GCA_937883775.1 uncultured Paracoccaceae bacterium
TGTTCATGGCGGGCTGTCACATCGCCCATGACGTCATGATCGGCAACAACGTGATCGTCGTAAACTCCGCGGCTTTGGCGGGGCATTGCATCATCGAGGATGATGTCATCATCGGTGGTCTGTCCGGCATCCATCAGTTCGTGCGCATCGGCAAGGGGGCCATTATCGGCGCTGTGTCCATGGTGACCAATGACGTCATCCCGCATGGGTTGGTGCAGGGGCCGCGTGGGCAGCTTGACGGGCTAAACCTCGTTGGTTTGAAACGCAAAGGTGTCGCACGCGCGGACATCACCGCCCTCCGCGCGGCGTTTCAGATGCTGGCGCAAGGGGACGGCGCGTTTCAGGATCGCGCCCGGCGGTTGTCGGATGAAACCGATAGTCCTTACGTGCGCGAGGTCGTCGATTTTGTCCTTGGCGCGTCCGATCGTTCTTACCTGACGCCGCGCTGATGCTGGCTCTGATCGCAGGGCGCGGCGGTCTGCCCAAACTTCTGATGCAGCGCTTGAAAGAGCGCCCGATGATCTGTGCACTGGAAGGCTATGCGCCGGATTTGTCGGGGGTCGAAACCTTTCGGATCGAAACGCTCGGCAGTTTTATCGCGATGCTGAAAGAGCGGGGCGTGACCCAAGTTTGCTTTGCGGGGCAGGTGCAGCGACCTGCGCTTGATCCGTCCCTTATTGATCCCGCAACCATGCCGCTGGTGCCGCGCATGATGGCGGCTTTGCAGCAAGGCGACGATGCGGCGTTGCGCGTCGTGTTGACGTTTTTCGAAGAGGCCGGGATCGTGATTGTTGCGGCGCATGATCTGGTGCCAGAGCTGTTGCCGTCCGAAGGGGTTTTGACGGCGGTGCAGCCGACCAAGACAGACAAACAAGATGCGGCGCGCGGGGTTGAGTTGCTCTCATTGCTCAGCCCGGCTGATATCGGGCAAAGCTGTGTGATCGCGCGCGGACAGGCGCTGGCTGTAGAGGCGCAACCGGGTACGGATTTCATGCTGTCTTCGCTGGCGCATTTGGAGCGGACGCGCGGCGGTGTTTTCGTCAAAGCGCCCAAGGATGGGCAGGACCGGCGCGTTGATTTGCCGACGATTGGCCCCGACACGGTGCGTCTGGCGGCAGAGGCGGGGCTGAGCGGCCTTGTTCTGGTCGCAGGCGGCGTGCAGATGCTGGAGCCGCAGCTGTGCATCGCGTCGGCCAATGATGCGGGGCTTTTCATCTGGGTGCGCGCTTGAAGGTCTTTGTGATCGCCGGGGAAGCCTCGGGCGACAAGCTGGGCGGGGCGGCCTTGGCTGGGCTGAAATCGCTGGTTCCGGATCTGGAGATTTACGGCGTTGGTGGGCCATTGATGCAGGCCCAAGGGCTAGAGAGCCTCTTTCCTATGGATGAGTTGAGCGTCATGGGCATTGCCGAGGTTTTGCCGAAATACCGCCATCTCAAGCGCCGGATTGCGCAGACGGCAGAGGCGGTTCTGGACCTGAAACCAGACGTTTTACTGACCATCGACAGCCCGGATTTCTGCTTACGCGTGGCGCGTCGCGTGAAAGCGGCCAGCGCTATTCGGACGGTGCATTATGTCGCGCCGACGGTCTGGGCGTGGCGACCGGGTCGCGCGAGAAAGATGGTGGGCGTGGTGGATCAGGTGCTCGCCCTGTTTCCGTTTGAGCCGCCTTACATTGAGGCCGTGGGCATTCGCTGCGATTTCGTCGGACATCCGGTTGTCGCAGAGCCTGTCGCCACTGAGGCAGAGGTTACGGCTTTTCGGGCGCAGCATAGTTTGGGCGAAGCACCCGTTTTGCTGGCGTTACCCGGATCGCGGAGGGGCGAGATTGGGCGCTTGGCCGGAACGTTCGGGGCCGCGCTTGGACCGGTTCTGGCGGCACATCCGGACATGCGTGTTGTCGTACCAGCCGCCCCTGGCGTGACCGATCTGGTGCGCGACGCGGTCCGCGCTTGGCCGGGGGCCCCTTTGGTGGTCGACAGTGCCGCGGAAAAGCGCGCGGCGTTTAAGAAGGCGAATGCCGCGCTGGCGGCCTCTGGCACAGTGTCGCTCGAATTGGCGGCCTCTGGAACGCCGATGGTGATCGCCTATGACATGAACTGGCTGAGCCGTCAGATCATCAAGCGGATGCTCAAGGTGGATACGGTCACATTGGTTAATCTGGTATCGGACACCCGCGTCGTGCCGGAGTTTCTGGGCGAGGCGTGTCGGCCTGATGCGATTGCTGGCGGTTTGCTGGATGTGATCGCCGCACCTGACGCGCAGCTTGATGCGATGTCGGTGACGATGCAGCGACTGGGGCAGGGTGCGGAAGCGCCTGGTCTGCGCGCGGCGCGGGCTATTGTGGAGGGCCAAAACTCTTCTTAAGACTTTTGCGCGCTTAATATCCGCGCCAGATCCATCCGCCACCCAAAATGCGCGTGCCACCGGTTTCATAAAAGACGCAAGCCTGACCGGGGGAGACGCCTTCTTCGGGCGTCAGCAATTCCACTTCGGCTCGCGTCGCGCTGATCGGGCGGATGATCGCTTCGCGCGGCGGGCGGGTGGAGCGCACTTTGACCGAAACAAACCGCTCTTGCTGGTCTGCAAAAGGATCATCGCCAAGCCAGTTGATCTCGCGCACGGGGATGGTGCGGGTGGCCAGCATGTCTTTTGGGCCGACAATCACGCGGCGGGTGTCCACGTCGAGTTTGACGACATAGAGCGGCGTGTCCAGCCCGCCGATGCCCAAGCCCCGCCGCTGCCCGATCGTGTAGTGGATCACGCCTTCATGCTGGGCCAGCACGTTGCCGTCGACATCTACGATCTCGCCGGGTTCTGCCGCGCCGGGGCGCAGTTTTTCAATCACGCTGGCGTAGTTGCCGTTGGGCACAAAGCAGATGTCCTGGCTGTCGGGCTTGTCGGCCACAGCCAAGCCATAACGCGCGGCAAGCGCACGAGTATCGTCTTTGGAGGGCAGGTGACCAAGCGGGAAGCGCAGATAATCGAGCTGCTCTCGAGTGGTCGAGAACAGGAAATAGCTTTGATCGCGGTTCGCGTCAGCTGCACAGTGCAGCTCTGCCCCCGCAGCACCCATCTTGCGCTGGATATAGTGGCCGGTCGCCATGCAATCGGCATCCAGATCGCGGGCGGTTTCCAACAGGTCTTTGAACTTCACACGCTCGTTGCAACGGATGCACGGTACAGGCGTCGCGCCAGCCAGATAGCTGTCGGCGAACTCGTCGATTACCGCTTCCTTGAATGTGTTTTCATAGTCGAGCACGTAGTGGGGAAAGC
>CAKZXZ010000069.1 GCA_937883775.1 uncultured Paracoccaceae bacterium
ACGTCAAAGGCCCCGCGATGGCCTTCACGATCTGGCCTGCCGAAGTGCCGCTGCCGAAGAAACGCACGACTTCGCGCGGGGCGCTGGCGATGACCGATCTGCAAGCTGTGGAACGAGATTTCGCCTTTGTCGTGGACGGAGACGTCGAGGCTTTGACATTGGTAAACGCCGCCGCCGGGGCAGACAAAGCCCTGATCGAAGAGGTGCGCGTGTTCGACGAGTTTATCGGCGGATCACTGGGTGAGGGTAAAAAGTCGCTCGCGATCACGGTGCGCTTGCAGCCGACAGACGCAACTCTAAAGGACGCGGATATCGAAGCCGTCAGCGCAAAGATCGTCGAGAAGGTGACAAAGGCCACGGGCGGCACGTTGCGCGGATAGGGTCGAAATCCGGCCGATCCGCGCTATGTTTGTTGCAACGCAAAAGGAGACCCGACCCATGACCCTCAACGTATACCTGTCCGGCGAAATTCACACCGATTGGCGTGAGCAAATCACTGAAGGGGCAAGCGGTCTTGATGTAACCTTCAACAGCCCCGTCACCGATCACGATGCGTCTGATGATTGCGGCGTGGCGATCCTTGGGGCCGAGCCGAACAAGTTTTGGCACGACAACAAGGGCGCCAACATCAACGCGATCCGCACCCGCAAGGGGATCGAGGATGCCGATATCGTGGTGGTCCGCTTCGGCGAGAAATACAAACAGTGGAACGCTGCGTTTGATGCAGGCTACGCGGCGGCGCTAGGCAAATCCTTGATCGTGATGCACGGGCCCGAGCATCAGCATCCGCTGAAAGAGGTGGATGCCGCGGCGCTGGCTGTGTGCGAAGAGCCGCGGCAAGTGGTTGAGATTCTCAACTATGTTCTGACAGGCAAGCTGCCCGAAGCGGCTATCCGCGCGGCGGAATAGTCAGGCCCTTCGCGACAGCGGGGCGGGCCACAAACCGCTCCAGATAAGCGACAAGGTTGGGGTGATCGTCCCAACCCAGTGTCTCTTTCACGCCGTGGAAATCGAGCGCGCGCAGCCAAGGGGCAATCGCGATATCCGCGATAGAGTAGTCGCCGGTCAGCCAATCGCGACCATCAAGCTGCTTTTCCAACACGGCCATAAGGCGCTTGCCTTCGTTGATATAACGCTCGCGGGGGCGAGGATCTTCGATCTCGGCACCTGCAAATTTGGTGAAGAAGCCAAGCTGGCCAAACATCGGGCCAAGGCCGCCCATCTGGAACATCAACCATTGGATCGTCTCGGCTTTTTGCGCTGCAGTCGATCCAATCAGTTGGCCTGATTTCTCGGCCAGATAGATCAGGATCGCGCCGCTTTCAAACAGACCCAGGGGCCCATCTGGGCCGTTCGGGTCAATGATCGCGGGGATCTTGTTGTTGGGGTTCAGCGAAAGGAACTCGGGGCTTTTTACGTCGCTATCCGATAGGGTCACGGTGTGCGCCTCATACGGCAGGCCCATTTCTTCCAGTGCGATAGACACTTTCACACCGTTGGGCGTCGGAAAGGAATAAAGCTGGATCACAGACGGGTCCTTGGCGGGCCAGCGCTGTGTGATTGGGAAATTTGAAAGGTCGGTCATTGGAGGGAGTCCTTTTATTGGTCTCGTAGGATATATCCCGCCGGTTCCTTTAAAAAAGCCGTGGTTTTGTGTGTTTTTAGCGTTAACACTGTGCGCATGTGCGGGGGCAACGACCTTTGCACCGTGGAAAATAAACAGTGGGGACACAGTAAATGTTACAAGAATTCAAAGACTTCATCGCCAAGGGCAATGTCATGGATATGGCTGTTGGTATTATCATAGGCGCGGCCTTCACCGCGATCGTCACGTCGCTTGTCGGTGATTTAATTAACCCGATTATCAGCCTGTTCATGGGCGGGATTGATTTTGCCGGTCAATACGTTTTGCTTGGTGAGGGCGAATACGCCTCTATGGCGGAAGCCGAGGAGGCAGGGGCTGCCGTTTTTGCATGGGGTCGGTTCGTGATGGCGATCATCAACTTCCTCATCATCGCATTTGTGGTGTTCATGTTGGTCAAGTCGGTGAACCGGATCAAAGATGCCACTGCAGAAGAGGAAGAGCCTGCCCTGGAAGAGCCAAAGGGCCCAACGCAGGAAGAGCTTTTGATCGAGATCCGCGACGCGCTGAAGAAGTAAACGCGCCAACTTACTTTCAAGGGCCCGCCCTGATTTGGCGGGCCTTTTTGATTTCGAATATATTTTTGAGCGATAGGGCGTCGGTGCGTAACCGCGTTAGGCCAAATTACTATTATGATTAAATCGCCAGGGGTACCAACCCGTACCGCCCTACAAACGATATCCGTATCTCTTGCAGTATAGTGTTTATCGGGGAGATCCGAACCGGTGACCACATCAGTCTGAACCTAGGCCTGATGGTGATCCGAGAGAGCCCTGTGGATACTCTTTGGGGTTAGGCCAATGCGGAATTCCTATGGGCTGATCTCTATCAGACAACCGATATGCACGGTGACTCGTCCTAGGCGCCGA
>CAKZXZ010000070.1 GCA_937883775.1 uncultured Paracoccaceae bacterium
AATTCCTGCAGACCCTTGGCCAGCGACCACAGCACCAGACGCAACCGCGTCGGCGCGGGTTTCAGCAAAAGCGGCATGAAAATCGTGAACTGACCAAATCGGATGCCATGCTTGCGCAGCGCGCCGCGCGCATCCTGATCCAGCGCTTTCACATCATCGGCCACCTGATCGCGCGGGATCACGCCCAGCGCTTCAACCATCTGAAACGCAAATCCGCGTGCCAGCCCCGACAGCGCCTCGTCCCGGCTGAGGTTCAACAAGGGCTCAAACAAAAGCGCAATCTTGCGGTCGATAAAGTGCTGCAACCGGCGTTGCACCTTTTGCGCCACATCCGCACCGGCCTCGTCATCAACGAAAGCCTGCACGGTCGGCTTCATTACGTCGGATCCTGCAACCAGCTTGCCCACCGCATGCTCACCCCACATCAGGCCGCCCTGCTCGGTGTAGTCAATCTCTGTATCCGGCGCATTATAGAAGCGATCCGCGCGCAAATGGAACTCGGGCGCCAGCGCCTGAACCGACGCCGCGCGCAAGGTTTTCGCTTCATCCGGCGTCGCCGAGGCATCCTGCTTAAAGCGAAACCCCTCAAGCCGTCCCACAAATTGATCTTCGACGGTCACTTCGCCTTTGTCGTTGATGTTGGCCACAAGGCCCTCCTTCTGCTTCAACCGGCGCAGCAAAACTGACGTGCGCCGGTCAACAAATCGTTGCGTCAGCGCACCGTGCAAGGCGTCTGACAAGCGGTCTTCTACAGCGCGTGTCGCCTCGCGCCAATGATTTACGTCATCCAGCCAGTCTTTCCGCTGGGCGACATACGTCCATGTGCGAATGTAAGCCAGACGTTTCGACAAGGTGTCAATGTCACCTTCCACCCTATCTATTCTCTTAACCTGCCGTGCGAACCAATCGGCAGAGACTTGCCCATACTCATGCAAGTCGTTGAAGAGCGTCGTCAGCAGGCTGGAATGCTCGGCATGGCTGATGCCGCGAAAGTCGGGAACCCGGCAGACATCCCATAGCAGCTTGACCGATTTCGGGTCCGAGGCCCTTGCGGCAACCTCGGCATCTTCGGCCAGCGACTTCAGCGCGATCAGATCATCGCTATCGCGCACACGCGTCAGCCAGTCGTCTTTCGTTTGCTCTTCCAAAGATCCGATCAACCGACCGACCGATCCAAATTGCAGCACAGCGTTGCGCCATTGCAGCTTTCGGACCGGCAGAAAACGGTGCTCGGTGATGGCGTTGACCACTTCATCATGAAGCGGCCCAGCCTCGCCCGTCACGCCGAAGGTGCCGTGGTTCATATGCCGCCCAGCACGCCCCGCGATCTGGGCCAGCTCGTTTGGCTGCAAAGGGCGCATTCGGCGGCCATCGAACTTGGTCGTCGAAGAAAACGCGACATGGTTGATGTCGAGGTTCAGCCCCATGCCGATGGCATCCGTGGCGACCAGATAATCGACATCGCCGTTTTGATACATCTCTACCTGCGCGTTGCGCGTGCGCGGGGACAGCGCGCCCATCACAACGGCGGCCCCACCCTTCTGGCGGCGTAGAAGTTCGGCAATGGCATACACATTCTCGACCGAGAACCCGACAATGGCCGACCGCCCGGCCATCCGGCTGATCTTTTTCGGCCCCGTATAGGTCAGCTGCGAAAACCGCTCGCGCCGCACGAACTGCGCTTTCGGCACCAGCTCGGCAATCGCGGGTCGCATCGTGTCTGCCCCCAGAAACACCGTCTCGTGCAAGCCGCGGGCCCGCAAGAGACGGTCCGTAAAGATATGGCCCCGCTCGGGATCCGCACAAAGCTGCACTTCATCAATGGCCAGAAAATCGCAGCCCATCCCTTCGGGCATCGCCTCGACCGTGCACACCCAATATTGCGCACGCTCTGGCACGATGCGTTCTTCGCCGGTGACCAAAGCCACAACAGACGGCCCGCGCACCGCGACGATCTTGTCGTAAACCTCGCGCGCAAGCAGGCGCAGCGGCAGGCCGATAATGCCAGTGCGATGGCCCAACATCCGCTCGATCGCGTAATGCGTTTTACCGGTGTTGGTGGGGCCTAAAACGGCCGTAATACGGGACGGCTCGGCCATCAAACTTGCCTAAACGGGGATCAGATATCCTGACCGCCGACCTCTACTTCCAAACGCTCTATCGCGGTGGCTACTTGTTCTTGATGGGGATGTATAGACTGGACCGTGCGATACGCCTCCAACGCGTCCTCAGGATAGCCCGTCTGCTCAAGGATCACAGCCAGACCGATGATGGCGCCGAAATGATTGGGGTTCAGGCTAAGCGCCTGTGTGAGGTCTGCCAACGCAAGCCCCATCTGCTCTTTCTGAAAGAACGCAGTCGCGCGCATGTTCCAGCCCTCCGCAAAGTCCGGCGCGTGATCGGTCAGCGCTGTGAAATGCTCAATCGCAGCGTCCAGATCACCCGCCTCCAAAGCGTCGCGCCCCCGCTGCAACAGCAAATCCATCGCCGCAGAGCCCGACTTGGACCATTCACGCGCCAGCCTGTCTTCGATTTCGGCGGCCTGCTCGGGGCCAGCGGTGGCCAGATCATCCAGCAAAGCTTGCTCATCAGCGGCAAACGCCCCCGAGAAAGGCAAGCAAAACGAAACTGTTACGAAAAATGCCGTAACGATACGGTGGCGGTTGCGAGAGCTTGTCATCATAGTAAGCTCAATTTTAGCGCAAGCCGTGGGAAATGCGACCCCGCGGCGATCACAAAACCAAAAGGATGCGACTATGAGCGATGTGGTAAACCAGGCTGTCGAAGCCCTGAATGCAAAAATGGACGGCGGCTTTGACGGCACGGCGAAATTCGTCATCACCGACGAAGGCAGCATCATGATCGACGAGAACGGTGTCCGCGCTGGCGATGACGACGCAGACGTCACCCTGACCGCCGATACCGAAACCTTCAAAGCGATCCTCGATGGTGAGCAGAACCCAACCGCCGCGTTCATGACCGGCAAGCTGTCGGTGGACGGCGACATGGGCGCTGCGATGAAGCTCGCCTCGGTCCTCGCCTGATGACGCCCGCGCCGTTTTACGCCGAGGTGGCCAACGGCCCCAAGGGCGGCGCGGCGCATTGGCTCACCACCTCAGATGGCCTGCGCATCCGCGCGGGCCATTGGACCGGCGGGACAAAAGGCACGATCCTGCTTTTTCCCGGCCGCACCGAATATGTCGAAAAATACGGACGCGCCGCGACCGAATTCCTGACACGCGGCTACAGCGTCCTCGCCGTCGACTGGCGCGGACAAGGCATTGCCGACCGGATGCTCAATGACCGCGCCGCCGGTCACGTGCACCACTTTCCCGACTACCAGAAAGACGTGTCCGCCGTACTGGCCCATGCCCGCGCGCTTGGCCTGCCCGAACCCTACCACCTGATCGGCCACTCGATGGGCGGCTGCATCGGTCTGCGCGCCCTTTACGAAGGCCTACCCGTGAAATCCGCGATGTTCAGCGCGCCCATGTGGGGCATCATCATCGCCCCAGCCCTGCGCCCTTTTGCGTGGATGTCCAGTTGGACCGCCCGCCGTGTCGGCCAAGGCCACCGCCTCGCTCCCGGCACCGAACCCGTGACCTATGTCATGAGCACGCCCTTCGACGACAACACGCTGACCACAGACCGCGCGATGTTCGACTATATGAAGGCCCAACTGAGCGCGCATCCGGACCTCGCCTTGGGCGGCCCGTCGCTGCATTGGCTCAACGAAGCCCTGATGGAGATGCGCCGCCTCGCCGCGCGCCACGCTCCTGCGACGCCCGCGATCACCTTCCTTGGCAGCAATGAACGCATCGTCGAGCCGTCGCGCATTCACGACCGCATGGCCGACTACCCAAACGGCAAACTGGTCATGCTGGACGGGGCCGAACACGAAGTCATGATGGAGACGCCCGCAATCCGCACCCGCGTCTTCAACGAGACCACCGCGTGGTTTGACGCCCATAGCTAAGCGCTAGCCGGTTGTGGTCAGCCCGTCGATGCCCGTATCCGTGACATCAAAGGTCTTCTCGCAGCAGGTCGCAGCACCAGCCTGAGTGCATGCGCTCCACCCGTCGGGGCAGACATAGGCCAAGTCAGACGTGCAGGTCATCGTCCGCCCCGGTGCTGTGCTGCCCGTGCAGGTTGGCCCGTCCGTATCGGCAGCACCGGTGGCCTGCGCCGCCGCGGCGATGATCTCTGGCGGAGGCGTCACGGCCTCTTGCACCGCAATTGTGGTGCAGGCAAAGGCGAAAGGCAAAACAAATACAGTCTTCAAAATCTTGATATCAAACATGATTTCTCTCCAACTCAAAGGTTTTGAGAACATCATTATATCATGCTGACCTTACGTCACCTAAGCCGTTCTGAAGAGCGTCAAAAACCCGTCAGCCGAATGCGCGCACAGTCTGACGCTGACGGCCAAGCCCGTCGATCTCCAGTTCCATCACGTCGCCGGGCTTGAGATAAAGTGGCGGCCTCAGCCCCATACCAACGCCCGGCGGCGTACCCGTCGCAATAATATCTCCCGGATGCAGCGTCATGATCCGGCTCAAGTAAGCGATGATCTGCGCCACGCTGAAAATCATCGTCGCCGTCGATCCACGCTGCATCTGTTTGCCGTTCAACCATAGGCTTATCCCAAGCGCCTGCGGGTCGCCCAACTCGTCAGGCGTCACCAGCCACGGTCCAACCGGGCAGAACGTGTCGCAGCTTTTGCCCTTGGTCCATTGCCCGGTGCCTTCCAGCTGAAAGGCGCGCTCGCTGATATCATTCACGACGGTATAGCCTGCTATATGATCCAGAGCGTCAGCCTCGGCGACATGTTGCGCGCGGCGACCGATCACGACGCCCAGTTCGACCTCCCAGTCGGTCTTCTCAGACCCGCGCGGCAGGATCACATCATCATTCGGCCCGTTCAGGCTCGACGTGGCTTTCAGAAACACGATCGGCTCCGCAGGCGCAGCCATCCCCGCCTCTGCTGCATGATCGGCATAGTTGAGCCCGATCCCGATGATCTTGCCGACACCTGCAACAGGCACTCCCAAACGCGGCGCGCCCTCAACCAACGGCAAATCCACTGTCGGAACAGTGTGCAATGCGCCCAAAATCGCGCCGGACAAGTCAGTAATATGTGCCGAAAGGTCCCGGATATCGCCATTCGCATCCAGCAGGCCGGGCTTTTCGCTGCCGACCGCGCCCCACCGCACAAACCGTGTCATTCGCCCATCTCGCGGATACCTTTGGCGGCGGCTTTCGCACCGGCCAGCATCCACGCATGCTCGGACGCGATGAAAAATACGTTTAACCCATAGCTCGCACGCTCCTTGGCCTGCTCCACCGATGCGACCCAGCTGACATAGGCCTTTCCGTGGGCCTTGGTCGCCGCACCGCAGGTTTCAAGCGCCTGCGCTAAATCCGGATTGTCCTGGCCTTGATGGCCATAGGCCACGCTCAAATCTGCGGGCCCCAGAAACAGGCCATCCACGCCTTCAAGTGCTGCAATCGCATCGGCTGCATCCACGCCAGCAGGCTCTTCGATCTGCGCAATGACCACCGTCTCTGCTTTGGATCTCTCAAGCAATTCCGGCATCCCGCGCGTCGCATAGCCCGCCCACCGGGTCGAACCCGCAAACCCGCGCCCGCCCAAACCGAACCGCGCTGATCTGGCAACCGCCTCGGCCTTCTCGACACTGTCGACATGGGGCACCACGACGCCCACAGCACCCATATCCAGCGCTTGCAGAATGGCCTCCGGCGTGCCGCTCGCAACCCGCACAAGCACCGGAAAATCCAGCGCCCGCGCCACCGCCATGCAGGCGTCAAGTGCGGCACGATCAAAAGCGGCATGTTCCGCATCCAGACACACAAAATCCAGACCCGAGATCGCCAGCACCTCCAGCACATCATGGCTCGGCGTCTTCATGAACGTCCCGGCAAGTTTTTCGCCAGACAACATGCGACTTCGAAAGGTGGTAAATGACATCAGCGCTCTCCCATGGCTTGTCGCCACGCTAGCGATCCGTGTCACCGACACAAGCCCCCGCACGACCATTCGAAACGTGTCGCCAAAGCGCGGTGTGCGGGTGTCTATGGTGGCGAAAGGCTATCGCATGACGAACACGGGCCGCAAAACGAGGGCCGCCAGTTCTGCACCGTCATTTTCGGGGCGGCGCCAACGCGCAGCCGCGGATCTCTCTGATCGCGACACGCACTCACCCGTCTCTCATGTGCCGTGCACCCAAGACTGCCCTCGCCGCACCAAAATCTCAAAGAAAGCACCAAAATGCAGCGCGCAGATATCGCTCGTGGCCAAGCGCTCTGGCATGTCAGCACCAGACCGAGCAAACACAATGGCCCTCCCAACAGTGCTACTCAAATGGCGCACCCAAAGCGTAATACTCAGATATTTTCGATGTCCGAACGCTCCAACATGACCTCAACAGACCATGCACCAACAACCGCCCTCCCAAAATCACCGCTCCAAAGACAGCAAAGCGTGCGGGGCAGATACCTTTGGCAGCCAACTAATCTTGCATAATCGCAAGAGGCTGCACAAACACAGCAACCGCCCCCAACCACTCCAAAGGCAAACCCAGAATGCAGCGCTCGGATGTCTTCAGCCGCCGCGCCCGTGACCGACATATCAAGGGCAACGCAACCACCGCGACCGTCACAATAGCGCACCTGATCTGACACCGCACCCAAAGCAACCGCAGCAAA
>CAKZXZ010000071.1 GCA_937883775.1 uncultured Paracoccaceae bacterium
TTCACCAGACGGTCCATCACGCGCATCATCCAGCCGGTGCCTTCGCGGCACGGCGTGCATTGCCCGCAGCTTTCGTGCTTGTAGAACGCGCTCAGCCGCCAGATCGCTTTGATGATATCGGTGCTTTGATCCATCACGATCACCGCCGCCGTGCCAAGGCCCGAGCGTTGTTCGCGCAGCCAGTCGAAATCCATAATCGCCTCTTTGGCGATGTCGGCGGGCAGACAAGGCACCGACGAGCCGCCGGGAATGATGGCTTTCAGATTTCCCCAACCGCCGCGAATGCCGCCGCAATGGCGATCGATCAGTTCTTCAAACGGGATCGACATTTCTTCTTCGACCACGCAGGGGTTGTTGACGTGGCCCGAAATCGCAAACAGTTTGGTGCCCGAATTGTTCGGGCGTCCGAAGTTGGAAAACCAATCTGGTCCGCGCCGCAGGATCGTCGGCACAACGGCAATCGATTCAACATTGTTCACCGTTGTCGGGCAGCCATAAAGCCCCGCCCCCGCCGGGAAAGGCGGCTTCATCCGCGGCATGCCCTTCTTGCCCTCAAGGCTTTCCAGCAGCGCGGTTTCTTCGCCGCAAATATAGGCACCCGCGCCGTGGTGGACATAAAGATCGAAATCCCAGCCGGATTTCGCAGCGTTCTTGCCCAGCAGCCCCGCGTCGTAACATTCGTCAATCGCCGCCTGCAGCGCTTCACGTTCGCGGATGTATTCGCCCCGAATGTAGATATAGCAGGCATGCGCGTTCATCGCGAAAGACGCGATCAGACACCCTTCGATCAGCGTATGCGGATCATGGCGCATGATCTCGCGATCCTTGCAGGTGCCTGGCTCGGATTCATCCGCATTCACAACAAGATAGGACGGACGTCCGTCGCTTTCCTTCGGCATGAACGACCATTTCAGGCCGGTCGGAAAGCCCGCGCCGCCCCGGCCCCTAAGGCCCGATCCTTTCATCTGGTCCACGATCCAGTCGCGGCCTTTCTTGATGATGCCCGCCGTGCCGTCCCAATGGCCGCGCGCTTTCGCGCCCGCCAAGCTGCGGTCATGCATCCCGTATAGATTGGTGAAGATCCGGTCTTCATCCTTCAGCATCGCTGAACTCCCTTAAGATTGCCGGCGCGCGCGCCAGATCTGATAGGTCACAACTAACGCCCAAAAGAGCCCTGCCAATGCGGCAAAATCGAACAGCAACGCATAGCGCCCCGCCATGCCCATCGCAGGGCCGACCACTTGCGCGGCCAGCCAGATCAGCATGGTGCCCGCGATCACCAATGCCGCGATCCGGCCCTTTCGGGCCAGCGCGGCTTCGGCGTCACGAGACAGGTTGGGGCGCTCTGCCATGTTTTAGCTCTTGTCTTTGCTTGCGGCTTTGCGTTCGGGCATCGCCGTAAGGGTCACCTTGGCGTTCTGGTGACTAGATTTGACCTGATAGGACTGCGTTTCAACCTCTGCAGGTTTTGCCGACACTGGCTTTGTAACGGGCGCCTTGGCCGGAGCCTTAGCCGCAGGCTTGGCAGCTGATTTAGCGGCCGGTTTGGCAGCAACCGCAGGCTTTGCTTTTGCAGCAGGTTTCGCCAAAGGCGCCGCTTTCTTCGCACCCGGCTTGGCGGCCGGCGCTGCTTTTTTGGCTGCTGGTGCTGCAGCAACAGGCGTTGCGGCCGCCTTGGGCGCTGTTTTCTCCGCCGGTTTCGCCGCCGCAACAGATTTAGACGATTTCGCCCCAGCAGGCGCCGCCGCCGGTTTGGAAGCCGCCGCCGGTTTGCCAGCTGCCTTTGTCGCGACTTTCGCAGGTCTAGCCTTCACCGCTGCTTTCTCGGGCGCTTTCGGCTCCGCCGCCTTCACAGCCACCTTCTTAGACGCCACCTTCTGAGCCGGAGCCGTCTTGACAGGCGCCGCTTTCGCCTCTGGTGCCACGACAGGTTTCGCCGCCGCAGCCTTCGCAACCGCTTTCTTCACAGCAGGCTTCGCCACAACCGTCTTGGCTGCCGGTTTGGCCGCAACTTTGACTTTGGGTGCCGAGGCTTTGGTTTTCGCCAGAACCTTCGCTGCAGCCGCTGGCGTCTTCAACTCGTACGGCACCACGCTCAGCGCGACCGGGGCCACCGCGAGACGCCAAAGATAAAGACCCGCCGCAGCAGGCGCCATCGGCAATTGGGTCATCAACAACCCCGTTCGACGCGCAGACCGCGCCGCTTCTGTCCATTTGTTAAGATCAGTCATTTTCAGTTTCGCTCCATTTGGAAAGTGCACGGGCCCGTTCGGACCCGTCCGCAACGCCCCTCCCAAAAGCGATGCCGTGAATGCCCTGCCCCGACGCATTGCGGGACAGGACGCTAATATCAACCGTCGTAGACGCCACCCTTGGCGACTTTCTTGGAAAATTCGGTCTGACCACCCTTGGCCAGAACCTTGGCTTGCTTGACCCACTCATCGCGGCTCACGCGGCCTTTGAACCCTTCTAGGTTTTCATCAACCCAGGCGACCTCTTTCTTGCGCCAGCTGGCGATCTGGTCGAAGTGATAAAACCCCATGGAATGCAACAGCTTTTCCAGCTTGGGCCCGACACCTTTGATCTGCTTAAGATCATCGGGGCCGCCTGCACGCGCAGCGCTCAACATCTCGGGCTTGCCATCCGCCGCGATCGGTTTCGCCTCAGTCTTGGGCTTTGTCGCTGCCTTTGGCTTGGCCTCGGCCTTGGCTGCCGGGGTCGCTTTGGGGGCCGCTTTTGGGGCCGGTGCCGCCGCTGGCGCAGGTGCCGCCGCAGGAGCGGATGTCGCCGCCGCAGGAGCCGCCGCAACCGGCATGGCCTTTTTCACCGGTGCCGATCCACCGGCACCGCCTTCGTCATGCATCCCCATCTTCGGCGCAGCGCTACGGCACAGGAACACCGTCAGCAAAAGTCCAAGGACCAAAAAAGCAATCACGGCCATAAAGATGGCTTGGGTGATCGTGTATTCTGCAAGCAGCCACAGACCCACACCCACCATGCCACCCGCAAGCGCAGCAACGGTCCAGCACGTCTTGGTGCACGCTGCCTTGGCTTCATAGTCTTTCATCTAAGTCGTCTCCCTGTCCATCACGGGCCTGTGAGCACAGCCCTCAGCCCTTCTTAGCACGGGCAGAAAACGGCGTCTCGCCCCCATCTGCAAGGATTTTCGCCTGCGAGACCCAATCATCGCGGCTCACACGGCCCTTGAACCCTTCCAGATTGTCATCAACCCAGGCGATTTCCTCGGTGCTCCACTTCGCGATTTGGTCGAAATGGTAAAAGCCCATATCGTGCAAAAGCGCCTCCAGCTTCGGGCCAACGCCTTTGATACGCGTCAGATCATCCGGCCCCGCCTTGCGCGGCGCTTTCATTACGCGCGGCTTTTTTTGCGACGCAGACGCTTTGATCTCCGGCTTGGCCTTTGCGTTCGGGCTGCGATCCGTCTCCACATGGCCTTGCTTGGCTTTCGTTTTCGGCTTGGACGTGCGGTTGGCGGGCTTGCCCTGCCACGGCGTCAAAAGCGGCACTTCGGTGCCGTCGATGCGCTTCACCGTGTCGCTCAAATCCGCCGCCAATTGCGC
>CAKZXZ010000072.1 GCA_937883775.1 uncultured Paracoccaceae bacterium
CGTTCTTGTGCATTGCGGCGGCGCTGATCGGCTTCAGCACGCTTCTGCTGGGCGGTTTCAGCCGATTTGGTGTGTGGAAGCAGATCATCGGGGCCATTGGCGTTCTGATCCTGCTCAAGCTGATCGAAGGATCGGTCACCGAAATCGTCAAAACCGAGCTAAGCGCCTGGCCCTTGGCGTATTTGCCTGCCGCACTTGGGATCGCCATCGCGATCATTTTGCTGACACTGGCCAGCCGGCCTTCCCTTTTCGTCAGGCGGAGGGTGGCAGCATGATCCTGCATTTCTATTTTGCCCGCCGCTTTTTACGCGCGTTCTTTTCGGTGTTTGCAGTTTTTGCGGTGATGTTGCTGCTGCTTGATCTGATCGAACAGGTGCGCCGGTTTGATGCGGATGAGGCGACGTTCCGGCAGATTGTCGAGCTGTCCTTGCTGAACCTGCCCCAAGGGGTCTATCGCATCCTGCCACTTATCACCATTCTGGCCACGATTGCGCTTTTCCTGAACATGGCGCGCACCAGCGAGTTGGTCGTGGCCCGCGCAAGCGGGCGGTCTGCCTTGCGCAGCCTGATCGCGCCTTTGGCCGTCACGTTCTGCCTTGGTGCCTTTGCCGTCGCGGCCCTTAACCCAATCGTGGCGGCGACAACGACCCAGTACGAGGCCAAGTCAGCGCGCTATGCCGATGGGTCGGAAAGCGTGTTGTCCTTGTCAGAGGACGGGCTTTGGCTGCGTCAGGGCAATGCCGAGGGGCAGACCGTCATCCATGCGAAAAGCTCGAACGAGACGGCGACCCAATTGCAAAGTGTCAGCTTTTTCACGTTCTCGCCCGATGGCACACCGACCCAAAGGCTAGAGGCCAGCAGCGCCACATTGACAGATGGTGCGTGGCAGTTGGGCGGCGTCAAGAAGTGGGAGCTTGCCGATCCGAACCCCGAACGCAGCGCCCAGACGCATTTCACCTATGCCTTGCCCACCGATCTGACGGTCGAGCAAATCCGGGACGGCTTTGCCGCGCCGATCTCGATCCCGATCTGGGAGTTGTCATCGTTTATCGAAGACCTGAACGAGGCAGGCTTTTCCTCTCGGGCGCATCGCATTTGGTTGCAGACAGAACTGGCGCTGCCGGTGTTGATGATCGCCATGGTGCTTGTCGGTGCAGGCTTTACGATGCGCCATACACGTTTGGGCAAGACCGGCATCATGGTCCTTGCAGCGGTTCTTGTCGGATTTGGCTTTTACTTTATCCGCAACTTCGCCCAAGTATTGGGGGAAAGCGGTCAGCTGCCCGTAACGCTGGCCGCATGGGCACCGCCATTTGCGGGTATTTGCCTTGCACTTGGCCTGTTATTGCATTTGGAGGACGGTTGATGCGCTTTCTTTTCGCCGTTCTGTTGATTTTGCTACCGGGCATGATGCACGCCCAGGGTATCGCGACGCTGATCGCGGATGATGTGCAGATCTTTCCCGACAATACACTTGTTGCCGAAGGCAATGTCGAAGCGCTTTATGACGGCCAACGGATGCGGGCGAGCCGGATCACCTACAGTCAAGATAAGGACCTGCTGACCATCGAAGGCCCGATCACCTACCAACAAGGCGATGATCTGCTTGTGCTGGCCGATCAGGGCGAGATGGACCCACAGTTCGAGAACGGCATTCTGCGCGGTGCGCGGATGGTGATCGACCAACAGCTGCAGATTTCATCAAACCAGCTGAACCGGGCCGATGCGCGCTATACGCAAAGCTATCAGACGACCGTGTCGTCGTGTCAGGTCTGCGCCCACCGCCCTGTTCCTTTGTGGAGCATTCGGTCACAACGCGTGACCCATGATGAGCAGGAAAAACAGATCTATTTCGACAATGCACAGTTTCGCATTCTTGATGTGCCGGTCTTTTACCTGCCCCGACTGCGGATGCCCGACCCCACGCTTGAGCGCGCCCGCGGCTTTCTGATCCCGTCGATCCGCTCGACCAGCGCGATCGGGACGGGCCTGCGGTTGCCATATTTTATCCCGCTGGGCGACAGTGCAGACCTCACGCTGACGCCCCTTATTACCGACAAAACCCGCACAGCAGAGTTTCGCTACCGTCAGGCATTCCGCAAAGGGCGTATTTCTGCTGTTGGGGCGATCAGTTCGGACGAGCTGGATGCGGATACGGACGGCTTGCGCGGGTATCTGTTCGGGAACGGGTCATTCGTCATGCCTGCGGATTTCAGGCTGACCTTTGATGTTGAGGTCGTCAGCGACGATGAGTACCTGCGCGACTACGATTATACGAGCAAGGACCGCCTTGACAGTCATATTGGTCTTTCGCGCTTTCGGCGCGATGGGTTAATCACAGCGCGCATCACGAACTTTGAGACGCTGCGCGATGAGGAAAGCAACGAGACACAGCCGACCCTGCTGACCGAGGTCGATTATGAGCGCCTTTTCTTCCCGACCT
>CAKZXZ010000073.1 GCA_937883775.1 uncultured Paracoccaceae bacterium
CACTGCTCGATAGGTTTCTTGCCTGTATGAAACCTGCCTCAATAACTTAACGCCCGCTTCGTGCGGGCGTTTTTTTTTGGTCTGATGTTATGCAGTAAATACATAATATAACGCATCCTCGGCTGGATCCGGGTCCATGATCGGTGAATTGCCAGGATCCCGTTCCACGCGCGTGTGCTGCGGATCAGCGTTCGGGAATCAGTCCGCGCGGACTGAACCGCAGAACCAAGAGCAAGATCACACCCATGGTCAGCAAACGCATATGCGCTGCACTGTCGAGAAGATGCAGACGCAAGGCGCTGTCTGCTGCCAGACCGGATGTCATCACTTCGATCAGGAACAGGCCCATCGGCTCAACCTGAACCCACAGGAACCAGATCAGGAACCCGCCCAGCACAGCGCCAAAGTTGTTGCCCGAGCCACCGACGATCACCATCACCCAGATCAGAAAGGTAAAACGCAAAGGCTGGTATGTGCCGGGCGTGAGTTGCCCATCGAGCGTCGTCATCATCGCACCGGCGATGCCGCACACGGCAGAGCCCAGAATAAAGATCTGCAAATGCCGCGTCTTGACGTCCTTGCCCATGGCTTCGGCCGCCACCTCATTGTCGCGAATGGCCCGCATCATGCGACCCCAGGGCGATTTCAACGCCAGCTGCGCCATCAACAGCAAGATCACAAGGACCAGCGCGAAAAGCAGCCCGTATTGCGTTTTGACATACAGGGTCGATGCGGTGACCGGATCCAGACCCAACCCTGTGGCGCGTTCAACAAAGCCCGGATCGTTTTGCAAACCGATTTCATAAGGGACAGGGCGGGGCAGGCCGACGACATTTTTGACGCCGCGCGCCAGCCAGTCTTCGTTTTTCATCACAGCGATGATAATTTCGGCGATCCCCAGCGTCGCAATGGCCAGATAATCCGAGCGCAGGCCAAGCGCGGTTTTGCCGATGATCCACGCAACGCCCGCCGCCAGAAGCCCACCCACAGGCCAAGCGACCAGCACCGGCAAGCCAAGCCCGCCCAGATTGCCTTGCAGTGCGGGGTTGATCGCCTCAACCGCCGCGACGCCGGGGTCCAGCACCGCACGGAAAATAAAGAACCCCGCGAGCAGGATCACCACTGTCGCAATGCCTTTGGCGACCCCTTTCAGACGTGACTGCACCAGAACCGCAGCGATGATCATGGCTGCCCCCAGCAAAAGTGCGGTGAGAATGCGCATACCGCCTGCTGCAAACGCGCCTTCGACAGGGTCGGTGGCGATCAAAACCGTGGCAAGGCCGCCGATTGCGACAAAGCCCATCACACCGACATTGAACAGCCCCGCGAACCCCCATTGAAGATTAACGCCAAGCGCCATAATCGCTGAAATCAGACCCATGTTTAAAATGGTCAGCGCCGCATTCCAGCTTTGCATCACGCCGGTCAGCACGATGAGACCTGCAACAAGCGCAAACAGCCCGATATTCTTGAAAGACGCGCTCATACGGATTTCCCCTTGAACAGGCCCGTCGGCCGGAACAGCAAGACGATGATAAGGATCACAAAGCTGACCGCGAATTTGTAGTCGGTCGACAAAAGCTGGACCAATCCGTCGGGTTCAAGCCCCTCGGGCAGCACGTAGCCCAGCACTTTTTTCCAGGCATATGTGATCGTCACCTCTGAAAACGCGATCACAAAACCGCCGACGATGGCCCCCAGCGGGTTGCCAAGGCCACCGACAATGGCAGAGGCGAAAATGGGCAGCAAAAGCTGGAAATACGTGAAGGGTTTGAAGGACTTATCGAGCCCGTAAAGTGTGCCGGCAACAGTGGCGAGGGCGGCCACGATCAGCCAGGTATACATCACCACGCGATCGGGATTGATGCCCGACAGAAGTGCCAGATCTTCGTTGTCTGAAAACGCGCGCATAGATTTTCCGGTACGCGTGCGGTTCAAAAACCAGAACAGAACCGCCACGACGATGACCGCGGTCATAACCGTAATTCCCTGAGACGTCCGGATCGCGAGGCCTTCGCTTAGGCCCGTCATTTCGCGGAAATCGCGCGCCGAGATGATAAAGCGTGCGCCATCCCCAAAGCGTTGGTCATCGGGCCCGATGATAAAGCGCACCAGCCCGTTCATGATGAACATCACCCCCATAGAGACGATGACCAGGATCACCGGAGCCGCCTTTTGACGCCGATAGAACTGGTAAACAAATTTGTCGGTCAACAGAAGCAAGGCCGCCGCGCCGATAATGCCGAATGGCAAGGCCAAAAGCGCCGTCGGCAACGGCCCAAGCGAGATCCCGGCGGCCTGCATCGCCCAGGTCACAAGGATTGTCACCATCGCGCCAAAGGCCATCGTGTCGCCATGGGCGAAGTTTGAAAACCGCAGGATCCCATAAATGAGTGTCACCCCCAGCGCGCCAAGCGCCAGTTGGCTGCCGTAAGCAATCGCGGGGATCAGGACAAAGTTCGACAGCGCGACGATCGCGTTCAGAAAATCCATTCAATCGCTCTCCACACAAGCGCCGTGATAGGTGACGGATAACGGACCATCGAGGATCAACAGCTGGTACCGGCTTGAGCCGTCCGCCCCGATCACAAGACGAAACAGCGTGTCATCACCTGTTGCGCGGTTCTCGATCACGGTGAAATCCTCGGTCGAGACATAATGCGCGCCTTGGGTGCCCGCGACGTCGCGCAACTCGGCAAGGCCTTGGGTCACGCCTTGGAGTGTGTCCAGATCGCCGGGGGTAATCTCGATGGTGAAGTCGGTGGGCTGGCAGGCTTCCTGTTCGAAACACTCGAC
>CAKZXZ010000074.1 GCA_937883775.1 uncultured Paracoccaceae bacterium
TCGCCGCGCCGCCAGCGTTCGCCCAGATCATCGTAATGGCGCGACAGCGGGTGCCCCGATTGCCCGGTCGAGATCACGAAGACGGAACTGTCGGGATCGGCAAAGTCATAAACGCCGCGATAGCCCGCCCCGTGGACGTTCAGGAACGGGTTAGGACCGGTGCCAAGCGTGCGCCCGCGCATCAGCGTGTTATCCGCCCCAGAGGTCGATTGGCGGATGTTCACGAACCAGTTGAGCACCGGCACTTCGCCCAGAACCGGGTGGTCATGGGTCGCCTGATGCGCATCGCCCCAGCGCAGGCTTTCGAGGGTGGTGCCGTATGTTTCCTCGATCCAGATGATGGCGTCGTCGAGGGCGAGGCGGGCGATTTGCGCGCAGGTTTCCGTCGCGGCGGATTGTTTGACGTCACACCACGCGGCTGCGCCATTGATATCGCGGTAGACCCGTTCGATGAAAAGCGGCTCGATATGGGTGAACTCGTCGGCAAGCGGGCCCAGCTCATCGCGGATCAGGCGGTCTTGCAAGGCACGAACCCAAGCGTTGTAGATCAGCGGCTCGGGCAGGTGTTCGTTCATCTCACCGTTCCAGTTGGCCAGCAACGTGAGCGCGCGCTGGCGCTGGCGTTCAGGGGTGCCGTCGGGGGCCGCTTCCCCGGTGAACCACAGATCGGCACCGATCAGGGGCAGCAAGGCGCGCGCGGTGAAGCTGACGGTATCAAGCTGGGCCTCAATAAAGCTTTCGCGGGTGTGGACCTCGCGCGATTGCATAAGGCCTTCCCAGCGCTGAATGCGCTGGCTGTCGCCCCAATCATAGGAGATATGGTTGGGGAAAGGGCGTTCGACGGTCTTGTTGTTGGTGTTGCCCAAAATGCCGCCATTAGGGTCAACAAAGACAGGGTTAATCACCTCGTGCATGCGGCCTTTCCAGCGGTTTTCAGGGCGCCAGCCGGGGCTGGGCAAGCGGCCTTTGCTTTGGTGACGTGCATCGCGGCGCGGGATTGCACCGATGGTGCGCATGGCGATGCGGGTGTCATCGGCAAGGGTGAGGTTTTGCGACGGCGCGATATAGTCTTTTGACGCCTCAAGCGCCGCATCAACGTCTTGAGCGCGCATCAGCGCCAGTGCCGCACTCATCGTGGTGTCATTGGGGCTCAGCGCCGTCCAGGCAACAGAGACCACATGACCGGGGGGCGTGATTGTGTTGAGATCAAACTGAGTGCCGGGCAGGACGGGGCCGTTTTCAGTCCAGCGCAGGGTCAGGGTGACCGGATCTGCATCTTTGACTTGGATGATAGACGGGCGCGAGGTGAACGCGGCAAATCCGGTTGGGGTTTCGTATTCACCGGGATTGTCGGGATTCAATCGTTCGATATGCAGATCGAGATCGTCCATGTAGGACGAGGTGATACCCCAGCCCAACGTCTCGCTCCGGCCGGTCATGATCGCGGGGACGCCGGGGATCGTGCCGCCGATCACGCCGCCAGTGGCCAGTTCAAGCCGAGCCAGATACCAGATCGTGGGCGCGGTGAAGCCAAGATGCGGGTCGTTGGCCAAGAGCGTGCCGCCCGAGGCCGAGCGATTGGGCGCTGCGGCCCATCCGTTCGAGGCGCCGGCAAAGGCGCGCGGGTTGGCGGGGTTGAGCGGATCGCGAGGCAGCGAGGCGGTGCGGATATTGGGCTGCGCGCCCGGGACCAGCGTTGCATATTCGGGCAAAGCAGCCACGCCAGTGCCGGGCATATCGGGCAGGATATCGCGGATCCGGTCCTGTTGGAGGGTGAGCGACGCGCGCGCGCGCAGCACCTCGGTCGGGATCTGGCCGCTGAGTTGCAGCGCCATCAGCTTGATGACGGCCACCGAGTCAGCGGGCTGCCACGGCGCGATGCGGTTGGAAAAGAGGAAAAGCTCTGGCGCGCCGCGCCCCAGCGCGTCTTCGTTGACTTGCCGCAAACGGGCGTTGACGCCATCGGCATAGGCCTGCAGGGCAGCGCGGGTCGAGGCGTCTTGCGCTTGCACGGATTGAACGGCGAGGTTGTATAGATCAAGGCGGCGCAGAAGGGCGTCTGTCTGGATGGTGCGATCTCCGAAAAGCTCGGACAGGCGGCCTTGCACGGTGCGGCGCAGCATCGTCATTTGCCACAGGCGATCTTGGGCGTGAGCGTAGCCAAGGCCGAAATAGACATCGGCATCGTTGGCTCCGAAGATATGGGGCACATTGGCGTTGTCGCGCACGATCTCGACCTCGGCGCTGAGGCCATCAAGCGTGACCTCGGCGCTGTAATCGGGGACCGAGCGGGAAGCGAAGTAATAGACAAGCGCCATCGTCAGGCCCGCCAAAACGAAGCCTGCGGTCACCAGTCGAAACAGCCAGCGAAACAAAACGCCCATCGGGCCCCCACCATTGACAGACCCACAGGGTCGGTTACGTCTGGCTTGCTATAACTGCGAAAGAGCGAGGGGAAAAGCCGATGGCGAAAGTTGCATTTCTAGGGCTGGGCGTGATGGGCTATCCGATGGCCGGATATCTGGTGAAAGCGGGCCATGAGGTCACGGTTTACAACCGGACCACCGCCAAGGCCGAAGCGTGGTCAAAAGAGCATGGCAGTGGCTTTGCCACCACCCCGCGCGCGGCGGCGGAGGGGTGCGATTTCGTGATGGCATGTGTGGGCAATGACAATGATTTGCGGTCAGTGTGTCTGGGCGAGGACGGGGCTTTTGCGGGCATGTCGGACGGTGCGATCTTTGTGGATCACACGACCGTATCGGCCGCTGTGACGCGCGAGCTTTATGCGACGGCCAAGCAGATCGGTGTTGGCTTTGTCGACGCCCCTGTTTCGGGTGGTCAAGCAGGGGCCGAGAACGGCCAGCTGGGCATCATGTGCGGCGGCGACGCAGACATCTACGCCCGGGCCGAGCCGATGATGGGGTCTTATGCGAAGGTGTGTAAGCGGCTTGGGGAAAGCGCCTCTGGTCAATTGACGAAGATGGTGAACCAGATTTGCATCGCCGGGTTGATGCAGGGGCTGTCAGAGGCGTTGAACTTTGCCGATAAGGCCGGGCTTGATGGCAAAGCGGTGGTCGAGGTGATCTCGGCCGGGGCGGCGGGCTCGTGGCAGATGAGTAACCGCTATGAGACGATGATCGACGATGAGTTCGATCTGGGCTTTGCGGTGGACTGGATGCGCAAGGATCTGGGCATTTGCCTGAAAACGGGCGACGAGATTGGTGCGCCGATGCCAGTGACGGCGCTGGTCGATCAGTTCTACAAGGATGTGCAGGCGATGGGCGGCGGGCGCTGGGATACGTCGTCGCTTATTAGGCGGTTGCGGGCGTAAAGCTAAATCAGCGGCGCGCCTGGGGCGTATCTTTATGATGAAGTAAGGGCCACCCGATGGGCGGCCCTTTTGCCTTCGGCGAGGATATTTTAGCAAAGGTGAAACCCGTATCAGGGAATGATGCGTGTGTATTTGGTGCCTTCGAGCGTGGCACCCACGCGCAAGCCCGCTTGACCGAAGACCACGGCGATCACGGGGGCGAGCGAGGTGGTGGTGCCAGCTTTGAGGCTTTCGCCTTCGTTTTGCAGGGCGTATTCCAGATCGGCCCCGGCCGCATAGCCTTGGGAGCGGCGGAAATCCATCAGCGCGCCATCGGTCATGAAAAACAGCACATGGGCATATTGCTGTGCGCCGATTTGCAGGCCGATGCTGGCTTGTGTGGCCGAGTAGTAATCCACCGTCGTGTCATTGATGCGCAGCGCGCCGCGGCCGTAAGAGCCGCCGATGCCAAGGCCTGCTTCGGTCACGAGCGGCATCACCAGCATACCGGCAGATTTGCGGCGCAGTTCTTGAGTGCCGGGGAAGGTGCGGTACATGTAGTTCAGCGTCGCATCCACGCGGGCGTCGATGGTTTCGGGGCCGCGAGAGCCGATACCGTTGCCGCAAGCTGCGGTGAAAGACAGTGCGCCAGTGGCCGCAAGGAAATTGCGTCGGGTGGTGATGGTCATTGTGTTACCTGCTCGGTTGCCTGATTTGATCCGCCTCTTATGAGCGGGATTATGCAGCAATATACGGCAATTCCGCGCCGGTGTCACGCATCAAGCGCGCGCGCGACGTCCATTGCGAAATAGCTTAGGATGCCGTCGCATCCGGCGCGTTTGAAGGCCATCAGGCTTTCGAACATCACAGCATCTCCATCGATCCAGCCATTGGCGGCGGCGGCCTTGACCATCGCATATTCACCCGACACCTGATAGGCGTATGTCGGCACGCCGAACTGGTCTTTGGTCAGGCGGCAAATATCCAGATAGGGCAGGCCGGGTTTGACCATGACCATATCTGCACCCTCCATCAGGTCCCGGTGAATAAGGCGCAGCGCCTCGTCGGAATTGCCGGGATCCATCTGGTAGGTTTTCTTGTCCCCTTTCAGCGCGCCAGAGGCGCCTACCGCGTCGCGGAACGGGCCATAAAAGGCAGAGGCGTACTTGGCGGCGTAGCTGAGGATGGCGACATCGCGAAAGCCTTCGGCCTCGCAGGCGGCGCGCATAGCCCCGATGCGGCCATCCATCATGTCAGAAGGACCAAGGATATCAGCCCCGGCGCGCGCTTGCTCAACCGCCATTTTCGCCAAAGCTTCGACGGTTTCGTCATTCACGACATGGCCGTTGCGCACAAAGCCGTCATGGCCATCAGGGTTATAGGGATCCAGAGCGACGTCGGTCATCACCGCGATCTCGGGCACGGCGTCCTTGATGGCGCGGATGGCGCGGTTTGACAGATTGTCGGGGTTCCACGCTTCGGAACAACAATCAGTTTTCAAAGCGGGATCGGTATAGGGAAAAATGCAAATCGCCGGGATGCCCAAGGCCGCCGCATCACGCGCCGCAGCGACCAGCCGATCGACCGTCAGACGCTTTACGCCCGGCATCGAGGGGATGTCGTAGGACGCATCGGTGCCATCCATCACGAAAACCGGCCAGATCAGGTCATGCACCGTCAGCGTGTTTTGCCGGGTCAGCGCCCGCAGGGCAGCCGATTTACGGGTCCGGCGCAACCGGGTCAGCGGGAAGGGAGCTACAACTGGGGTCATGGGGTTCCTGGCTGTCATCTTGGTTGTCTGTGGGTGCCATGGAATTAGAGCCATCTCAAGCCTAGGAATTGCCGCAATGCGGCGCTAGTGTGCCGAAAACTAAAACAAAGAGGCCATGAGTGGACTGGTATCAGACCATCTTTGAACTGATCGATATGCGATCGTTTTCCAATCTATGGTATTGGATTGCGCTTGCAGTGTTGTGGTCTTCGGCCAGCCATTATGTGCTTGGCGTACCCTTTGACATGGTGCTGCGCGCCAAGCGCCAGGGCGGAGAGACATTGGCCGATGTCGAAATGCTCACCCAGGTGAACGTCAATCGCTACTTGCTGATCGGGCGCGTCTCGGGGCTTTGGCTTCTGGGTTTCGTGTCTTTTGTCATCACCGGGCTGGGCATTCTGGGGTTTTACTACGGGATCGAGTTTTGCCAGGCTGTGTTTCTGCTGATGGCGCCGATGTCAATTGTGGGCTTGCTGACCATCTCGGCGGCGCGGCTGATCCAGGATCAGGCCCTGACAGGAGAGGCGTTGTTGCGCCGTCTGACGCGGCACCGGCTGCATGTGCAGATCATCGGCATCTTCGCGATTTTCATCACGGCGATGTACGGGATGTATGTGAACATGAATGTGGGCGCGCTCGGCGGTTGACATCGCGGCGCGGCGCGGTACGTCACATCGCCTATGGCGGATCCAAAACATATCACAATCGGCGGGGCTCCTGAGGGGTTCGATGCGACGCTGCTGGTGCGGGAGCTTGAGAGCTCGGGCGCGCCGGTGGTCCATGTGGCGCGCGATGACAAGCGGCTGGCCGCGATGCGCGCGGCT
The DNA here is from genome assembly GCA_937883775.1 of uncultured Paracoccaceae bacterium. Taxonomy (GTDB): domain Bacteria; phylum Pseudomonadota; class Alphaproteobacteria; order Rhodobacterales; family Rhodobacteraceae; genus JAHTBL01. The sequence continues at coordinate 5,906 of CAKZXZ010000074.1, forward strand.
TTGGCGTTTGTGGCGCCGGAGGTGCCGGTCATCACCTTGCCGGGCTGGGACTGTTTGCCCTTTGACCGGGTGTCGCCCAACGCCGATATCTCGGCGGCGCGTATGGCGACACTGGCCGGGCTGGCCCATGGAATGCCGTCGCGGTTTATTCTGCTGACGACGGTGAATGCGGCGACCCAGCGGGTGCCGGCGCGCGATGTGCTGCGAGAGGCGGCATTCAAAGCAACCGTGGGTCAACAGATCGACGAGGCGGCGCTGAAGGCGTTTCTGGTGCGCATGGGGTTCACGCAAAGCCCCACGGTGATGGAGCCGGGGGATTATGCTGTGCGGGGCGGGATCATCGACATTTACCCGCCGGGCGACAGCGGTCCGGTGCGGCTAGATCTGTTTGGGGACGTGCTGGACGGCGCGCGGCGGTTTGATCCGGCGACCCAACGGACAACGGAAAAGCTGGATGTGGTGGAGCTGGCACCTGTGTCCGAGGTGATCCTGGACGAGGCGGCGATCACGCGGTTTCGGCAATCTTATCGCATCGAGTTCGGTGCGGCGGGCACGGATGATCCGTTGTATGAGGCGGTCAGTGCGGGGCGCAAGCATCAAGGGATCGAGCATTGGTTGCCGTTTTTCCATGACCGGCTGGAGACGCTGTTTGACTACCTGCCGGAGGCGTCCTTTGCGCTTGACGATCAGCTGACCCCGCAGCGGCTGGCGAGGTGGGAGAGCATTGCCGATCAATATGATGCGCGGCGCGAGGCCATGACCGCCAAGGGGCGGATGGATACGGTCTATAAGCCGTGTCCGCCGGAGTTGCTGTATCTGGATGATGCCGCTTGGGAGACGGCGGTCACGGATCGGCGGGTTCTGCAGTTCAATCCGTTGGCCCAAGGATCAGGCCCCGGTGTCATCAATGCAGGCGCACGGATCGGACGGAGCTTTGCGCCAGAGCGTCAGCAGGAAAGTATAAGCCTTTTCGGTACCTTATCGGACCACATTAAAGCAAAGCGCCATGATAGTTCCGTCATCATCGCCAGCTATTCGGATGGCGCGCGCGAACGGCTTGCCGGTTTGATGCAAGACGAAGGGTTGGATGATGCGACGCTTATTTCGGATCTGCGCGATGTGCAGCCCAAAGGCGTGCATCTGGCCGTCTGGGCGCTGGAGGCCGGGTTCGAGGCACCGGGGCTTATTGTCATTTCCGAGCAGGATGTTCTGGGGGACCGGTTGATCCGGGCTCCGCGCAAAAAGCGGCGGGCAGAGAACTTCCTGACCGAGACGCAAAGCTTGAGCCCGGGTGATCTGATCGTGCATGTGGATCACGGCGTCGGGCGCTATAAAGGGCTTGAGGTGATTACCGCAGCCGGTGCCGCGCATGAGTGCATTCTGCTCGAATATGCCGAGAACGCGAAGCTTTATCTGCCGGTCGAGAATATCGAGCTGCTGTCGAAATTCGGGCATGAGGAAGGCTTGCTGGACAAGCTGGGTGGGGGCGCGTGGCAGGCCAAGAAAGCCCGCCTGAAAGAGCGCATCCGCGAGATTGCGGATCGTTTGATCCGTGTGGCAGCTGAGCGAGCATTGCGTACAGCGCCGATTATGGAGCCTCCGCCAGGGATGTGGGACGCGTTCTCGGCGCGGTTCCCGTATCAGGAAACCGACGATCAGCTGAACGCGATCGAAGATGTGCTGAGCGATATGGCCAGCGGACAGCCGATGGATCGGCTCGTTTGCGGCGATGTGGGCTTTGGCAAGACCGAGGTCGCGATGCGCGCGGCGTTTGTGGCGGCAATGTCCGGCGTACAGGTCGCGGTGATTGCGCCGACGACGCTGCTGGCGCGCCAGCATTACAAGAGCTTTGCAGAACGGTTCCGGGGCTTTCCGTTGGAGGTGCGCACGCTGTCGCGGTTTGTCTCCGCGAAGGAGGCAACGGCGACGCGCGACGGCATCAATCGCGGCACGGTCGATATCGTGATCGGCACCCATGCATTGCTGGCCAAAACCGTGAAGTTCAAGAACCTGGGCCTGCTGATTATCGACGAAGAACAGCATTTCGGCGTGCAGCATAAAGAGCGTCTGAAACAGATGCGCACGGATATCCATGTGTTGACGCTGACAGCGACGCCCATTCCGCGCACGCTGCAACTGTCGCTGTCTGGCGTGCGCGAGTTGTCGATTATCGGCACGCCGCCGGTCGACCGTCTGGCGATCCGGACCTATGTCAGCGAGTTCGATACCGTGACTTTGCGCGAAGCGCTGCTACGCGAGCATTATCGGGGCGGGCAATCGTTCTTTGTCGTGCCGCGCGTGTCGGACATCCCGGATATCGAAGAATTTTTGCGCAAGGAAGTGCCTGAGGTCACGTTTATCACCGCCCATGGCCAGATGGCTGCGGGCGAGCTGGATGACCGGATGAACGCGTTTTATGACGGTAAGTATGACGTGCTTTTGGCGACAACGATTGTTGAGTCGGGGCTGGATATCCCGACCGCCAATACAATGGTCGTGCATCGCGCCGACATGTTCGGGCTGAGCCAGCTTTACCAGATCCGAGGCCGCGTTGGGCGTTCAAAAACAAGGGCTTACGCCTATATGACCACGAAGCCGCGCAAACCGCTGACCGACACGGCGCAAAAGCGACTGCGGGTTTTGGGGAGCCTGGATACGCTGGGCGCGGGCTTTACACTGGCCAGCCAGGATCTGGATATTCGCGGGGCTGGCAATCTGATCGGGGAAGAGCAGTCCGGGCAGATGCGCGAAGTCGGCTATGAGCTTTACCAGTCGATGCTGGAAGAGGCGATTGCCAAGATCAAAACCGGTGAGTTGACCGGGCTATCCGAGGCGGATGGCCAATGGGCGCCGCAGATCAATCTGGGCGTGCCGGTGCTGATCCCGGACGAATACGTCCCCGATCTGGACGTGCGGCTGGGGCTGTATCGGCGTCTGTCGGGCCTGACGACCAAGGTCGAGCTTGAGGGCTTCGCCGCCGAGCTGATTGACCGCTTCGGGCCACTTCCGAAAGAGGTGAACACGCTGCTGCTGATCGTGCGCATCAAGGCGATGTGCAAGCGCGCGGGTATTGTGAAGTTGGATGGCGGGCCGAAAGGGGCGACGATCCAGTTCCACAATGACAAGTTTGCCTCACCTCAGGGGTTGGTGGAGTTCATCGAGCATCAGCGCGGGCTGGCGAAGGTCAAGGACAACAAGATCGTCATCCGCCGCGACTGGAAGAACGATGCGGACAAGATCAAAGGGGCTTTTGCGATTGCACGCGATCTGGCAGAAAAGCTAATTGCAGAGAAAAAGCGCAAGAAAGCAAAGGCTTGAACGGCGTTCTTAAGCTTTGACAATCACGCGCTCTAACTGACGCATCCGCAGCGTCAGCATGAAGGCCACAGCCGAACAGGTCAGCGTTCCAATGGCAACTGGAACCGGGCTGCCGGTGAAGGCCAAACCGATGGGAACGGCGACAAAAACCGCGCCGATGGTCGAGACGGACCCCATGAGCGACGCGGCCATGCCAGCGATATGGCCTACGGGTTCCATCGCGAGGGCGTTGAGATTTCCAAGGGTCATTCCTGCGAGAAAAAAGAGCGACGTGATCCAGAAGAGGAAGATTGGGAAGAGATGAGCTTTGTTGTCTATCATATTGAAAGATATGAGTAACCCGGATGAGATCAGGATTTGAGTGCCAAGGACGGTCATCACCAGTTTGCGCATTCCAAGCCGCATCACAAACCGCGCATTTACAATGCTTGCCGTGGCCGCCAGCAAGGCGATAAGGCCAAACCAGAGCGGAAAGCTGGCGCTTTTGTCAAAGACAAGATCAAACATTTGCTGCGTCGTCGAAAGTACGGCGAAGAGCATGCCGAAACACAGTGCTTGGGTCATCATCGACAAGCGCACCATCGGGATCGACAGCATCTCTTGCAGCGCGGCCCATAACAGCGGCAGACGCATGGCGCGGCGCGCCTTCACAGGCAGGGTTTCGGGCATCCGCGTGGCGTACCAACACCCGATCAGCAGCGAGAAAAGAACGAAGGCTCCGAAGATACCACGCCAGCCAACGCCCCAGATAATGACCGCTCCCAAAGCGGGTGCGATGGCGGGCACCAGCGAAAAGACCAGCAAAACGAAGGACATCAGGCGGGCCATCTCGCGGCCTGAAAAGAGATCGCGGATCACGGCAAGGGCGACGATACGCGGACCCGCTACGCCGATGCCTTGAATGACACGCGCAGCCAGAACCCATTCCAGCGTGTTCGCCAGAAAGGCAAGCAATGCGCCAATGCAATAAAGCACAAAGCCTGCAAAGATGATCGGACGGCGGCCAAACGCATCGGATAAAGGTCCGGCAAAAAGTGTGCCGATCCCCATGCCAAAGACAAAGCTGGTGATGATAAGCGTGGCGCGTTCGGGGGCGTCGGGCGTAAGCTGGGCGGCAATTTCGGGCAGGGCGGGCAACATTGCGTCGATAGAGAAGGCGACGGTCGCACTAATCATGGCCATTAACGCGATGAACTCAGCGCGGCCCGGGATCTTCACGCGTCAGGGCCTTGGTCGCGCCTGCGGTTGCGCAATCGGCGGCGCATGGCAAGCTGTCCGAAATGACTGATGGCAAGGGCGAAGATGCCAAGCCCTGTGATGATGAACACGGTTGTGCCAAGCTTGCCGATCACCGTTTCAGGCACCAGTGAGCCATAGCCGACGGTCGACAAGGTGACGACCGTAAAGAAATAAGCGTCGATCCAGCTCCACCCTTCGGCCCAGCGGAAAAAGACGGTTCCCGAGCCGATCATGACCGCGAGCATGCTCAAGACGGTCGAGGTATTGAAGGTTGGCTTCACCCGGCGACCTGTTCTTTGATTTCACCGATGACCTTGGCCCAAAGTGCCGCTGGTTGTGCGCCGGGGACGGCGTGCTGACCGGCCACGATGAAGGTCGGAACGGATTGGACCCCCATCTCGCGACTATGCGTATCGCGTTTGCGGATGTCTTCGATATCGGCGTCGCTGGCCAGCAGCTTGGCGATAAGGGCAGCGTCCATTTCGATGCTATCGGCGATATCGGCCAGCACTTCGCGATCCCCGATATCGCGAGCGTCTTCGAAATACGCTTTGAAGAGGGCGGAGACCGCAGCCGTCTGACGCCCTTCGATGCCTGCCCAATGGATCAGGCGGTGCGCGTCGATGGTGTTGGGCGTGCGCTGCATCCCCTCAAAGTCGATCTTGAGGCCAGCTTCGTCGGCGGCTTCGACAACGGGCGCATAGGCTTTCACAGCACCCTCTTTGCCGCCGAACTTACCCTCCAGATAGGCACGACGATCCATACCGGCTTCGGGCATGTCCGGGTTCAGCTGGAAAGGGTGCCATTCGATGGTGAACGGGTGGTCGGGATGCTGGGCGAGCGCTTCGTCCAGACGGGTTTTGCCAATATAGCACCACGGGCAGATCGGGTCGGAGATGATGTCGAGTTTAACCATGATCGGCCTCATATTGCGCGCGCAGGGCTTTGCGGTTCAGCTTGCCATTGGCGCTTTTGGGAAGGGTGTCGCGGTAGATGTATCTTCGGGGCATCTTGTAACGCGCAAGGCGCTGGGACGCAAAGCCGTTCAGCGCCGTGTCGTCCAATGGGCGGTCGGCCACGTAAACGGCGGCGATGATTGATGCATCGGCCTTGACGCGTAGTTCGATGGCGGCGGCTTCGATGACATCGGGGTGGGCGTTTAAGGCCGCCTCAACCTCGAGCGGGGAGACGCGGTAGCCGCCTGCGTTCATCATGTCATCAGCGCGCCCCAGATAGGTGATGGCGCCATCGGCGGCCATGCATCCGGTGTCGCCGGTCAAGAACCAATCGCCTTGAAACCGCGCCGCGGTCTCGTCCGGTTGATCGAGATATCCCACCATCAGGCCCGGATCCGCCCGATGAATGGCAATGACACCTTCGCTGCCATGGGGGACGGGGCCATCAGGGCCCAGGATCGCAACCCGGCGCCCCTCTTGGGCGCGTCCGCTGGTGCCCGGCACTGCAGGATGCGCCGGAGAGGCGGACACAAAGGTCGAGCATTCGGACATGCCGTAAGCTTCGTGTATCAACGTCCCGGTGAGCGTCTCCCAATGGGCGCGCGTCGTCTCGGGCAAGCGCTCTCCTGCAGACAGGCCGTGGCGCAGCGCTGGCATCGCGGGCAGGGTATCTTGCTTGAGCATCTGCCTGTAAACCCCTGGCGCAGCGGCAAAAAGGCTTGCATCATGGCAGGCGCTCAGCGCGGAAAGCTGATCTGCGGGCGTTCCTGCAGCAGGGATCAACGCGGTTGCACCAACGGTCCAGGGATCCATCAGACCGGTGCCAAGCGTGTAGGTCCAGTTGAAAGCCCCGGCGTGCAGAATGCGGTCATGTTCGCGCAGACCATACCAGCCCTCGAACATCATCTGACGGGCCCAGATCGCGCGATGTGCGTGACACACCGCACGTGGTTTTCCCGAGGTGCCAGAGGTGAAAATGATGTAGGCCAGTCTGCCTGGATCCCCCAAAGCGTATTGGGCAGGCGGACGGCTGTGCAGTGCATCCAGCGCAGAGGCCAGCAAGACAGCCGGGCCAGACGCAGGCGCAGCAAGCGTCGGATCCTGCACGACCAAAGCAGGTTTGATCTGCGCAACAATCGCGTCAACCTCGGCCTCGGTCAGCTGCGACGAGGTGGGCACGGGCACCAGCCCGACCGCGATGCAGGCCAGATAGACGATCGGAAATTCAACCGTATTGCCCAGCCGCATCAAAACCCGGTCGCCAGGCGTCAGACCGCGCTCCAGAAGGCCAGTCGCGGTGCCAAGGATCGCCGCTTCGAGGGCACCGAAGCTCCAGCGGTGCACGGCGTCTGCGCCCAGAACGCAAAGCGCCTCTTTCTGGGGCATGTGAGCCGCGCGCGACAGAACGTATTGCGCCATGTTGAACGGCGCGGGCGGCGCGGCAAAGGGCGGTGTGTCACTGATTGAGATCATGGCCCACCGCTAGCTTCGCGCGGCTGGCATTGCAAGCGGGTGCCAATGCCCTCTATATGAGGTCATGCCTGATACCGACCCTAAAAAGCTTATCCAGATTGCCCGTGAAAACGGCGGAACTGCCGATGTTGAACCTGTCGATCTGGGTCTGCGGGTCCGCGATTTGCGCAAAGCGCATGGCTGGACGCTTGAGCAGGCCGCGACGCAGGCTGGCCTTGCACGCTCGACGCTGTCCAAGATCGAAAACGGTCAGATGTCGCCCACCTATGAGGCGCTGAAGAAACTGGCTGAAGGCTTGAAAATTTCGGTGCCGCAATTGTTTACGCCGCCCGCCAAGACACAGGCCAACGGGCGGATGGCGGTGACGATTTCAGGGCAGGGCGCCAGCCACGCAACCACGACATATGAGCACGAATTGCTGGCCGCATCGCTGAGCAAAAAACAGATGCTGCCCTACCGGGCCACGATCCGGTCGCGCCAGTTTGAAGAGTTTGACGGCTGGGTACGCCATGACGGCGAAGAATTTCTATACGTGCTGACCGGCACCGTGCGATTGTTCACCGAGTTCTACGAACCCGTCGATCTGGCCCGCGGCGACAGCGCGTATTACGATGCCAGCATGGGCCATAACGTCATCTCGACCAGCGCCGAGGATGCCACGATCCTGTGGGTCACGTCGCTGATCGATTGAGCGTGGCCGACGCGGTGCTAGGCCGCGGTGGAGCGGCCAAACTCCGAGATATGCAGGATGTGTAGCCAGTCTTCGACCTCTTCCACGGCCTCGCGCGGGGTCAGATCGTGAGTTTGCGCCATCAGGCTGGCAAAGTTATGGTAGCCAAGCTGAAGCGCGTCCAAAGCATGTTCATCGGCATGGGGAAATCGTGACCGCACTATAGGCAGACTGATCTGCCAAGACTTTAAAAGGTGATCCCAAAACATCAGACGTCTCCTCAAACGCCCTCGCAGGGTTAGGCTATGCCAAGCGGAGCAACGTGCAAACAGACAGGCTGTCACATGGGGCAGCCTGTCTCAGGCCACTGCTTCGATCTGGCGCACGTGATCCTGAAGATCTGCAGGGGTCATCGCGTGGATGTCTGCCGCAAGGAAAGCGCGGGCGCGCGTCTTGAGGGCGGTATAAGCCGTGTCGAAGGCAGGCTCCCAGTCGGGTTCGGCGGCAGCGGCCGGGTCTTCGACGCCCCAATGGGCGCGTACCGGAGCGCCGGGCCAGACGGGGCAGGTTTCAGATGCGGCCGATCCGCAGACGGTGATGACAACGTCCATCTGCGGCGCGCCGGGCGCTGCGAATTCATCCCAGCTTTTGGAGCGGGCGCCGGACAGGTCATACCCTTTGGCCCCAAGCATTTTCAGCGTTTGCGGATGCACCGCACCGGAAGGCGTAGAGCCTGCAGAAAAGGTCGTGATATCCGCGCCGCCCAAGCGGTCGAGCAGCTTTTCAAGAATGATCGAGCGGGCCGAGTTGCCGGTACAAAGAACAAGTATATTCATACCGCGGGCCTAAGTCGCCAACGTAACAGAACGATGACAGATCAGAACCAGCCGCGCACTGTGCGTGAGCCGTCCGAGATATCACGCCCAATCCCTTCGACAGTGCCGCACCCAGCGGCCACAAGGCAAAAGCTGATCGCTAGAATTCGTATCATTGGCGTTATTCCTCGTACCACCAGACATCGGGCTGAAAGCCCGTCCAATCGCCATACATTGGCAAACGCTCGGGGAAGGTCAACTCTTTGACATGGGCCAGCTGCGAGACCGGCGCATGCCAGATCGGGATAACATATCGGCCCGAGGTCAGCACCCGGTCAAGCGCCCGGACGGCGGCGCGGAAATTGTCTTGATCCGAAGCGTTGAGCATCTCATCGATCATCGCTTCGATGGCGGGGTTGCTGACCCCCATCCAGTTGCGGGTGCCCGGCTGCTCGACACCATCGCTGCCCCAATAGAGCAGTTGTTCATTGCCTGGGCTAAGCGACAGGCCGCGCCGATAATAGGCCATGTCGAAATCATATTGCATCGCCCGTTCGTTAAATTGCGCGCTGTCGACGGTGGTGATTTGTGCGTCAATGCCCATCTGGCGCAAGGCGTCCGCAAAAAGGTCCATGATCTGGCCGGTTTCGGTCGCACCTTGTTGCAGAAGCACTTCAAACTGCATGGGCTGGCCTTCGGC
>CAKZXZ010000075.1 GCA_937883775.1 uncultured Paracoccaceae bacterium
GGCTCGAATGTCGTCGTGCGCGGGTCGGACGGGGCGCGTGTAGATGCAGCGATGGCCGATCTTGCCAAGGCGTTTCCTGCGTGATGCCAGACCTGCCAAAACTGCTTGAGGTGTTGGAGGCGACGTGGCCGCCAACCTCTACCAAGCAGATTGGTGGCTGGACGATCCGCGACGGCGCGGGTGGCAGCAAACGCGTCTCAGCCGCGACGGGATCGGGCGATATCGCCGTGGCCGAAGCCGCGATGGAGACGCCGCTTTTCCAGATGCGCGGCGATCAGCCGGAGGACGCCGCGTTGGAGGCGCGCGGCTATGGGCGGATCGACCCGACGACGCTTTACGCCGCCCCGGTGGAGACGCTCGCCACAGAACTGCCCCCACGCGTCACTACGTTCGAGATCTGGGAGCCACTACACATCATGCGCGAGATTTGGGCTGTGGGCGGCATCGGCCCCGCCCGTGTCGCGGTGATGGAGCGTGTCGCTGGCCCGAAAACCGGGCTCTTTGGGCGCATCGACAACAAGCCTGCGGGCGCTGGGTTTGTCGCGATCCATGACGGGATTGCGATGATCCATGCCCTTGAAGTGCTGGACGCGCATCGCCGCAAAGGCCTTGGCCTCTACATGATGCGGCAAGCGGCGTTCTGGGCGCAGCGCAATCGCGCGAGCCACATCGCCCTTGCAGTGACCGAGGCGAATGAAGCCGCAAACGCGCTTTACGCGGGGCTTGGACTGACCCCGATGGGCGGCTATCACTACCGTATCAAACAGGGTGAGACACCAACATGAGCAAAGACCAACCCACCGCCTTGGACCTGCCCATGGTCGACCCATTGCCCGAGCAGACGCAGGAGTATTTCGACATCTGCATGGACAAGCTGGGGATGGTCCCGAACGTGCTGCAGGCCTATGCCTTTGATATTGATAAGCTAAACGCGTTCACAGCACTTTATAACGACCTGATGCTCGCAGATAGCGGGCTCAGCAAGCTGGAGCGCGAGATGATCGCGGTTGCCGTGTCTTCGGAGAACAAATGCTATTATTGCCTGACCGCCCATGGCGCAGCCGTACGCGAATTGTCAGGCGATCCGATGCTGGGTGAGATGCTAGTGATGAACTACCGCGCCGCGCCACTGGATGCGCGCCACCGCGCGATGCTGGACTTCGCCGTCAAGATGACCCGCGCCAGTGCCGAGATCGAGGAAGCCGACCGCAACGCCCTGCGCGGCGTGGGCTTTTCGGAGCGCGATATCTGGGACATCGCCGGGGTTGCGGGCTTTTTCAACATGACCAACCGGATCGCGTCAGCCACCGATATGCGGCCCAATGACGAGTATCACGCACAGCACCGATGATCCGAGCAACCCTTCTCTGTGCGCTTTGCAGCGCGGGGGTTGCTGAGGCAGCCCAATTGGCCTTGCCATCCAACGCAATTCTCGCAGCCGAGGTCAGCAGCGGGATGGACAGCTACGCCTTGCCCATCGGGCCTTGGGAAAACGGCACCTTGCCAACGCGGGTCTTTGAAGGGCCCGTGCAGCAACAAGCCTGGCGGATCGGCGCAACTGGCCTGACAACCTTGCAGCTCATCCGCCCGCTTCGCGATCAATTGGAACCGCTTGGCTATGAAGTGGTTCTGGATTGCACGACAGAGGCCTGCGGAGGTTTTGATTTTCGCTTTGAAACGCCCGTGATTGCAGAGCCTGACATGCATGTCGATTTGGGCGATTTTCGCTTTCTATCAATGGTTAAGGGAGATGAGGCGATTTCGTTGCTGGTCAGCCGGTCCGCAGCGGCTGGCTATATCCAAATTATCCGGGCCGGGCTGGACGCGGATGCACCGCTTGCTGAAACCGACGCCGCCCCAGTGCGCGGGCCCAGCGCGCAAGTCGATCGCACATTGGCCGAAGCGCTTTTGAGCCGAGGGCGTGTTGTCTTGCGTGATCTGGACTTTGAAACCGGATCGACGCAATTGAGCGGGGGGGATTACCCTTCGCTTCAAGCACTCGCTGATCTAATGGCGGCGGAACCAGACCTGACGATTGCCCTGGTTGGGCATACCGATAGCACCGGTGGGCTGGACGTGAATGTGAATATCTCGCGACAGCGTGCAGCGGCTGTCCTGGACCGCTTGGCGACCAGCTATGGTGTGTCACGAACCCGGATGGAAGCCGAAGGCATGGGGTATCTCGCGCCGATCGCGTCAAACCTCGAAGAGGCAGGGCGCGAGGCCAATCGCCGGGTTGAGGCGATCATCACGTCCACCCGCTAGACAAAAAAGCGCGACCCATTCAGAGCCGCGCCAGTTTGACAGCACCTTGTGAGTGCTTCAGGGGAAAATCGGATGGCCTACCAGGCGTCGGGGCCTTTATCGGCAAAGGAATGCACCAGAAAGTCGATGAACGCGCGGACCTTGGGCTGGGTGAACCGACCAGGCGGATAGACCGCGTAAATGCCTTGGGTTTCCTGCGGCAGATCGGGGATCGCTTCTTCGATCAGACCCTGTTCCATCGCGTCGGCATAAAGAAAGCTGGGCAGATAGGCGATGCCAAGGCCAGAGATGGCGGCGTTCAGCAACGATTGACCATCATTGACGGTCAGCCACCCTGCAGTGCGGACTTGACGCTTTTCACCCGAGGGGGCGGTCAGTTTCCAGACGTTCCCGCTGGATTGGTTCGAGTAATGCAGCAATTTATGCTCGTTCAGATCGTCGATCTTTTCCGGACGACCGTATTGTTCGAAGTATTCAGGCGAGGCGACCATGCGTTTTGTCGTCTCGGTTAGTTTGCGGGCACGCAGGGTGCTGTCTTCCAGCTCACCAATGCGCACGGCCATATCAAAGCCTTCGGAAATCAGTTCTACATAGCGGTTGTTCAGAACCATATTGACCGTGATGTCGGGAAATTCGGTCAGGAATTCGCCCAAAACAGGCGATAAGTGATTCACCCCGAAGTCTGTCGCGACAGAGATACGTAGCAGCCCCGACGGCGCAGACTGCATCGACGTGACAAGCGCGTCAGCTTCGCCAGCGTCGTTCAAAACGCGGCGGGCGCGATCATAATAAGCCAAGCCGATTTCGGTCGGGCTGACACGGCGGGTGGTTCTGTTCAGCAACCTCGCGCCCAATCGCGCCTCCAGCGACGAGACGTGCTTTGAAACGGCGGATTTCGAAATCCCCATTTTCTTGGCGGCGTCCGTAAAGCCGCCTTGATCCACAACCGTGGCAAAGGCTTCCATCTCTGTCAGTCGGTCCATTACCGGTACCTCAATACTTGCTCGTTATCTGTGCAGTGTATGAGGGCCAATTCAGACAGGATTGGGGCAGATGGGCGACAATATCACGGTAATTAGGTGATCGTCCGGCTCTGAGAAACAAGTGACGCTAGGTCATCGTCTCAAGACAGTGGCGCCGGAAGGCGCGTTTCAGCATATCCAGCTCTGCCCTGAGCAGGGCGGTTTCGGTGCGGATATCCTCTGCAAGTGGCTCCCCCGAGATGAGCGTAAAACTGGTCAGCATCTCACCCGATGCCTTTTCAACCACGACAATCGTGTGCACCCCATCCGAAATCGCTTCGATCGGAACGGGGATTTGCACCTTCCATTCATTGCCTGCGGGATCCTCCTTAATATTGATCCCCGTGATCGGTTGATCGAGGTGCAGCGCGACAAGCTCGGGCTGCATGTTGCCAGTGCCGGTCCAAGTCAGAACCCCTTCCCAGATGCCAGCCTGCAGACGGGTCTTGGAGAGCGTGAGCGTGGCCATCAATCGGCTCCTTTACAGTTGGACGGGGTCACAGTTCAGCACGGGGGCGACGGCTGAACGTGACATCGCGCAGGATGATCTGGTTCATCTCTGGTCCCTCAAAGATCAGATCGACCCACATCCGCTCAACCCGCTTTTCGTTCAGCTTTGTGTAGGCGAGGTCAAATTCGACCATCACCTCTTCTTCATGCAAGGGCAATTCGCGCACAATCTGTTCGGTATTAGGTCCGTGCTTGACGTTCAGCCGCGCGAAAATCTCAAGCGGCTTCTCCATCTCGACAATCGTGTCCATGCGCAGCAAATGGCGCTTTTTGAGACCTTTCGCAGAGTCTTCGGGCAGATCGATCACCATCGAAAGATAGCTGCCGTCAAAGCGGAACACGTCCATGCGCATGCCAAAAGGAGCCAGATCGCTGTCGCGGTGATTGCGCAATTGGCGCACCGTCAGTTCCGTTACCTTGCAATCATGGAAAATCGTCGCCTCGGGTCCAAAAGACGACTTGTTCTCAACAGAGGCATATCCCGGCGTCATCAGCGGTTCACGCCAAAGCTGCGGGCGCCAGGACCAATCTGATCCCGCAGGACGCCGCATTGCTTTGGTGCCGATCAAGGGCAGCGCAAGACGGCTATCGGCGACGGCGATGAGTTCATTCAGGCGCGCTTGCATCTGACGCGCCCGAGAGCGCTGACGGCGCAAAGTTGTCAAATCTGTTTGGCGCGCCAACCGAGCCGCTTTGCCCCAGCGGGTCAAAACGCGTTGGAATATAAATTTATCAAGCACGCCCATACCCGGCCTTATCGTCATTGCTGACTGGAAAGCACATTAGCGACCGAATGTTAACAGTCTATTCTTGTCCGCGAAACAATCCAGCAAAGGGCGCAGGTCTTTCATCTGCAGGCGTTGGCACGGTTTGTGCAGCGGGCTGCGTGCTTTGGGCGCGAATATCGGCGGCAAGGCCACGGATCATCTGCAGACCCTGCTCAGCGCTTAACGGCTCGGCGTCGTAACCGCGCATGCTGAGGCTCACCAATCGTCCACCTGCCGCGATCAGACCGCGCCAATAACTCTGCTCAAGAGCCGTGACGGGCGTTTCCGCCTCAGCCACCCGCACAAAAAACGCACCCTGACTGCTTTCAGTTTGCAGAATTTCGACAGACCCGTCGGTATGCGTGGCCAACAGGCTGCGCCCTTCGGCACTGGTCACGAATGCTTCCAGTTGCTCGGCCGAGGCTGCTGGAAGCGCCCCACGCGTGGTCGAGACTGTCATCACCGCAACTGTCTTCGGCCACTCGATCCCGGGAACTTTAAGACCCGCACATGGCGCCAAAACCACAAAAGCCCCACTCAATCCATTGCGTCTGGACCGTGTATCAACGCAATAGCCGGATGGCGCTGTGATCTTGACCGTTTCAGCCAAAATTGTATCGCGGATCGCGGGCGGGCCGTCATCGCCCGACACTGCGCCCTCCAAAAATCCCAAGCCTGCGGGCGGGCCTTCACATGCTCCCAGACCAGCTACAAAAGCAAGCCCGGCGCAGACCCGTCTAAGCCTAGATATCCGCATATATGTGACGCTCCGCCTTGGCACCGGGATGGGTCACAGCGCCGTTTTTGGTGTTGCCCACCAATTGCGCATATTTCCACAATGCGCCGGACGCATAGATCGTCTCGCGTGCACCGGTCCACTCGGCCTTGCGCGCTGCAAGTTCTTCTTCGGTGAGATCGACAGACAACTCACCCTTGATCGCATCAAGCGTGATGATGTCGCCATCCTTCAGCATCCCGATGGGTCCGCCATGTGCGGCTTCGGGGCCAACGTGACCCACGCAGAACCCGCGCGTCGCACCCGAAAAACGACCATCGGTTATCAGCGCAACCTTCTTGCCCATGCCCTGACCAGACAACGCCGCGGTCGTCGCCAACATCTCGCGCATACCGGGGCCACCAGCAGGGCCTTCGTTACGGATGACAAGGACCTCGCCTTCCTTGTATTCCCGCTTCTGCACAGCGGCAAACGCATCCTCTTCACACTCAAAAACGCGTGCAGGGCCGACAAAGCGCTGGTGCTGGGTTTCCATACCCGCCACTTTCACAATCGCACCCTCAGGCGCCAGATTGCCTTCAAGACCGACAACACCCCCCGTTTTCGTCAGCGGCGCATCAATCGAATAAATCACGCGGCCATCGGCTTCGCCGGTCACACGATCAATCTCTTCACCGATCGAACGGCCCGTCACGGTCATGCAATCCTCGTGTATCAGACCCGCTTTGCGCAATTCCTTCATCACAACCGGCACGCCACCCGCTTCATACAGGTCCTTGGCTACGTACTGACCACCGGGCTTGAGATCGACGAAATACGGCGTGTCGCGGAAAATCTCGCAGACATCGGCCAGATCGAAATCAATGCCAGCCTCATGGGCAATCGCAGGCAGATGGAGACCTGCATTGGTCGACCCGCCTGTGCAGGCCACGATCCGCGCGGCGTTCTCAAGGCTTTGACGCGTCACGATATCGCGGGTGCGGATGTTCTTGGCAATCAGGTTCATCACCGCTTCGCCCGAGGCGACGGAATACTGATCGCGGCTTTCATAAGGGGCTGGCGCGCCGGATGAATTCGGCAAAGCCAATCCAATCGCTTCAGATACGCAAGCCATGGTGTTGGCCGTAAACTGGCCTCCACAGGCGCCCGCCGACGGACAGGCAACCCGCTCCAACACAGCCAATTCCTCGTCCGAGTAGTTGCCCGCCTGATGCTGGCCCACAGCCTCGAACACGTCCTGAACGGTCACGTCCTTGCCTTCCAGACGACCTGGCAGAATGGATCCACCGTAGATAAACACCGACGGCGTGTTCAGACGCACCATCGCCATCATCATGCCAGGCAACGACTTGTCACAGCCCGCAAGACCGACCACAGCATCATAAGAATGCCCGCGCATCGTCAACTCGACCGTATCCGCAATCGCTTCACGCGAGGCCAGCGACGACCGCATGCCCTCATGGCCCATCGCGATGCCATCGGTGACGGTGATCGTGGTAAACTCACGCGGCGTGCCACCGCCTGCCTTCACACCCAGCTTCACCGCCTGCGCCTGACGATTAAGCGCGATATTGCAAGGCGCTGCCTCATTCCAGCAGGTCGCCACACCAACGAATGGTTGCGCAATTTCTTCTTCGCTCAGACCCATCGCGTAATAGTAGGACCGGTGCGGCGCGCGCTGCGGACCTTCGGTGACGTGTCGGCTGGGAAGACGGGATTTGTCAAACTTGCTCATGTGGGTCGGGGCCTCCGAAAAAACAGTTGTTTGTGGATAAGCAACCCAGCCTTTTTGCACAAGCGCGTTCCGGCCCCGTTTTCACCAGATGTTAAGGTTAACGGGCCCGCTTCTTTTGTCTTCAAATACCGCGGGGGGCTGCGCAGCAGCGGGGGCAGAGCCCCCTCCACACCCGCCTTTTTTAAACCAAGGGGTGCGCTTTGCAGGAAAACCGCCTACCTCACACGGATGCGATACGACCCATACGAGACCCTGATTAGACCTGCCCGCACCTTCCCGGCCCTTTGGCGGACGGGTGCAGGGATGATCTTGGCACTTGTTCTCTACTTCCTTTTGACTGTCGTCTACGGCTTCGTGCTAAGCCAGGCATCCGGCAACGCCAACGCGTTTATTGACATGATCGACGGCACAAATCCGGCACAAACGATGGGTTTCTTGCTGACGTTCGTCTTCATGATCGCAGGAACCCTTACCGCGTCGATCCTGCTGCAAGGGCGTGGGCTGTTATCGCTTCTTGGGCCGCTGCCTTACGTGATGCGTGACAGCGCGCGGGCGTTGGCGGCGCTGGTCTTGCTGTACGGCGTAGTGACACTCTTGCCGCCCTACGGGCTTGGCGATCTACAGCCCAATCTGGCCGTTCCAACCTGGCTGGTTCTGCTGCCAATCTCGTTGATCCTTGTGCTTATTCAGGTCAGCGCAGAAGAGCTTTTCTTCCGCGGTTACCTGCAAAGCCAACTGGCCGCGCGTTTTGCCCATCCTGCGGTATGGATCGTGCTGCCCTCGGTGTTGTTTGGGGCGCTGCATTACAGCCCCGCCGATCACGGCGACAGCGCGTGGCTCATCGCATTGTGGGCGACCGTGTTTGGCATTTTCGCCGCAGATCTGACTGCCCGGACCGGAACGCTTGGTCCTGCCATCGTTTTGCACTTCGTTAATAACGTCTCAGCGCTGCTGTTCATCTCGCTTGATGGTCCACTTTCTGGGCTGGCTCTTTACACGCTTGAGGCCGATATGACGGACGCATCGGTGCTAATGCCGCTGCTTTGGGTCGATGCCGCGATGATGGGTGTCAGTTGGATTGCCGTGCGTCTGGCCTTACGGGTCTGATTGCATTTCCGACAGGCCCGGCTTATCTGAAGTCAACCTGATATCCGCCTGAGGCCCAGATGAACTGGATTTCCAACTACGTCCGTCCCAAGATCAACTCGCTCTTTTCGCGTCGCGAAGTGCCCGAGAACCTTTGGACCAAATGCGATGATTGCGGCACGATGCTGTTTCATCGTGAACTTTCGGACAATCTGAACGTCTGCACCAATTGCGGCCATCACATGGCCATTACCCCGCGCGATCGTTTTGCATCACTGTTCGACGGCGGGATCTTCGCCGAGATCGCGGTGCCCATGCCGATCGCTGATCCGCTGCATTTCCGCGATCAAAAGAAATACCCCGACCGCATGAAAGCCGCGCAGAAAAGCACCGGCGAGAAAGAAGCGATGCTGGTCGCCGAGGGAGAGATCGGGCGCACGCCCATCGTCGCGGCGTGTCAGGATTTCAGCTTTATGGGTGGCTCGATGGGGATGTTTGTGGGCAACGCCATCATCGCCGCGGCCGAACGCGCGGTCGAGTTGGGGCGCCCGCTAGTTCTGTTCTCTGCTGCTGGCGGTGCCCGCATGCAGGAGGGCATTCTGAGCCTTATGCAAATGCCGCGCACAACGGTCGCCCTGCAACTTCTCAAGGAAGCGGGTCTGCCCTACATCGTCGTGCTGACCCATCCGACGACCGGCGGTGTCACCGCCTCTTATGCGATGCTGGGCGATGTGCATATCGCCGAACCCAATGCCCTGATCTGCTTTGCCGGTCCGCGTGTGATCGAACAGACCATCCGCGAAAAGCTGCCAGAGGGCTTTCAGCGCGCCGAGTATCTGCTGGATCACGGGATGCTTGACCGTGTGACCCCGCGCACCAGGATGCGGGAAGAGCTGATTACCATTCTGCGCATGCTCCTCAAGGAGCCGCCGCAGGTCGTCGGCGATCTGCCCGCACCCGAACCAGTTGCAGAGGATGCGCAACCCGAACCTGCGCTCCAAGAGGCCGCCAAGGAATGAGCCTGCCCGGCTCGGACGTTATCCTTGAACGGATGATGGCCCTTCATCCGAAGATCATCGATCTGACGCTCGACCGTGTCTGGCGCTTGCTTACAGCGCTGGATCATCCCGAGGCTAAGCTGCCCCCTGTCGTTCACATCGCGGGCACCAATGGCAAAGGCTCGACCCTTGCGATGATCCGCGCGGGGCTGGAAGGCGCAGGACTGTCCTGTCACGCCTACACCTCCCCCCATCTGGCCCGGTTTCACGAACGTATCCGCATCGCGGGTGATCTGATCGAAGAAGATGCGCTGAGCCCGGTACTTGACGAATGCTACGCAGCCAATAATCAGGAAACGATCACTTACTTCGAAATCACGACCATCGCGGCGATGCTTGCGTTTTCGCGCAAGCCTGCGGATTTCACCCTGATGGAGGTGGGCTTGGGCGGACGGCTGGATGCGACCAACGTGTTCGAAGCCCCCGCCGTTACCGTCATCACGCCCGTCGACATGGATCACCAGCAGTTTCTGGGCGACACACTGCCCAAGATCGCAGGCGAGAAAGCCGGGATCATCAAGCGAAGCGTGCCTTGTGTGGTTGGCCCCCAACATGACCCAGCGATGGACGTGATCGAAGCCCGCGCCGCGCGGATGGGCGCGCCGCTGATGGCGTATGGCCAGCAGTGGCATGTCTGGGAAGAACGCGGGCGGCTGATTTACCAGGACGAGACCGGGCTTCTGGACCTGCCCTTGCCAGCCCTGATCGGCGCGCATCAGATCCAGAATGCGGGCGCTGCCATCGCCACTCTGCGCGTCCTTCAAAAGGGCGATCCGGATGCAGCTACGCGCGATGCGCTGTGGCCTGCACGAATGCAGCGCCTGCGTCAGGGCACCCTCATTGATATCGCCCCGCAAGCCGAGCTTTGGCTTGATGGCGGGCATAATCCAGCGGCAGGGGATGCTTTGGCTGCCGTTCTTGCTGATCTGCCCAAGCGGCCGACCCATCTGGTTTGTGGGATGCTCAACACCAAGGACATCACGGGATATCTGCGCCCACTTGCGGCACAGGCCCGCGAATTGATCGCCGTGTCGATCCCCGGAGAGGCAAACACCGTGCCTGCAAAGGATACGGCGACCGCCGCACAGAGTGTGGGCTTGCCCGCGCGCACCTCCGCATCGGTCACCGACGCTGTCGCCCAGATTGTCGCAACAGACCCAACCGCGCGCATCCTGATTTGTGGCTCATTGTATCTTGCAGGCGCCGTTCTGCGGGAAAATGGCTAGATTTCAGGGGCCTGGCATAAGTCCAAAGCACTTTTGATTGACGATCTGGCGCAAAAACCTCTACATATGGGGGTGCAGTATAGGTAAGCGCGACGTGGCGAGCACAATGCCAAAATAAAGCGCAGCCTGAATTGGGGTAAAAGGAACGCGCAGGCTTGAAGCGGCACCAATATGGCCGCTTGCAGACTGCGCAACATCGTCATGAGACACACTCGGCTTTCAACATATCAGATCAGCGCCCTTGCGGTTGTTTTTGCGATTTGCGTCGCCACACTTTTGCTTTTGGCTCCGGGACAAGCGCCAGATGCAAGGATCGGCGCGGACGTCGCGCGGTCAGACACGCCCCCCGACATTGCCTCTGGCGTCTTGACAGAGATGGGATCAGCGCATGATATCTTGGGCGCAACTGGGCAGGTCTATGCGCTTGACCGGCCCTCTTCAGGGGTGCTTGTCACGCTCGGTACGGCCCGGCTGGAAGACGCGACTGTTGCAGGCCGCATAAAGAAGGTCGCCCCACGGCCTGTGCAAGATCCCCTGCAGGCTGCCACACCCACGCCAGAGCCTGCTCCGGTTCAGCCTGTCGAAACAGCCGCAGTCGAGAGTGCGATACCAGCGCCCGAACCCCGCGTCGTCCCCGCGCCAACTGTGCAACCTGACCCACAAGAAGAGATGGTGACGGCAACAGCCCCGTTGCTGCAGAACGATGACGATCTGATTGATACCGCAATCCTTCTGAGCGAGATGACCCGCAGCACCACGTCAGAGCCGCGCGTTTATACCGTTGTGGCAGGCGATAGCCTTGCCTCTATCGCGACACGGTTTTACGGCTCACCTCAGGCGGCTGTTCGCATCTTCGAGGCCAATCGCACAACGCTGCGCGCACCCGAAAATATCTCGGTCGGGCAGGCTCTGGTCTTGCCCTAAGAGGCCCAATCCGCGCTTTGCATCTCGCGCAAGCGGCTGGCTGTACGTTCAAACTCGAACGTGCCTTCGCCTTCCAGATAGAGCATTTCGGGCGTTGCTTCTGCCGAGCAGATCAGCCGCACATGCGCCTCATAAAGCGCGTCGATCAGGGTGACAAAGCGTTTGGCCTCGTTGAAGTTCGATCGGCTCAGGCAGGGGATGTTCTCCAGCACCAGAACCTTCACCTTATCGGCCAGTTCCAGATAATCCGCCGCCCCCAAGGGCTTGCCGCACAGATCAAAGAACGTCGTGCGTGCCACACCATTGCGGAAGGCTGGCAAGACGACCTCGCGTCCGTTCACATGCAGCGTCAGGGGCGTGCTGTCACCCCCGGTCAGATCATTCCAAACCGCATCAATCTGCACGCTTGCCTCGGCATTGATCGGCGTGAAATAAATGGGCGATCCTTCAAGCCGATGCTGGCGGTAGTCCGTCTCGGATTCCAGCTCCCACACCTGCATCCGCTCTTTGAGCAGATCGATAAACGGCAGGAACAGCTGGCGGTTCAAACCGTCTTTGTAAAGATCATCCGGCACCCGGTTCGACGTCGTCACGACGACCACGCCCGCCGCGAAAAGCTGCTCGAACAGACGCCCCACGATCATCGCGTCTGTGATGTCGGTGATCTGCATCTCGTCAAAGGCCAGCAACCGCACCTCGTCGATGATCGCTTTGGCCACCGGCACGATGGCATCATTCACGCCGCGCTTGCGGGCCTCGGTCATGCCACGATGCACCTCTTGCATGAACGCGTGAAAATGTACCCGGCGGGCTGGCACTTCGAGAGTTTCGACAAATAAGTCCATCAGCATCGACTTGCCGCGCCCGACGCCGCCCCATAGGTAAAGCCCCTTGATCGGCTCAGGTGCCTTGCGGAACAGCCCTTTCTTGATGGGCTTGGCCAGCTCGGCCCGAATGCGCTCCAGTTCGGCAAGCGCTGCATGTTGAACGGGATCGGCCCTCAGAACCCCAGAGGCAACACGTTCTTCGTAAAGTTTGACCACATCCATGACGCCGCTTTAGCGCAGGGCAGCGCACACATAAACATCTCTTAAGCGTCGCATCACGAATTCGCGTTTGACCGATAGGCAAGCGGCGATCACAGTTGCCCTATGCAAGCCAAAGCCCCCCTTATCACCCCCGTCCTGATCGCAGGCTGTGTCATCATGATGATAAGCTTCGCGGTGCGCGCCTCCTTCGGCGTGTTTCAGATCCCGATTGCCGAGGAGTTCTTCTGGCTGCGCTCTGAATTCTCCCTCGCCATCGCGATCCAGAACCTGGCATGGGGCATCGGCCAACCCATTTTCGGCGCGATTGCGGAGAAGCTGACCGACCGCAAGGCGATCATCTTTGGCGCTTTGATCTATGCCGCCGGGCTTGTGCTGTCGTCCATGGCCGTCACGCCAGAGGCGCATCAGTTCTACAACATCCTGATCGGCTTCGGCATTGCGGGCACGGGCTTTGGCGTGATCCTTGCGGTGGTGGGCCGCGCGGCGTCGGATGAAAACCGCTCCATGGCGCTGGCGATTGCCACTGCCGCTGGTTCAGCTGGGCAAGTGATCGGCGCGCCGACGGCGGAATGGCTGATGGGCATGATGAGCTGGCAGATGGTTTTCGTGACCTTTGCGGGCATTATCCTCGCCTCGCTTTTGATGCTGCCCATGATGCGTGCGCCCGTCGTGGCGCACAAAACCGAGCTAGAGGAAACCTTCGGCGAGGTCCTGACCAAAGCCTTCAAAGACCCGTCCTTCACGCTGATCTTCCTTGGGTTCTTCTCCTGCGGCTATCAACTGGCCTTCATCACCGCCCATTTCCCCGCCTTCGTGACCGAGCTGTGCGGCCCCATCGCACCCGGCGGCATCCTGCACAGCGTGGGCGTCACAACAACCTCGGCCCTGGGTGCGGTCGCAATCGCGCTGATTGGTCTGGCCAATATCGCGGGCACCTTGCTGGCGGGCTGGGCGGGTAAGCGATATTCCAAGAAATACCTTCTGGCGGGGATTTACACCGGCCGAACGATCGTCGCCGCCCTGTTCATCATGTTCCCAATTACGCCCACCTCGGTGATCCTCTTCTCCCTGACCATGGGCGCGCTGTGGCTGGCGACGGTGCCGCTGACCTCTGGCCTCGTCGCGCATATCTACGGGCTGCGCTATATGGGGACGCTCTACGGGATCGTGTTCTTCAGCCACCAGTTGGGCAGCTTCCTGGGCGTCTGGCTGGGGGGGCGGCTTTACGACATTTATGGCGATTATACCGCCGTCTGGTGGATCGGCGTAGCGGTCGGTGCGTTTTCAGCGATTGTCCATCTGCCCATCAAAGAGCGTGTCTTGCCCTCGGCCACGCGCGCCGCTGCCTGATGGCGCATGAGAACACGGTGCTCCTGTCGGTGAACCTTGATGGAGAGACCGTCTGCGTCGACATCTTCGAGCGCCAAGATGGGAGCTTCGGCTTTGACGAGTTTCGCCGCGACCCGGAAGATATGCGCGGGTGGTTCAGCATCGGCTACCACGGCGACACGCGGTTCGAGACGGCGGAAGACGCTTTGGACCACGCCAAACAAACCGTCGGTTGGCTAGACGACAACGTCAGCCTTCCCGCAATACTTCGGTGATGAACGCGCTCGCATCATCGGGATGGGTGAACGGTAGCGCGTGACCCGCGCTATCAATCACATCCTGCCGCGCGACGCGGTTCCATTGCGCGAGCGTGCCCAGCGCTTGGATCGGGATCACGTTATCGTCGCGCCCCCAGATCGCCAGAACCGGGATATCGGCGCGGCTGATCGCGCGGTGCTCTTCCTCAAGCCGTTCCGCCAGCATGCCGCGTTGCGACGACAGCACCGCAGGCAGCACGCCCTTGTCGCCCAGCGCTTTAATCTGAACCTTGCCGATCTCATCGACCAGCGGATCGCCCGTGCCGCGCAGGATACCCTGCCGCAGCCGCCACGACCCCAGCGCAAGCATCAGCCAATCGCCAATGATCGGCGTATCACGCGCAAACTCGGCCAGCTTGCCGGGGGCCATTTCGATCCCCGCCGGGGCGAGCAAAATGATGCGCCGCACCCGGTCGGGTTCTGCCGCTGCAAAAGCCGTCGCGATAGAGCCGCCCATGGAATAGCCCATCAGGATCAGATCGTCTTCAAGCCCCTGATCGGCCAGCAGATCGCGAAGCTGTGTCAGAAAAAACGCCCTCGTCTGATCGCCCGGCGCGCGGTCCGAAAAGCCGCGCCCGTAAAGGTCATAGGTCAGCGTCCGAAAGCCCAGTGCGGACAACCCCGGAATAAGCGCTTTCCAGACAATGGACGGCGTCGTCAACCCGTGGATTGCGACCACGACCGGACCGCGCGCAGGGCCATGCCATTGATAATGCGTCACCCCTTGAGACAGGCGCACAAAATCACCCGGCGCAGCCTGACGGCGCGCTTTGGTCATGGGTTTCCGAACATTTTCACGCAACCACGGCGCTGCAATAATCAACGCCAAAACAAGGAGATAGCCCACTAACGTGCCCTCCATGCCTCCAGAAT
>CAKZXZ010000076.1 GCA_937883775.1 uncultured Paracoccaceae bacterium
CCCCGTGGTGTTGGGTCATAAACGCCAGAAAGCCCAGCACATCCGCGCGATACGCTGTCACCGTGTTCTCGGCCACGCCGCCGAGGGAGGCAAGATGGGTTAACCATGTCTCCAGCGCTTCGCGCGCGGCTGGAGAGATCATGCTCATGCCAACCAGCGCCGCATGGCGCGTTCAAAGACGCCGGCAAAGAAGGCCAGAAGATCGGTGCCTTGCTGCGGCGCGAATTGATGCGGATCTTCGGCGCCCAAGGCTAGCATGCCGGGCAGGCGGCCTTCTCCCAGATCTAGCTTGAGGCACGCCTCAGAGCGGATCCAGCCCCCGGTTTCGCCGTAAAGATCATCGGCTTCGGGATGCACTTGGCGCAGGGTCACGGGCCGCACGGGCGTGTTGCGGCCCATGGTGATGTATTGGTCAATGACGCCGGGTTCGGCCACCGACAGCACGTCGCCCAAGCGTTGCACGGCGGGGCTTGCCTCGTCCTGCACGCTTTCCAGCACCAGTTTCACGCAATCCACGCGGAGGATATCTGCGACCTCGCCGCCCAAGTCCTTGAGAAAGTTCTCAAATTCAACCGGGTCCAGCATCCGCAGGATCGCGCGATGCACTTGGTTGGTCCCTGCGAGGTTCTCGTAGGCGGCGGCAATTACCGAGCGGTGGGTGTCTTCCAACCGATCCAGCCGTGCCTCAAGCCGCTCCATCGCGATACCGCGCAGATCGACGATATTGCTGCCCATCGCACGCTCGTTCGCGGCGATCAGGGCGGCCATAAGATCGGGGTCCTCAAGGATCACTTCCGGCGCTGCGATGATCTTGTCCCGCAGGGTTTCGTCGATTTGGGGGCTGCTGCTCATGCGGGCCTCGGATTGGTGTTTTCAGGGTCTATAGCAGACCCTTACAGGATTTTCTGCCCTGTTTTTGCCCAATCCGCCAAGAAAGTTTCCAGACCTTTGTCGGTCAGCGGGTGCATTGCCAGCTTTTTAATCACTTCTGGCGGAGCAGTCATCACATCCGCACCGATGCGCGCGCTTTCCAGAACGTGGTTTACCGTGCGGATGGATGCGGCGAGGATTTGCGTCTCGAACCCGTAATTGTCGTAGATTGTGCGAATATCTGCGATCAGGTCCATGCCGTCGATGTTGATATCGTCCAGCCGCCCGATGAAAGGCGAGATAAAGGTCGCGCCGGCTTTCGCGGCAATCAGCGCCTGATTGGCCGAGAAGCACAGCGTCACGTTCACCATTTTGCCTTCGCCCGACAGCACCTTACAGGCTTTCAGGCCGTCCCATGTCAGCGGCAGCTTCACGGTGATGTTCTCGGCGATTTCGGCCAGCTTGCGACCCTCGGCGATCATGTCGTCGGCTTTGGTTGCGACCACTTCGGCGCTCACAGGGCCATCGACCAGATCGCAAATCTCTTTGGTCACTTCCAGAATATCGCGGCCTGATTTCAGGATCAGCGACGGGTTAGTTGTGACCCCGTCCACCATGCCCAAATCGTTGAGTTCGGCGATTGCATCAATCTCGGCAGTGTCTACAAAGAACTTCATCGGGCAGGTCCTCATCGGGTCAGCGTTGTTTGCGCTAACTCTTACTGGATATGGAACCGGGGGTGAAGCCCAAAGCGGAGCGGCGTGTGGACGAGCGGTCATTCTTTGACGAAGGCGATCTGGTGGGCGTGCTGACAACGCAACCCCTCGACCGTTTGCTGGATTACAAAGCGCCCGAGGGCGGCTGCTTTCTGGGCGCGTTCGTCGAGGTGCCGCTAGGCCCGCGCAAGGTGTTGGGCGTGGTGTGGGGGTCGGGCAAAGGCGATTACGACCGCTCGAAAATCCGCGCCATCACGCGGGTCATGGACGCCGCCCCCATGCGCGAAGAGATGATGCTGTTTCTGCGCCGCGCTGCCGATTATACGCTGACCCCCATGACCGCGATGCTGCGGCTGGCCACACGCGCACCGGGGCTCAGCGACCCGCCGTCCATGCGTAAGGTCTACCGGATGGGGACTGGCATGCCGGACCGGGAAACCGCCGCACGCATCAAGGTCCTCGACGTCCTCAGCGACTATGGCGGGCTGTCCTTCACCCTGAAAGAGCTGTCCGACATGGCGGGCGTAACGTCCTCTGTCGTCAAAGGCCTCGTCAAGCAAGGCGCCGTGCGCGAAGAAGACGCGCCGCGTGACACGCCTTACCCGATGCTAGATCCTGCTTTGCCCGGCAAAGACCTGACCGCCGATCAGGCGGAAGGCGTTACCACTCTAAAGCAGGCCGTCGCGTCTGGCACCTACGGTACCACCTTGCTGAAAGGCGTCACCGGGTCGGGCAAGACAGAGGTTTATCTTGAAGCCGTCGCCGAATGCCTCAAGCAAGGCCGCCAAGCGCTTGTCCTGCTGCCAGAGATCGCCCTCACCGCCGAATTCCTGACGCGGGTCGAGGCGCGTTTCGGCGCAAAGCCCGCCGAATGGCATTCCGGCGTCACTATGACCGAACGCCGCCGTGCGTGGAAAATGGTGGGACAGGGCGGCGCGCAACTGGTCGTTGGTGCGCGCTCGGCGCTGTTTCTGCCTTATCAGA
>CAKZXZ010000077.1 GCA_937883775.1 uncultured Paracoccaceae bacterium
GTCATGCTGGGGCGCACGCCGCACCGGCTGGGCTTTTCGACGGCCGGGGCCAATGACGGCGAGATCGTCGAGAATGCGCTGCACCGGCTCGGGCTACAGGATCTTGCGCACCGCGATCTGCTGACCCTTTCGGGAGGGGAACGTCAGCGCGTGATGGTGGCCCGTGCGCTCGCACAAGAGCCGCAGGTGCTGGTTCTGGACGAGCCGACGAACCATCTCGATATCCGGCACCAACTTGAGGTTTTGGCCCTGATCCGCGGGCTTGATCTGACGATCATCGTCTCGCTGCATGATCTGAACATGGCCGCTGAGGTCTGCGACAGCGTTCTGGTGCTGGAGCATGGGCATCTACGCGGCAGCGGGCCGCCCCATGAGGTCTTGACCGAGCGGCTGGTGTCGGACGCGTTCCGCGTCGAAGCGCGCCGCGAAACACTGAACCCCAGCGAAGACACCCATTTTTCTTTCCATCTTCCAAACTAAGGACGAACCCAATGAAACAACTCTTCTCAACCCTCGCCATGACCTTCGCGGCCACCGGCGCTTTGGCACAGACCACTGTGGAAAGCTGCAACCGAGAGGTCACCTTCGATGAGCCGCCCAAGGCCGCAATCTCCAACGATGTGAACCTGACCGAGATGATGTTGGTGCTGGGTCTGACCGACCGCATGGTCGGCTTTACGGGCATCAACGGCTGGAACAAGCTGGATGAGGAAATGCGCGCGGGCCTGACGGAACTGCCCGAACTATCCGAGAAATACCCCAGCAAAGAAGTGCTGATCGGCGCGGATGCGGATTTCTTTTTCGCAGGCTGGAATTACGGCATGAAAGTCGGTGGTGAGGTCACGCCCGAGACGCTGGAGCCCTTCGGCATCAAGGTCTATGAGCTGACCGAAAGCTGCATTCATATCGGCGAGAAAGCCGCCGCCAGCATGGATGATATGTATAACGACCTGCTGAACCTCGGCGCGATTTTTGAGGTCGAAGACCGGGCGGCAGAGCTGGTAGAGGGCTATAAAGCCGAGCTGGAGGCGTTTACCGCCGAGTTGGCTCCGCTTGAAACCGCACCGCGCGTCTTTGTCTATGACAGCGGCGAGGACACGCCCTTCACCTCCGGGCGCTACGCAATGCCCAACGCACTGATCGAGGCGGCAGGCGGCACCAATATCATGAATGATTTCGAGAAAAGCTGGGCCACCGTCGGCTGGGAAGCCGTGGTGGAGCGCAATCCGGAGGTCATCGTGATCGTGAACTACGGCAACGTCACGGCCGAAGAAAAGCGCGCCTTCATGATGAACAACCCCGCTTTTGCCGATCTCGACGCGATCAAGAATGACCGCTTCGTGACGCTGGAATATGTCGAGGCAACACCAGGTCCGCGCAACATCGAAGCCGTCAAAACGCTCGCAGCAGCGTTCCGCGCGGAGTAAGCCTCATGGACAGGACCCTGCCCGACACAGCCGCCAAACCCGCACGCAGCAACCTTTTCGCTGTGGCGATGGGTTTGGGGCTTGTGGGGTTGGTCTTGTCCATTTCCGCGGCCATCAGCCTGGGTGCGATTGGCATTCCGGCCAGCACGGTCTGGGGGGTGCTGGCCAACAAGCTGGTCCCCGACACGGTGCCTGTGGACTGGTCGGCAGGCCGCGAGGCGATTGTCTGGAACATCCGCTTTCCGCGCGCTCTTCTGGCGTGTTTCGTAGGCGCAGGGCTGGCCATGGTCGGCGCGAGCCTGCAAGCGGTGACGCGCAACCCATTGGCGGACCCGCATTTGCTGGGCATCTCAGCGGGCGGCGCGTTTGGCGCGATCACCGCGTTGTTGCATACGGGCATGTTCCTGGGGCTGCTCACCGTGCCGCTTTTGGCGTTTCTGGGCGCGTTGGGGGCCACGCTTTTGGTGCTGGCGGTATCTCAATTTGCGTCAGCAACCAGCGCAGACAGGTTGATTTTGGCAGGCGTCGCAGTGTCGTTCATCGTGATGGCACTGGCCAATATGCTGATCTTCATGGGCGACTCGCGCGCGACCCACACGGTTGTCTTCTGGATGCTGGGTGGGCTGGGACTGGCGCAGTGGAGCCAGTTGATCTACCCGCTTGTGATCCTGGTCGCGTGTGGTGCCTACCTTTGGCTGAATGCGCGCAACCTGAATGCAATGACGATCGGGGATGAGACCGCAGCAACGCTGGGTCTGCCCGTCGCCCGCTTCCGGTTTTCGGTCTTTGTGATCGGGGCGCTGATAACGGGTGTCATGGTCGCGTTTTCGGGAATTATAGGCTTTGTTGGGCTGATGGTACCGCATATCGTGCGCATGATTGTGGGCGGGGACTACGCGCGGGTTCTGCCCGCCTCGGCGCTGATCGGTGCAATCTTCCTGCTTTGGGCGGATGTGGTTGCACGCACGATCATGGCGCCTGATGATATGCCTATCGGGATTGTCACCGGGCTGATTGGTGGCGTGTTCTTTGTCTGGCTGCTGCGCCGCCGGATCACGTAAGGCACTTTCATCCAACAAGAAATCTGCGACCTGTCGCTTTGCAAGAAACGCATAGCGGCTTCGCACTTCTGTCTATTGTTCTGCGGTGCAGCATTTCCTATCTGAGGGTTGTAGCGGTTAGCGCTACCATGAAACACGCGAAAGGAGCCAATCATGAGCACCCTCTTCACCCGCCTGAACACCGCCGTCCAAAAACGCGTTGCCTATCACCGCACCGTGGCTGAGCTGGAAAGCCTGCCGCTGGACACGCGTCTGGATCTGGAAATCTATTCGGGCGACATCCCGAAGATCGCCGCCCAAGCCGTCTACGGCCGCTAAGCGCCAAACTTCGTTAGAAGCGCTGCATTTACCGGAGCTGGCACAAAATGGCTGACATCGCCCCCGAGGCGCGCAATTTCTTTGACCAGCTTTGACGCAATTGCTTGGTGGCGGGCCTCCGCCATCAGGAACACTGTCTCAATCTCATCGTTGAGCACCCGGTTCATCCCGACCATCTGATACTCATATTCAAAATCCGCGACGGCGCGCAGGCCACGTACGATCAGGTTGGCGCCCACATCCTGTGCACAATTTATAAGCAAATTCTCAAAAGGATGAGCGATAATCTCGGTCCCGGTCTGCGACGAAAGGCAGGCACATTCCGCCTCGATCATCGCCACACGTTCTTCCAGGGTAAAGAGCGGACCTTTGTCGCGGTTGATCGCCACGCCGATCACAAGACGGTCCACCAAAGCGCTTGCGCGTCGGATAATGTCGATATGGCCCAGTGTGATCGGGTCGAAAGTACCGGGATAAAGGCCGATGCGCATGGGGGTGCTCCGTCGTCATTCGTAAAGGTCACGCAACAATATTGCGTGTCCGATTGCAAGCGGCGGGTTGCCTCAGTTGCCCATTATCATCCCGGTAAGCGCTTCTTTTTCCATGGAAAGCTCAGTCACGCGGGCTTTGACGACATCACCCAACGTAATCAGCCCCACCATTTCACCGTTTTCCATGACCGGCATGTGACGAAAGCGGCCTTCGGTCATGCGACTTAGGACATCATTGGCACGTTCCGAGCGTTCGCAGGTCTGAACCTTTTTGGTCATCATGTCATCGACCTTATCGTTCAGACAGGACGGACCCCGCTTGCCGATCTCGCGGACGATGTCGCGTTCGGACAGGATACCAAGCGGGGTCTTACCATCGGCTGTTACCACCAAAGAGCCAATTCGCTTGGCCGACAAAACGCCTGCTGCGTCTTCGACAGACATCCCCGGCTTGATGGTGATGACGTCATCTGTCGCCTTGGACTTCAATATACGTTGAACGGTCATGGCATCCTCCCTTAGCTGTCGACCTAGGTATACAACCCATTGAGACCCGGAAGGGGCTGTGCCGTCAAGCCAAGGCCTCCAGACGCGCGACCTCTTGGCGCAAGCCCGCGACCAACTGCGTTGCGAACCGATTGAGCCGATCAAGGCGGCGATCATCGGCGTGGCGCACCAGATAAAAGCTGCGTGTCAGGCTGATCTGGTCGGTCAGGATACGGATCACCCCAGGCGCGGCAGGCAGCGAAAAGTCATGGACGATGCCGACCCCTGCCCCTTGCCGGATCGCGTTCAGCTGCACCGAGACCGAGTTAGAGGCAAGCGGCACTCGAGGCGCGCCCAGCTCGGACAGGTAATCCAGTTCCTTGTCGAAAATCATATCGGGGATGTAGCCGATGATGCGATGTGCGCCGAGATCAGCCCGGCTGGTAAGCTTGGGGCTTTTGGCAAGATAGCTGTCGGCGGCGGCCAGATGCAGGCGGTAATCCGTGATCTTTTGCACAGTGAGACGACCGGCGGTTGGTGGGCTGACGGTGACCGCCAGATCGGCCTCGCGCCGCGACAGGTTAAAGACGCGCGGCAAAGCGACGATCTGGATATCAAGATCGGGATTTTGTGCACCGATATTGGCGCATACCTGTGGCAGAAGGAAGTTCGCGACACCATCAGGCGCGCCAATGCGGATCTGACCTGACAACGTGGCCGTCGTGCCAGTCAGCGCGTCTTGCGCCCCTTGCATCGCCTGTTCAGCGCGCTCGGCATGAGCTTGAAGACGCTGGCCTGCATCCGTGAGCGCATAGCCCAGCGGCGATTTGGCAAAAAGCGGCGTGCCGAAGGTTTGTTCAAGCCGGCCGATACGGCGCCCCACGGTGGCCGGGTCCACCTGCAAAACGCGCCCGGCACCAGACAGGCTTTCCGTGCGGGCGACGGCAAGGAAGACCCGCATGTCGTTCCAATCGAGGGTCACTTGGCTATCCTTTGCAAAAGTGCAAAACTCTTTTGCCAATTTTCCTCTTTTATCGGTGTTTTTGCAATTCTATCCTACAGCTAACTTTGGAGGAGCGAGAGAATGCAGGAACTGACCCATTATCTGAATGGCACCCATGTCAAAGGCACGTCGGGCCGTTTTGCCGATGTCTATAATCCCGCCACAGGCGAGGTGCAGGCCAAGGCTCCGCTGGCCTCAGCCGATGAGGTGGCGCAGGCAGTGGCTTATGCCGAAGCCGCACAGCCTGCCTGGGCCGCAACGAACCCGCAACGCCGTGCCCGCGTGCTGATGAAGTTCGTCGACCTGTTGAACAGCGATATGGACAAGCTGGCCGAAGCGCTGAGCCGCGAGCACGGCAAAACGCTGCCCGATGCCGCCGGTGACGTGCAGCGCGGGCTTGAGGTTGTCGAGTATTGCATCGGTGCGCCGCAAATGCTGAAGGGCGAGTTTACAGACAGCGCCGGGCCCGGCATTGATATGTATTCGATGAAGCAGGCTTTGGGTGTCACGGCGGGCATCACCCCGTTCAATTTCCCCGCCATGATCCCGATGTGGATGTTTGCGCCTGCGATCGCCTGCGGCAATGCCTTCATTCTGAAACCGTCCGAGCGGGATCCCTCGGTGCCGCTAATGCTGGCTGAATTGATGGAGGAAGCCGGACTGCCCAAGGGGATTTTGCAGGTGGTGAATGGCGATAAGGAAGCCGTTGACGCGATCTTGGATCATGATGTGATCCAGTCGATTGGTTTTGTTGGCTCCACCCCGATTGCCGAATATATCTATGGGCGTGGGTGCAGCAACGGCAAGCGCGTGCAGTGTTTTGGCGGCGCCAAAAACCACATGATTATCATGCCCGATGCAGACATGGATCAGGCCGCCGACGCGCTGATCGGCGCGGGCTACGGCGCCGCGGGCGAACGCTGTATGGCTATTTCCGTCGCCGTCCCGGTGGGCGATGAAACCGCAGATCGGCTGATCGAAAAACTGGTGCCACGGATCGAGGCGCTGAAGGTGGGCCCCTATACGTCAGGCAATGACGTGGATTACGGACCTGTTGTGACAGCTGCAGCCAAGCAGAACATTCTGGGTCTCATCCAAAGCGGTGTGGACCAAGGCGCCACGCTTGTTGTGGATGGGCGTGATTTCAGCCTGCAAGGCTATGAAGATGGCTTCTTTGTTGGTCCGCATCTTTTCGACAATGTCACCCCGGAGATGGATATCTACCGCAAAGAAATCTTTGGGCCGGTCCTATCGACCGTGCGGGCGCAAAGCTATGAAGAGGCCGTGGGTCTTGCGATGGATCACGAATATGGAAACGGCACAGCAATCTTCACGCGCGATGGGGATGCGGCACGCGATTTTGCGAACCGCATCAATGTCGGGATGGTGGGCATCAACGTTCCGATCCCCGTCCCGCTGGCCTATCACACGTTTGGGGGTTGGAAGAAATCAGTCTTTGGCGATCTGAACCAGCACGGGCCGGACGCGTTCAAGTTCTATACCCGCACCAAAACCGTGACCGCACGCTGGCCATCCGGGATCAAGGAAGGTGGCGAATTCTCTATTCCGGTTATGGAATAACAGGTTAGCTGCCGGTCTTGCCAGGCGCGTATAGCTGGCTTTTCAGCCCTAGGATGCCGCGGATGCGACCATCGGTGAGTCCGGTCTTATAAACGGCCTTAACCAAAGAGCGTTTCCCGGTGAGCGGGCTTGAAACGGCGAGGATAAGCGCCTCAAGCAGACGTGGGATGACCAAAGATGCGACTTTGAGAGCGGATTTCTGATGGATCTGCACTCCGTTGCGCGCCTGATCGCGCGTCCGGCGGTAAAGATAGCGCAGGTTGAGCCGGTGTGCGGGAATGCGGTCGTGCACGACCGCATCCGGTACATAGCCATTGCGCCCACCGGCGTTGCGAACTGACTTGCTGAACGCCGTGTCAGAGCCCCCTGTATAGCGCAGTGCGTTGTCAAAACGCAGCCCCGTTTTACGCGCAAAATCAAGCCGCAGCGCCCAGTTGTTCGTGTAGGCGTTCAGTTCGTGATCGGTGCCATCGGCCACCATCGCACTGCGCGTGCGCCGATTTTTATCAGCCCGTTCCTGCAAATAGGCCAATACAGCCGCCTGCCACGCCGAACTCACCGGTGCAGCCGCTTCGATCTTGAGTGGGCCGCCAACCAGATCAAGATCGCGGCTGAGCAAACCATTCGCAAGCTGGACCAACCAATCCTGAGCAACGCGTTCGTCGTCATCGACAAAAGTGAGGATATCGGCTCCGTTTGCCAACGCGATCTCAAGCACACGATTGCGCGCAAAGGGGATCCCTGGCTCGGCCTCTGTTTCGTAGAAGACCGGCTCGGGCACCGACGCACGGAAGGCTTCCAGTATCTCTGTCAGACTCGCAACAGCATCATTTTCAACGAAAATAAATTCGACATGCGCATTGTCCGGACGCGCCATCGACGCGTAGGATGCCAGCAATGTGCCAAGCATTTCAGGGCGGTCTTTGGTGATAACACCAACGGCGATCTTAACGGGTTTCATGAGGCCAAGGGCTTACCGCGCCTCTTGCAAAAGGCAACCAAAAAGAGATAATTAAACACGTGTTCAATTAGAGGGTGGACAATTCTGTCGCTTTGGGAGGAGCCGGAATGGATTTTGCACTGAGCGAAGAACAGACCGCCATCTTTGACATGGCCCGCGCCTTTGGCAGCGCGCATATCGCGCCTCATGCGCGCGATTGGGAGAACGCGGGCACGATTCCAAAAACGCTTTGGCCGGAACTGGCAGAGTTGGGCTTTGGCGGGCTTTATGTATCGGAAGACAGCGGTGGATCAGGGCTATCCCGGCTTGATGCGACGCTTGTTTTTGAAGCGCTTTCAATGGCCTGTCCGTCTGTTGCGGCGTTTTTGTCGATCCACAACATGTGCGCTGCAATGATTGATCGCTTTGGCAGTGACGCGATGAAGGCACGCTATCTGCCCGGCGCGGTCAGCATGGAGACGTTCTTTTCCTACTGCCTGACCGAACCCGGATCTGGATCGGATGCTGCGGCCCTGAAAACACGCGCGATCCGCACGAATGAAGGGTTTGAGATCAGCGGGACCAAGGCCTTCATTTCGGGCGGCGGATATTCGGACGCCTATATCGTGATGTGCCGCACGGGCGAGGATGGCCCAAAGGGGGTCTCGGCCGTTGTGGTTGAAGATGGCGCTGCAGGTTTGTCTTTTGGGGGTCTGGAAGACAAGATGGGCTGGCGTGCGCAGCCTACGCGGCAAGTACAGCTTGATGGCTGCAAAATTCCTTCAGATCAATTACTTGGCGAGGAAGGCTTTGGCTTTCAATATGCGATGGCAGGCCTTGACGGCGGGCGATTGA
Source organism: uncultured Paracoccaceae bacterium (assembly GCA_937883775.1). Taxonomy (GTDB): domain Bacteria; phylum Pseudomonadota; class Alphaproteobacteria; order Rhodobacterales; family Rhodobacteraceae; genus JAHTBL01. The sequence continues at coordinate 8,163 of CAKZXZ010000077.1, forward strand.
ACATTGCCGCCTGCTCGCTTGGTGCTGCGCAGCAGGCGCTGGATTTGACTGTCGCCTACATGGGTGAGCGGCAGGCATTCGGCAAACCGATCGACCAATTTCAGGCTTTGCAATTCCGCCTCGCAGATATGGAGATTAACCTTTCAGCGGCACGTACCTTCTTGCGGCAAGCCGCCTGGAAGCTGGACACGAACGCGCCCGATGCCACGCAATATTGCGCGATGGCCAAAAAGCTTGTGACTGAAACGGGCAGCGATGTTGTGGATCAGTGCCTGCAATTGCACGGCGGGTATGGGTATCTTGGCGACTACGGCATCGAAAAGCTGGTCCGCGATCTGCGGGTCCACCAAATCCTCGAAGGCACGAACGAAATCATGCGCCTGATCGTTGCGCGGCACATGCTAACGAAATGAGTGCTGACATTCATATTCGTAAAGAAGGGCGTGCGGGCCGGATCACTTTGAACCGTCCAAAGGCGCTGAATGCGCTCACATATGATATGTGCCTGGCGATTGATGCTGCGTTAGACATGTGGATGGAAGATACCGATGTCGCGCTGTTGATCCTGGATGCCGAAGGCGAAAAAGCCTTTTGCGCAGGTGGCGATATCGCTGAGATGTATGCGACCGGAACAGCAGGCGATTTCAGCTATGGTCGGCGCTTTTGGCGTGATGAATACCGGATGAATGCCAAGCTGTTTCGGTTTCCCAAACCCGTCGTCAGCTTCCTGCAAGGCTTTACGATGGGCGGGGGCGTCGGCGTGGGGTGCCATGCATCGCACCGCATCGTTTGTGACAGCAGCCAGATCGCAATGCCAGAGGTTGGCATCGGGCTGGTGCCCGATGTGGGCGGTTCGCTGATCCTTGCAAATGCACCCGGCCGCTTGGGCGAATACCTGGGTATAACGGCAGGACGTATGGGCCCGGCTGACGCAATTTTGGCCGGGTTTGCGGATTACTATATCCCCAAGACCGGCTGGGACACCGTAAAGTCCGCCCTTGTTGAAACCGGTGACTGGACGCAGGTTGATGCGGCTGCGATCACGGTGGCAGATGGCACTCTTGCCAGTCTAAAAGACCAGATCGACGCGCATTTTTCGGGTGAAAGCTTGGCGGATATTCTTCGATCCTTACGCAGCGAAGAGACTGATTTTACAAAAGAAACGCTTAAAAGACTTGGGCGAAATTCTCCTCTGGCTATGGGGTGCGCAGTTGAGATGATCCATCGATTACGCGGAGCGGAGGATATCGAACGCGCCCTTGAGCTGGAGTATCGCTTTACCCATCGCGCGATGGAACATGGTGACTTTATCGAGGGCATTCGTGCTGCAATCATCGACAAAGATCGCCGCCCAAATTGGCAGCATGATATGGATGGGCTACCGGATGTGGACATGTCAAAAATGCTGCGGCCACTGGGGCCCGATGCACTGACGCTTTGAAAGGAATCGCCATGAAAATCGGCTTTGTGGGATTGGGCAATATGGGCGCCCCGATGGCGGCAAATCTGGTCAGCGCTGGCCATGATGTGACCGGCTTTGACGTATCGGCAGCCCCTACAGGCCTAACGATGGCGGCCTCGGCTGCCGCGGCAGCAGACGGGGCTGACGTGGTTATCACGATGCTTCCGAACGGCGCGATTCTGCGTGCGGTCGCAGCCGAGGTGATCCCTGCGATGCCGTCTGGGGCGGTGCTTTTGGATTGCTCGACCGTGGATGTGGACAGCGCACGCGCGGTCGCGGATGATGCCCACGCGGCGGGTCTTATGGCGGTCGATGCGCCTGTATCCGGCGGGATCGGAGGCGCGTCTGCCGGGACGTTAACCTTTATGGCCGGTGGCACTGAGGCCGCGTTTACGAAAGTTAACCCCCTTTTCGACATCATGGGTCAAAAGGCCGTCCATTGCGGCGAAGCCGGGGCCGGGCAAGCCGCAAAGATCTGCAACAACATGATCCTTGGCGTAACCATGATCGGGACCTGCGAGGCCTTCGCACTGGCCGATAAACTGGGGCTGGACCGCCAGAAGATGTTCGATGTTGTGAGCACCTCATCGGGATATAGCTGGACGATGAACGCCTACTGCCCCGCCCCGGGGATAGGGCCAAAATCTCCCGCCGATAATGGCTATCAACCGGGTTTTGCGGCTGAGTTGATGCTTAAGGACTTGCGATTGTCCCAGCAGGCTGCCGAAAGTACGGATGCAGACACTCCCATGGGGCAGTTGGCACAGACGCTTTATACGCAATTTGTTGAGGACGAAGACGGACTGGGCCGCGATTTCAGTGCGATGCTGCCACGATTTGAAACGCGCAGAAGATCCTAAGGCAAGTTCTTGAAATCAATACCAAGATGATCTGCGAATTTCCGACAGTACGTCATCCAATCCCGAAACTCGTCTGAGAATACATACGTCATTCCCTTGCTGTCCCAATGGGAAATCTTGCTGGCCTTGAGTTGTGACAGATAGCCTTCCGGAGCATCCTGCCCTTCGTTCACCGCTTGATCGTGAGCCGCTTTCTCTAGAGCCTCGGCAATTCGGGAAAGAGCCAGGCCTTTGCCGTGATCGGCACGCTCGGGGTTGATCCGATTGGACGTGTTGAAAAGAACCGCGCAGTCCATCAGACTTTCGCTATACGCCTGAGTGGCTTTTGCTGGATTTGGGCTGAAGCCCAAAAGGACCAACGCCACAAGGAAGAAAACACGGTGAGACATGCGTGTTTAATCGGTGAACTCTTCGGCCAGAGAAAGGCTGATTAAAGGCAGTTTCTTGATCTACATCATATTCATAAATTATTATATGTGTAAGGTGTTCCTGTAAAAACAGGAGAGATATCATGATTAGGAAAAATGTTGGTGGAATTGACCGCATCGCGCGAGTGACCGTCGGGATCGCCCTGCTGACGGCATTTTTTATCGGACCGGAAACTGCCTATAACTGGCTGCTTTTGCTGGGGGTCGTTCCGCTTGTCACAGGACTGCTGCGCAATTGCCCGATTTATACGATCATCGGCGTGACGACCTGCCCTGCCAAGTAAATAGCCCTGTAATCGGCGCGGCAGATCACTCTGCCGCGACGCGTTTCGGTCTGGGTGCAAGCATCGGTTTTAGGTAATGGCCGGTATGGCTCTCGGCGACCTCGGCCACCTCTTCAGGGGTGCCTTCGGCGACCACACGGCCGCCACCGTCGCCCCCTTCGGGACCGATATCAATGATATGGTCGGCGGTTTTTACAACATCAAGGTTGTGTTCGATCACCACAACCGTGTTCCCGCTATCAACCAATTCATGCAACACTTCCAGTAGCTTACGCACATCCTCAAAGTGCAGACCTGTTGTCGGCTCATCCAGAATATAAAGCGTGCGACCAGTCGAGCGTTTCGCCAGTTCTTTGGAAAGCTTCACACGCTGCGCTTCACCACCAGACAGCGTCGTCGCTTGTTGGCCGACTTTGATGTAGCCCAAGCCAACACGCACAAGCGCATCCATTTTTTCACGGATCGACGGCACAGCCTTAAAGAACTCCTGCGCATCTTCCACCGTCATATCAAGGACATCGGCAATGGATTTGCCTTTGAATTTAATCTCCAACGTCTCGCGATTATAGCGCGCGCCATTGCAGGTTTCGCAGGTCACATAAACGTCGGGCAGAAAGTGCATTTCGATCTTGATAACGCCATCACCTTGACACGCCTCACACCGCCCGCCTTTGACGTTAAAGCTGAAACGGCCCGGCTTGTAGCCGCGCGCCTTTGCTTCGGGCAATCCGGCGAACCAGTCGCGGATCGGGGTAAACGCGCCAGTATAAGTGGCTGGGTTTGAACGCGGCGTGCGCCCAATTGGTCGCTGGTCGATGTCGATAACCTTATCGAGATGCTCAAGCCCCTTGATCGTCTCACAGGGTGCAGGTGTCTGCCGCGCACCGTTCAATTGCATTGAGGCTGTTTTGAACAGCGTCTCGATCGTTAACGTCGATTTGCCGCCACCGGAAACGCCTGTCACACAAACGAATTTACCAAGTGGGAAGTCAACGGTGACGTCATGCAAGTTATTGCCGGACGCTTTGACAACTTTGATTTTCTTGCGATTCCCCTTGCGGCGTTCTGTTGGTACAGCAATCTCGCGCGTGCCCGTAAGATACTGACCTGTAATTGATTTTTCGTTTGCAGCGATATCGGCAGGCTTGCCGTGCGCAATGACCTGACCGCCATGAATTCCAGCACCCGGCCCAATGTCAAAAACGTAATCCGCTTCGCGGATTGCTTCTTCATCATGCTCGACCACGATCACGGTGTTGCCCTGGTCGCGCAGGTTCTTCAGCGTCGTTAACAGCCGATCATTGTCGCGCTGGTGCAAGCCGATAGAGGGTTCATCCAACACATAAAGCACACCTGTGAGCCCTGACCCAATCTGGCTCGCCAAGCGAATGCGCTGGCTTTCGCCGCCCGACAATGTGCCTGCATTCCGGCTTAGCGTAAGATATTCGAGACCGACATTGTTCAAAAATCCAAGCCGCTCACGGATCTCTTTCAGAAT
>CAKZXZ010000078.1 GCA_937883775.1 uncultured Paracoccaceae bacterium
TGGCCGATCATGGCTGCCAATCCTGCAGGCGGGCGACGTAGCGGGCGAGCGTGTCGATCTCCAGATTGATCTCATCGCCGGTTTTGGTGTCGCCCCAGGTCGTGACCTCTTTGGTGTGCGGGATGAAGTTGATGCCGAACTCGGCGCCGTTCACCTCGTTCACGGTCAGCGATGTGCCATTAAGCGCGACCGAGCCTTTGGGCGCGATGAAGCGGGCCAGCGTGTCGGGGGCGCGCAAGGTGACGCGGGTGCTGTCGCCTTCGTCTTGCATGGCGGTGATCTGGGCCACGCCATCCACATGACCGGACACGATGTGACCGCCCAGCTCGTCACCGACTTTAAGCGCGCGCTCCAGATTGATGCGTTTTCCGTCCGTCCATGCGGCGAGGTTGGTTTTCGATACGGTCTCGGCGGAGACATCGACGTCAAACCACCCCTGCCCCAAGGCCACAGCGGTCAAACACACCCCGTCGCACGCGATGGACGCACCGATGTCGATCCCGGTTGTGTCATAGTCGCAGGCGATGCGGGCCCTCAGATCGCCTTTTTGCTCTAGCTCGGTGACAGTGCCGATACCCGTGATGATGCCTGTGAACATGCGCGCGCGCCCTTTGTTTCGTTGCGTCCCAAGAGGTAGGTCAAACCTATCCGGGGAGCAATGGGGGGTGACTTTTTTGACCCCAAGCCTTAATTCCGCCGTAACCTGTTGGGACTATCCACAAGACAGGACGTGTAAAGGGTATGCGGTAGATGGGCTTTATCACGGGTCAAAACAGGCGGTTTTTGTTCCTGCAAGGACCGCATGGACCGTTTTTTTACCGGCTGGGCAAGATGCTGTCACTGGCCGGTGCGGATGTCTGGCGCGTTGGGTTCAACGCCGGGGATCGTGCGTTCTGGTTCAATCAGAAAACCTATATCCCGTTTCGGGGCAAGCCCGACGACTGGGCGGACACCTTCACAGCGCTGCTGGACGACAAAGACATCACCGATATCGTGCTTTACGGCGACACCCGGCCCGTTCACGCCACGGCCGTGCAGATCGCGAAAGCGCGCGGGCTGGGCATTCATGTGTTCGAGGAAGGGTATCTGCGCCCTTACTGGGTCAGCTATGAACGCGGCGGGTCGAACGGCAATTCCAAGCTTATGCAGATGAGCGTCGGTTCGATGAAAGACGCGTTGGAGCGATCCGATCTGGACGTACCAGAAGCGCCAGCCCATTGGGGCGACATGCGCCAACACATCTTTTACGGCGCGCTTTATCATTGGTTCGTGATGTTCCGAAACGGCCATTACCGCAACTTCCAGCCGCACAGATCGCTGTCGGTGGCCAATGAGTTTCGCTTGTATCTCAAGCGGTTGGTGCTGATGCCCTTTCAAGCGCTTGAACGGATGATCGCTACGACGCGGGTCAAGCATGGGGGCTATCCCTACCATCTGGCACTGTTGCAGCTTGAGCATGACAGCTCGTTCCAGATGCATTCGCCATTCGGCACGATGACCGAGTTTCTTGAAACGGTGATTGACGGCTTTGCCAAAGGCGCGCCGACCCATCATCACCTTGTTTTCAAAGCCCATCCATTAGAGGACGGGCGTGTTCCGGTGCGCCGCGAAATCCGGCGCATGGCGAAAGAGTGCGGGGTGGCAAGCCGGGTGCATTATGTCCGGGGCGGCAAGCTGGCGCGGCTTTTGGATCACGCACGCTCGGCCGTGACCGTGAACTCGACTGCGGCGCAACAGGTGCTTTGGCGCGGCATTCCACTGAAGGTTTTTGGCGATGCGGTCTACGGCAAGCCTGAATTTGTCAGCGATCAACCTCTTGAGCAGTTCTTTTCCATGCCCGCCCGACCGGACAATCGCGCCTATCATGATTACCGCCGCTATCTGCTGGAAACGAGCCAGATTGCAGGGGGCTTCTATTCGGCACGGGGACGCCGGCAATTGCTGCGCCAGGTCGTTGATCTGATGCTCACCCCCGAAGATCCCTATGACGCGCTGGTGTCGGGCAACGCGGCCCCACGGCAACAGTTGCGTGTCGTTTAGCGACGGACACAACCCCTAGCGGTAGCTTTTTGCGCGGGATTCCAGTACGCTAAAAGAAAAACTTGAGGCAAATAATAAGGTCGAGGAGACCAGAGCAGTGAAAATCCATGCTTCGCGCCTTGCGAAAGGCGTCGCCCTTGTGACGCTTGTCGCCACGGTGGCCGCTTGCGGCTTGCCGCGGTCCGGGCCTAACAAACGTGAAATCTTTGCAGGCTCTGTGCAAAAACAGGGTGACGCTTTTATCGTGTCCGTCAATGAACGGGTCAACGCGGTCACATCAGTCACCCCGGCACTAGGCTTTTCCGATGCGTTCAAAAATGCCAGCCTTGTCGGATCAGACACAATCCGCGCGGGCGACACGTTGGGCATTACCATCTTTGAAAACGTCGATGATCCGCTTTTGGGCGGCGAAGGACGCACCCCTGCGACGCTGGAGGAAGTTCAGGTCGATGGCGCTGGCTTTATTTTTATCCCTTACGCCGGACGGCTGAAAGCATCGGGCAACACGCCCGAAGCGCTGCGCCGGATCATCACCTCGAAGCTGGATGCGCAAACGCCCGACCCGCAGGTGCAAGTGCGCCGCGCGGCCGGTGATGGCGCGACTGTGTCGCTTGCCGGCGCAGTGGGCGGCCAGGGTGTTTACCCGATCGAGCGCCCGACCCGCACGCTGAGCGCGATGCTGGCTGCTGCGGGTGGTGTCGCGGTTGAGCCATCGATTGCCCAGATCACCGTGATCCGCGGCGCCCATCGCGGCAAAATCTGGTTCGAGGATCTGTATGAGTTCCCCGATCTGGATATCGCCCTGCGCGGCGGTGACCGCATTCTGGTCGAAGAAGACACACGGTCGTTCACAGCGCTGGGCGCCACGGGCGGGCAAACCCGCGTTCCGTTCGAAAGCCAATCGCTGTCTGCGATTGAAGCGATTGCAACCGTGGGGGGGCTGCAAAGCAATGTTGCCGATCCAACGGGTGTCTTCGTCTTCCGCAACGAGCCTGCAGAGATCGCCAGTCAGGTTTTGAACCGTGACGATCTGATTGGCGCGCAGCGCATGGTTTATGTGCTTGATCTGACCGAACCCAACGGCATGTTCGAAGCGCGCGACTTTCTGGTGCGCGATGGCGACACGGTCTACGTGACCGAAGCGCCGTTCGTGACCTGGGACAAGACCATTTCGGCGCTCACAGGCTCGCTTGGGTCGGTGAATGCGCTGGGCAGCCTCGCGACAAGCGTTGGCGGCGGTGGCTGATCCACGTGGCCTCTGACACGGATAAGGCCGCCGGGACCCCTCGGCGGCTTTTCGTTTATAACGGTGGGTTTCTGACGCAAAGCCGCGTGCGGCGCATCCTTGAGCTTTCGGGCTATGCCATCAAGCTTGGCGCGCCGTCGGATGGCGATATGGTGGGTGTCTGGGGGCAAAGCCCTACCTCGGGGCGGGGTGAAAAGATAGCCGCCCGGAAGGATGCACCGATCCTGCGGGTCGAGGATGCTTTTTTGCGATCTGTCCTGCCAGGCCGGGCAGGTAGCGATCCAATTGGTCTGCATCTGGACCAGAACGGTGTGCATTTTGACCCTTCAACCCCGTGTGATCTGGAACAGATGCTTGCGACGCATCCGCTGGATGACACGGCGTTGCTGAACCGTGCGCGGGACGCGGCCGCGCGACTGAAGGCGTTGCACCTGTCGAAATACAACAACTTTGAGCCTGACGCCGAAGTCCCTGCACCGGGCTATGTTCTGGTCATCGACCAGACCCGCGGTGATGCGTCAGTCACCGCAAGCAAGGCCGACAAAGCCACGTTTCAGGATATGCTGATCTGCGCGATGACGGAATTTCCCGGCAGCAAGGTCGTGATAAAGACGCATCCCGAAACGGTTCTGGGCCACCGCGACGGGTATTTCGACGCCTCGGTCGAGGACGGGCGCGTGCGGCTTTTTGCGGATCCCGTCTCACCCTGGGCGCTTTTTGAAGGCGCTGTCGCGGTTTACACAGTGTCGTCGCAAATGGGGTTCGAGGCGATTTATGCTGGCCACAAACCGCGCGTGTTTGGCCAGCCTTTTTATGCGGGTTGGGGCCTGACCGATGATCGCAGCCCGGTTGCCTGCCGCGAACGGAGGCTGACGCGGGCGCAGCTTTTTGCGGCAGCGATGATCCTTTATCCCAAATGGTATGATCCCTATCGCGACGCGCTGTGCACGCTGGAACAGGCCATCGACACGCTTGAAGCCGAGGCCCGCGCGTGGCGGGACGATCATCTGGGCTGGGTCGGCGTCGGGATGCGGTTGTGGAAGCGGCGGGCGATGCAACAGGTTTTTGGCCAGCAACGCCGGATGATCTTTGAGGAGGATCTAGGCCGCGCGATGGCACGCGCCGAAGGGCGCCGCGTGATGGTTTGGGCTGGAAAGGCCCCTGACATCGCGCCGGGCATCGCCCGGGTCGAGGACGGGTTCTTGCGATCACGCGGGCTTGGGGCAGAACTGGTGCCGCCCTTGTCCCTGGCGATCGATGATCTGGGCATCTACTATGATCCGACGCAACCCTCGCGTCTGGAAGAGCTTATCGCGGCCTCGGACGGGTTACCTCAGGCCGAACATCGGCGAGCCGAAAAGCTGATCGCGCAAATCATCCGATCCGGCGTTTCAAAGTATAATCTGGGCGGCGACGCGCCCCCTGATCTGCCCCGCGGACGCAAGATCCTTGTGCCCGGACAGGTCGAGGATGACGCCTCGATCCGCAAGGGGACGGGCGCTGTTTCGACCAATCTGGCGCTTTTGCAAGCGACACGTGCCGCCAATCCAGACGCCGCGATCCTGTACAAACCGCATCCCGATGTGGAAGCGGGTTTGCGCGCTGGCGCGGTGGCGGAGGCCGACGCGCTTGGCGTTGCCGACGCGGTTGTGCGCGGCGATCCGGTGGCGCTGATCCGCGCGGTCGATGCGGTCTGGACGATGACATCCGCCTTGGGGTTCGAGGCACTGTTGCGCGGCGTACCGGTCACCTGTCTGGGCGTGCCGTTTTATGCGGGCTGGGGTCTGACCGAGGACCAGATGGAGACGCCGCTGCGCCGTGGCGGCGACGTGCGTCTGAGCGGTTTGATCCATGCCGCACTGATCGGCTATCCGCGCTATTTCGATCCGGTGACGGGCGCGCCCTGCCCCGTTGAAGTGATCGTCGAGCGGCTTGCAACAGGCGCAGTATCGCGGCCAAGTGCGGGGCTGCGGGCACTGTCGAAGGTGCAGGGCATGCTGGCCAGCTATGCGCATTTGTGGCGGTAAGGATGCCTCCGGCGGGAATATTTAGACAAAGGTGAAGATTAGGCTCGGCGCCAGATTTGCAAGGCGTCAGGGCCAATTTGGCGTGTGCTTTTGAGGGTATAGCGTGGTGCGTCGGCGAGGCGGTCAACGCCCATGGCTCCCAGGCCGGGTTGCCCTTCGGCCCCCAAGGCGATGCCCGCCGTGAAGCCGATGAGTTGGTCCACGAGATCAGCTTGCAAAAGGGAGGCGGCAAGCGTGCCCCCGCCTTCGCAGAAGATGCGGGTCAGACCACGTTCGGCCAGTGCGTGAAAGAGCGCTGTCGGATCGATTTGGCGGCCCACGAGCGGGCAGTCGATCAGGGTGGCGCCGAGGCCCTGCCAAGCGGAAATCAGGTCGCGGTTGGCATCTTTACCGTGGCACAGCCAAAGCGGGATATCTTTGGCGGTTTGCGCCAGTTTGCCGGTGAGGGGCAGGTCAAGACGGCGCGAGACGACGATACGGACGGGTTGCCGCGCCACGCCAAGGTCGCGCACCGTCAGGCTGGGATCGTCGGCGCGCGCGGTGCCTGCGCCGATCATCACCGCGTCATGGGTGGCGCGTTGGGCATGGACCAGACGGCGCGCTTTGGGGCCGGTGATCCACTGACTTTCGCCTGTCGCCGTTGCGATGCGGCCATCGAAACTGGTGGCGAGCTTGAGGCTGATGAAGGGGCGGTTTTGGTTAATTTTCAGCAGGAAGCCTGCGTGATCGTGGGCGGCCTCATCGGCGCGGCAGCCGGTGTTAACCTTAATGCCAGCAGCGTGGAGCATAGCGATCCCCTGCCCGTTCACACGCGGATCATCGTCTTGCAGGGCGACGACGACGCGCGCCACCTGCGCATCGATCAAGGCCTGAGCGCACGGGGGCGTTTTGCCGGTATGGGCGCAGGGTTCAAGCGTGACATAGGCGGTGGCGCCTTTTGCCAGCGCACCCGCCTGCGTCAGGGCGACGGCCTCGGCGTGAGGGCGGCCGCCCGGCTGGGTCCACCCCCGGCCCACGATGCGACCCTGACGAACCAGAACGCAACCCACCGCCGGGTTGGGCCAGACCTGCCCTTGCCCGCGACGGCCAAGAGCGAGGGCGAGGCCCATGTAGCGGTGGTCTGCGGCTGCGCTCACTCTTCCGGGGTGACGTCTGGGCGCAGTTCGCTGACGAATTTGTCAAAATCATCAGCCGCCTGGAAGTTCTTGTAAACACTGGCAAATCGGACATAGGCGACAGTGTCGATCCGGGCCAGCGCCTCCATCACGATCTCACCGATGCTTTTGGAATTAATGTCGGTCTCGCCCATGCTTTCGAGACGGCGCACGATACCAGAGATCATCTGGTCCATCCGCTCAGGCTCAACCGGGCGTTTTTGCAACGCGATCCGGATCGAGCGTTCGAGCTTGTCGCGATCGAAATCCTCGCGCCGGCCGTTGGATTTTATGACGACCAGATCGCGCAACTGCACGCGTTCATAAGTGGTAAAGCGCCCGCCGCATGCGGGGCAAAAGCGACGACGGCGGATCGCAACGTGATCCTCTGCCGGACGGCTGTCTTTGACTTGGGTGTCTACATTTCCGCAAAACGGGCAGCGCATGGCGATCCCTTTATTCTGATTTCTGCCTCGGTCATGGGGTCTTATGCCCCTGTTATAGCGATCACTATAGGACAGCCGCTAGGGTTTGGGTAGCGGGAAAATGCAGCCCCTAGATTTGGGTTAACCAAGATGTGCCGCGACGTGGCGGGTGTGCGGACGGGTGCGGTGCTCAAATAGGTAAATGCCTTGCCAAGTGCCAAGCGCGAGGCGTCCGTCATTCACTGGGATCGACAGATGGGTCGGCAGCATCGACGCTTTGATATGCGCAGGCATATCATCGGGGCCTTCATAGGTGTGGGTCAGGTAGGACATCGACGGGTCGGTCGTTGGAGGCACGAGCCGGTCGAAGTAGTTTTTCAGATCCGTTTGCACCTCGGGATCGGCATTTTCCTGGATCAGAAGCGAGCAGGATGTGTGCTGGATAAAGAGCGTCAGCAGACCCGAACCCTGCGCCCAATCCGACACGTCGCGCGTAAATTCTATCAGACCCGGTCCTTGCGTGTGGATCGTGAAGGTCGTTTGCAAAGCTCAGATACCGTTGCGCAGATAATTGGCCTGTTCGCAGGCAAAAATCGAAGAGGCGACGGACTGGCGATCACCGGGTTTGAAGCCGGACAGGAAGGTAAAGACAGACCGCTTTGTAATTTCGCTGCGGTCGACAAGCTTGAACGCGGCCGAGCGACGTTTGGGATTAGACGGGCTGGTGCCGACGCCGCGTGTGACGACAAGATAGTCGTTGCCCGCCGCACCGCGCATGCGCGCCACATCGCCCGCTGCACAGAAAAGCGACGCCCGCGACCATCCGGCATTGGTGAAGACTTCAAACTGCGGACCTTGAAACTCCACGCGCAGGCCGTTTTGCGAAAGACGCGTTTCGGCAGCGAAGGCGGGCATGGCAAGGGCTGCGAAGGCAAGGGTGGCAAACACGAGGCGCATGGGGGAGGTCCTTTTGCTAATCTGCGCACATGATAGCGGTTCGGCTGCGGGCGACAAATCACATAAATGCAAAAGGGCGGGGATTGGCCCGCCCTTTGGTATCACGTTGAGGCGTTTGACACGCCGCTTACTGATCGAGGAACGACCGCAGCTTGCGCGACCGGCTTGGATGCTTGAGCTTGCGGAGCGCTTTCGCCTCGATCTGGCGGATCCGTTCGCGGGTCACGCTGAACTGCTGGCCCACCTCTTCGAGCGTGTGATCCGTGTTCATGCCGATACCGAAGCGCATCCGCAGAACACGTTCTTCGCGCGGGGTCAGCGAGGACAGCACGCGGGTTGTCGTTTCCTTGAGGTTTTCCTGAATAGCTGAATCAAGCGGCAAAACGGCGTTCTTATCCTCAATGAAATCGCCCAGTTGGCTGTCTTCCTCGTCACCGATTGGCGTCTCAAGGGAGATCGGCTCCTTGGCGATTTTCATCACCTTGCGGACCTTCTCAAGCGGCATTTGCAGCTTTTCGGCCAGCTCTTCCGGCGTCGGCTCGCGGCCGATTTCGTGGAGCATTTGACGACCGGTGCGGACCAACTTGTTGATCGTTTCGATCATATGCACGGGGATACGGATCGTGCGGGCCTGATCGGCGATGGAGCGGGTGATGGCCTGACGGATCCACCACGTCGCATAAGTGGAGAATTTATAGCCGCGGCGGTATTCGAACTTATCGACCGCCTTCATCAGGCCGATGTTGCCTTCCTGAATAAGATCAAGGAATTGCAGGCCGCGGTTCGTGTACTTTTTGGCGATGGAAATCACGAGGCGGAGGTTTGCTTCGACCATTTCCTTCTTGGCCTGACGGGCCTCTTTTTCACCCTTTTGAACCTGCTGCACGATGCGGCGGAATTCAGAGATGTCGAGGCCGACATACTGACCGACTTGCGCCATGTCGGCGCGCAGGTCTTCGACTTTGCCAGTGGAACGCTCAATAAGCGCTTGCCAGCCACGACCGGGCTTTTCGGCCATACGGTCGAGCCATGTCGGGTCCAGCTCGTAGCCGCGATAAGCGTCGATGAATTCGCGGCGGTTGATGCGGGCCTGGTCGGCCAGCTTCACCATCGCGCTGTCAATCGACATGATGCGGCGGTTGATGCCGTAAAGCTGGTCGATCAGCGCCTCGATCCGGTTGTTGTGCAGGTGAAGCTCATTCACCAGTTCAACAATTTCCGAGCGCAGCTTTTGGTACGTCTTTTCCTGCTTGTCCGAAAAGGAACTGTCCTCGTTCAGGGTCGCGGAAATCCGGCTGTCCTGCATTTCCGACAGCTTGGTGTAGTCGCGTGCGATCAGCTCAAGCGTTTCGAGGACGCGAGGTTTCAGCGCGGCTTCCATCGCAGCCAGCGACAGGTTGGCCTGATCGTCTTCGTCGTCATCATCATCGTTGGTGATGGGATTGCCGTCGGCGTCAAGCTCTTGCGTTTCTTCCTTTTTCTCTTCGCCACCAGCGACGGGTGCGACAACGGGCGTGTCCGCCTCTTCCTCGCCCATGGTGTTGCCGAAGGTCGTTTCAAGATCGATCACGTCGCGCAGCAGAATGTCTTCGTTCAGAAGTTCGTCGCGCCAGATCGTAATCGCCTGGAAAGTCAGCGGGCTTTCGCAAAGCCCAAGGATCATGGTGTTGCGCCCAGCCTCGATACGTTTGGCAATCGCGATCTCACCCTCGCGGGAGAGCAGTTCAACCGAGCCCATTTCACGCAGATACATCCGCACGGGGTCGTCAGTGCGATCCAGCTTTTCCGTCTCGCCCGTCGACACGGCCACATCGCGGGTCGAGTTTGCTTCGACCACGGCGGTTGACTTGGTGTCCTCCTCCTCGGCTTCTTCATCCTCGATGATGTTGATGCCCATCTCGGACAGCATCGACATCACGTCTTCGATTTGCTCGGAACTGACCTGATCGGGCGGCAGCACCGTGTTCAACTGGTCGTATGTGATGTAGCCCTTTTCGCGCGCATCACCGATCATCTTTTTGACGGCGGCTTGCGACATGTCGAGCATCGGCTCGTTTTCGGCTTCGTCGGGCTTGCGGTCGTCGTTATCTTTGGGGGCCATTAAGGTCTCCTGATCCGGCGCGGTTGTGAGGGCCGCTAATGATTCGCTCGCTCATACGAATCAATAGCGCAAAATAGTGATTCGGCCATCACTTACCCCGTTTTCCTTGCGGCTTCCTTAGTAAAATTGCGTTTCAGCCCGTGTCACTTTTGCGAATCGTCGGACTTAAAGCCGATCTGGTTAAGCAAAGCGTCAAAGGCGCTGCGTTCATCTTTATCCATTTTGGCCCCATTCGGGCCCGTCTCGTAATCCGTGCTGTCCTCACCTTTGATGCGGCCGGCGGCATTCACCGCCTCGGCTGCCTGGCTCAACCGCCATGTCAGCCCTTCATCCGCGACACCCGAGAGATCCTCCATCGCCTCGGAAATTTCGCGCGCCGCCCCCCGTTTTGCATCAAGTTTCGCCAAAGCCTCGGCGACGCACAGGGAGGCCACGTCTTTTTTGCCCGGCAAACGGACGGGAGGCGCTATGGCGACGTGGGGCTGTCCAAGCAGCTTTTCAAGGGCCGACGTGCCCAGCTCGGCCTCGATGGCGGATAAATCAGCGTTATGGGCCAAAATAGCAGCACGAATCGCCGCATGATCGGGTGTCAGACATTCAAGATCAGAAAGCTGATCTTCGAACTCCGGCAAAATCTCGGGGTTTTTGAGAAGCGTGGCAAGGATCACGGCCTCGGACAAATGATCCTCGATCGCGCCATCAGAGGCGGCAAGGATCGACGATTTTGTACCCGGCATCGGCGTTTGTGGCGGCTGCCATTTGCCCTTGCCGCCCGTGTAGCTGCGATGTTGTGACGCGCGCTTGGGATTGAACAGCTCCCACCGCAGGCGCTTGATTTCGTCGCCGTAATGCTGGCGGATCGACGGATCCTTGATCGTTTTGATTTGCCCGCGCAGCGTCTTGTCGAGCGCGGCTTTGCGCTCGGGGCTATCGAAAATCTTGCCTTCGGTTTCACGTTGCCACAGCAGATGAACCATGGGGATCGCCTGATCGAGAAGGGCCTGCATGGCCCCGGCCCCTTGGGCGCGGATCAGATCGTCAGGGTCTTGGCCTTCGGGCATGATCGCAAAGCGCAGGGATTGACCAGCCTCCAGCAGCGGCAGCGCCAGATCAATGACCCGCATTGCGGCGCGCAGGCCCGCCTTGTCGCCATCCAGCGCAATGATCGGCTCAGGCGCGATGCGCCATAGCATCTGCAGCTGGTTTTCGGTCACGGCTGTGCCAAGGGGGGCCACGGTCGCGCCAAACCCGGCCTCGCTAAGCGCGATCACATCCATATAGCCTTCGGCAACGATCAGCGGCGCGCCTTTGCCAGCCGCCTCCCGCGCGGGGCCGTGGTTGTAAAGACTGCGGCCTTTGTCGAACAATTCCGTCTCGGGTGAATTCAGATATTTCGCGCGCGCGTTCGGGTCCATTGCGCGGCCACCCAGCGCAATACAGCGCCCCCGCGCATCCCGGATCGGAAACAGGATGCGCCCCCGGAAGCGGTCATAAGGGGCGCCACCATCATCGGGGCGCGCACAAAGCCCGGCATCGACGATCAGATCAGGCGATACGCCCTTGCCGGTCAAATGCTGGAAAATCCCTCGCCGCGCATCGGGCGCATAGCCCATGTCAAACCGCGCCTGCGCGTCCTCTGACAGGCCGCGCCCCTCCAGATACTCGCGCGCGCCAGCCGCCCCGGCGGTTTTGAGCTGCAACCGGTAGTACTGCACCGCCTGCTCCATCACTTGCGCCAGTTCAGTGCGCTTGTCGGCTTTCTCCTGCGCTTTGGGATCGCGCGCGGGCATGGTCATGCCGGCCTCCGAGGCAAGCAATTCGATCGCCTCCATGAAGCCCATATTTTCGGTCTCGCGGACAAAGGAAATCGCATCGCCTTTGGCGTGACAGCCAAAGCAGTAATAGAATCCCTTGCGGTCATCGACGTGGAAAGAGGCCGTCTTTTCCTGATGAAACGGGCACGGCGCCCACATATCGCCCTTGCCCTGATTGGATTTTCGCTGATCCCATATGACCTTACGCCCCACGACCTGGCTCAGCGAGGTGCGGGTGCGCAATTCATCAAGGAAACCGGGTGGCAGGCTCATCCCAAGAATATTGCGTCCGACCTGCCAAGAGTCGAGGGCCGCTGGCTTCTTTTGTCTCTAAATACCTAAACGCCGCACTCAG
The DNA here is from genome assembly GCA_937883775.1 of uncultured Paracoccaceae bacterium. Taxonomy (GTDB): domain Bacteria; phylum Pseudomonadota; class Alphaproteobacteria; order Rhodobacterales; family Rhodobacteraceae; genus JAHTBL01. The sequence continues at coordinate 12,120 of CAKZXZ010000078.1, forward strand.
CCCCGCGCGGCGACGCCTGACATGGCGCGCTCCAGATCATGCAGGAGCGTTGTCGCCATGGAGCGCATCGCCATCACCTCGAAGCGGTCCTTGCCCGTGCGGGTCAGAACGACCGATACATGCTGGACAAGCGTGCGTGCGGTATGGCCCCGCTTCATCGCACGCGTATCGATGGGGGTGACGCGGGACAAGACGTCATCAACGCCCGCACCTGCGAGTTCCACGCAGCACCAGGCGTCCGACTGATCGGTCACCGCGGCACCCTTGATCTGTGGCGCTACGCCCAGCATCAACGCTTGCCCGCGCCCTGACCAGATCAGCCGTGCCGTATCTTTCGCCGTGGTCCGGCTTGGTGCAGGGAAAGCGGTGCCATAGGCGGCTTTCAGGGCGTCGGAGACAGCTTTCTTTTGCCCTTTGAGCGAGCTGATGGACGTAATCGGACCTGTCTCGACCTCGGTCAGTGTGACCGCACCAAGGCTGATCGGCAGCAGCCCATCGCAGGGGGTTTTTGCAATCAGCTCAACCACGCACGCGCCCTCCGTCTGGATCAAAGAAGACCGGGTCGCAGACCTCGCACAGGGTTTCGATCTTGCGGAGGTGATCGACCATGCGCACAGTCTCTCCATGCCGCGCACGGCCATTTCGCAGGAACCCAAGGCCCAGGTAGCTGCCCAGCGTGGGCGAGAAACCGACAGAGGTCGTGTAGCCTTGGCTGTTCACGCGGATTGCCTCCGCCTCTGCCTCGAAAAGATGCGCGCCAGCCGTCAACTGCTTGATATTGCCCACAGGTTTGAGGCCAACAAGCTGTTCGCGGTCGTCACCCACCAGACCCGGACGGGCGGCCATGACCTTGCCGATGCAGTCCTTCTTGGCAGACACCATACGCTCCATCCCGATATCGAAGGCGGTGACGCGCCCGTGGATTTCGGCGTGGGTGATAAAGCCCTTCTCGATCCGCAGGACGTTCAGGGCCTCCATCCCGTAAGCTCCACCGCCCAGCGCTTCGGCTTGTGCGACCAGCAACCGGAACAGACTGTCGCCGTAGCGCGCAGGCACGGCGACCTCATAGGCATGCTCGCCCGAGAAGGAGATGCGGAAAAGCCGACCGGCCACGCCCGCAACCGTCGCAGGGCCGCAGGCCATGAAGGGCCAGCTTTCATCCGTGATCTCTTCTTCGATCAGCGCTTTCAGCAGATCGCGCGATTTGGGTCCAGCGACCGCGAATTGCGCCCATTGCTCGGTCACCGAGATGAAGCTGACGTCCAACTCGGGCCGCAGCGCTTGGTGCACCCATTCGAGATGCCGCATGACCTGCCCTGCCGCGGCCGTCGTCGTGGTCATGACGTAATGATCCTCGCCCAGCCGCGCGGTGGTGCCGTCATCCATGACATGCCCATCCTCGCGCAGCATCAGGCCATAGCGCGTGCGCCCGACCTTCAGCGTCGAGAACATGTTGCAATAAACGAAATCCAGAAACGCGCCCGCATCCGGGCCTTGGATGTCGATCTTGCCTAGGGTCGAGACATCGCAAATTCCGACGCTTTCGCGGACCATATTGACCTCGCGGTCGCAGGATTGGCGCCATGTCGTCTCGCCCTGCGCAGGGAAGTAGCTGGGGCGATACCACAGGCCCGCCTCAATCATCGGCGCGCCGCGTGCGACGCTGGCCTTGTGTGATGTCATAAAGCGTTGCGGCGCGAAGCCGTCGCCTTGGGCGTCCTGCCCCATCGCAGCAATGGAGACCGGCGAATAGGGCGGGCGGAAGGTTGTCGTGCCGGTCTCAGGAATCCCGCGCCCGGTCACATCGGCCAGAAGAGCCAGTGCGTTGAGGTTCGAGTTCTTGCCCTGATCGGTGGCCATCCCTTGGGTCGTGTAGCGCTTCATATGCTCGACGGAGCGGAAGTTTTCCTGTGCCGCCAGCTTGATGTCCTTGGTGGTCACATCGTTCTGGAAATCGAGCCACGCGCGGCCTTTGCCTTCGACATACCAGAGCGGTGCAATGGCATAGGTGCCATCTTCGGCTTTCGGAACATTTGTGGTTTTTACCTTGAGACCAAGCGCTTGCAAGGCGACCTTCGCACTTTCAACGCCAGAGGTCAGACACGCTGCTGTCGACATATGCCCCGCCGCAGCACCAGCGGGTGTCAGGCCCGGGATCGCGTCGTCTGACGGCACAAAGCTGAGGATCGACGGCTCCCAAACGGGGCGCCCGTTCATATGGCAGGTCAGATGCACGGACGGGTTCCAGCCACCCGACATCGCCAGACAATCTGTGCGGATCGTGCGCTGCCCGCCCGCGTGGCGCACAGTAATCTCGTTCAGGCCAAGCCGCCCGTCCGTGCCGATGACCTGACCGCCCGTGTAGATCGGGAAATCGCCCTCAACCTGCGCATCGCCGCGGCTGTCGATCACACCGGCCACGTTCACGCCCGCTGCTGCCAGATCCCGCGCGGTGCGGTGCGCGTCGTCATTGTTGCCGAAGACAGTCACCGATTTGCCGGGCGCCACGCCGTAGCGGTTCAGATACGTCCGAACCGCGCCCGCTGTCATGATGCCGGGGCGATCGTTGTTCGGAAACGCGATGGGCCGTTCAAGCGCGCCTGCACACAGGATCGCCTGCTTCGCCACGATGCGCCAGAAGCATTCCAGCGGAAGCGCGGCGCGGCGGGGCTGGTGGTGGCCGACCTTTTCCAGCGCGCCGTAGGTGCCTTGGTCATAGGCACCCGTCACGGTCGTACGCGGCATCAGCCGGACGTTGTCCATTTGTGCCAGGCGGTCAAGCATCGACGCCGCCCAGTCCGGGCCCGCCTGCCCGTCCACCTCATGCGTTTCCGCGTTCAGACGCCCACCCATCCGGCTGTCTTCATCCGCAAGGATCACGTCCGCGCCTGCCTCAGCCGCCGTCAACGCGGCCATCAGACCGGCCGGGCCAGAGCCAATCACCAGCACATCGCAGAAGGCAAACGCCCGTTCATACCGATCTGGGTTATGATCGCCCGACAGCGCGCCCAGACCTGCCGCGCGGCGGATGATCGGCTCGTAGAGCTTTTCCCAAAACGCCTTGGGCCACGTAAAGGTTTTGTAGTAAAAGCCAGCGCTTAGGAACGGTGACAGCAGGTCGTTCACGCCAAGCGCATCGCGTTCAAGCGAAGGCCAGGCGTTTTGCGGATGCGCGTCTAGCCCGTCAAAAATCTCTTGCACCGTGGCGCGCATATTGGGCTCTTGCCCAGCGCCAGAACCGATAGTGACCAGCGCGTTCGGCTCCTCCGAGCCCCCTGTTAGGATGCCGCGCGGGCGGTGGTACTTGAACGACCGCGCGACCAAACGCACGTCATTGGCAAGCAGAGCCGAGGCAAGCGTGTCGCCCTCAAATCCGCTATAGCTTTTGCCGTTGAACCGGAACGAGACCGCCTTGTCGCGGTTCACCAGTCCCTTGCCGTCTACCCTCATTTCGCCACCAATTCGGTTTTGAGAACTTTGTGAGTGACCGTATTGCGGGTGACCTTAATCCACGAACCGCAGCCCGCCTCATGGCACCACAAATCCTGCGTCTCGCCAGCCGCATTATCACGCAAATGCAAATAAGCGTCCCATGCCGCGTCGCCCGCATCGGGTGCCGGGCGCTCCAGCATCACAGCCTCGCCCTGGTAGTAAAACTCGCGGCGATCACGTTCGCCACAGATCGGGCATGTCAGTCTCATGTCATGCTCCCCTAATGCAGATTGTGCTGGCTGCCGGTGCCTTCTTCATCCATCAGACCGCGCCCTGTGCGGAAGCGGTCGAGGCGGAATTTGGCAGCGGGCTCATGATGTTGGTCGGTCGCAATCAGATGCGCGAAGCTGTAGCCCGAGCCGGGCACAGCCTTGAAGCCGCCATAGCACCAGCCGCAATCGATATAGAGCCCGTCGGTATTCGTCTTGTCGATGATGGGCGAGCCATCGGGCGTCATGTCCATGATCCCGCCCCAGCTGCGCAGCACCCGCGCCTTGCCGATCATCGGCATCAGCGTCATCGCGGCCTCCATCACATGCTCTTTCATGGGCAGGTTCCCACGGCTGGCGTATGAGCTGTAGAAATCCAGATCGCCTCCAAAGACCAAGCCGCCCTTATCGGACTGGCTGATGTAGAAATGGCCCATGCCGAAGCTGACCACATGGTCAATGCAGGGCTTCAGGCCCTCGGTCACAAAGGCCTGCAACACGTGGCTCTCAATCGGCAGCCGCATCCCCGCCATGGCCGCCACCTGCCCCGAACGGCCCGCCACGACAATCGCGACCTTCTTGGCGCGGATCGCGCCGCGGCTGGTCTGCACGCCGCGCACCTTGCCGTTCTCAACATCAATGCCGGTGACTTCGCAATTCTGGATCAGATCCACGCCGCGCTGATCGGCCCCGCGCGCATAGCCCCACGCCACCGCGTCATGCCGCGCTGTGCCGCCGCGCGGATGCAGCAAACCGCCATAGATCGGAAACCGCACATTGTCGAAATCAAGGTAAGGCAGATGCGCGCGCACGCCGTCGCGGTCCAGCAACACCGCGTCATCGCCTTGATTGATCATCGCATTGCCACGCCGCGCGAAGGCATCGCGCTGACCATCGGAGTGAAAGAGATTAATCAAGCCACGCTGGGAATGCATGGCATTGTAGTTCAGGTCCTGCTCCATCCCCTCCCAAAGCTTCAGCGAATGCGAATAGAACTCCGAATTGCCCGGCAGAAAATAATTGGCCCGCACAATCGTGGTGTTGCGCCCCACATTACCGCCGCCCAAGTATCCCTTCTCGAGCACGGCGATATTTTTTAAGCCATGGTTCTTGGCCAGATAATAAGCGGTCGACAGGCCGTGCCCGCCTCCGCCGATAATCACGATGTCATATTCGGATTTCGGCTCGGGATTACGCCAGACGGGTTTCCAGCCACGATTGCCAAAAAGCCCCTCTTTAAGCACCTGAAGCGCGTTGTAGCGCATGTTGTCGTTCCCTGAATGTGGCTTTGCTCACTCAAGCAACATCCGTGACAGGCCGCAAGTCCGCAGGTTCCTTTTCGACACGCAGCGGTCTCTCAGCGACCTTGGTCTTCTTTTGTCAAAAAATACCGCGGGGGTGTGGGGGCAGCGCCCCCACCTGAGGCGACGCGCGAAGCGCGGCGCAAAACCTTCGCATCAAATTCCCTTCGCACGATAGCTTTGCGCAACCTTGTCGATGGACACCAAATACGCCGCTGTGCGCAGATCCGTCACATCTTCCCGGTCATGCCAGACATCGCGCATGGACTGGTATGCAATACGCATCGTGTCATCCAGCCCCGAGCGGACCAACTCCAACTCATCGGCCCCGCGCAGATATTTCGATTTGAAATCCGGCGTCATCGACCACGCATCCCCCAGATGATCCGACAGCCGCTCTAGTTCGTCGACCACAAGTTGGTGGCGCGCTTCTTCCTGGCGGCGCTGCATCCGGCCAAAACGGATATGGCTCAGGTTCTTGACCCATTCAAAGTATGACACTGTGACACCACCTGCATTGGCATACATGTCCGGGATGATGACACAGCCCTTTTCGCGCAGGATCTGATCGGCACCTGCAGTCACCGGTCCGTTCGCCGCTTCGATAATCAAGGGCGCTTTGATCCGTGCGGCATTGGCAAGGTTAATCACCCCTTCCAAAGCGGCGGGGATCAGGATGTCGCAATCCTGCTCGAGCACGCTGGCACCATCGGGCACATAGGTCCCAAAAGGACAGCCCGCGACGCCGCCATGCCCGGCAATCCAGTCGCGCAGACCATCCACATCAATGCCGGCTTCGTTGACAATGGCGCCGTCCCGCTCGATCACGCCGATGACCTTTGCGCCATCCTCCTCGCGCAGGAATTTGGCGGCGTGATACCCCACATTGCCCAGACCTTGCACCACAACCGTCTTTCCATCCAGCGTCCCGGTCAGGCCGGCTTCTTTCATGTCGCGCGGGTCGCGGAAAAATTCGCGCAACGCATATTGGACCCCGCGCCCTGTCGCCTCGACCCGGCCATGGATGCCACCCGCGTTCAAAGGCTTGCCGGTGACACAGGCGCGCGCGTTGATGTCTGTAGTGTTCATGCGCGCGTATTGATCGGCGATCCACGCCATCTCACGCTCGCCGGTGCCCATATCGGGGGCTGGCACGTTCTGCGATGGGTGGATCAAGTCTCGCTTGGCCAATTCATAGGCAAAACGGCGGGTTATCAGCTCAAGCTCATGTTCTTCATAGTCGCGCGGATCAATGCACAATCCGCCCTTCGAGCCGCCAAAAGGCGCCTCAACCAGCGCGCATTTATAGGTCATCAGCGCGGCAAGCGCCTCGACCTCGTCCTGATTGACCGACGGCGCAAAGCGAATACCGCCTTTGACAGGCTCCATATGCTCGGAATGCACGGATCTGTACCCGGTGAGCGTCACCACCTGCCCGCGCAACCGCACGCCAAAGCGCACCGTGTAGGTCGCATTGCAGACGCGGATCTTTTCCTCAAGCCCGGGAGGCAAGTCCATCAGCGCAACGGCGCGGTTGAACATCAAATCGACCGATTGGCGAAAGCTCGGCTCGTTCACAGGTTTGTTTATGTTCATCTGGTGCCTCCCTGGCAGTTAGCGGCACGACTCACGCCGCCATCGCACCCAAACCTAAGCGCGAAAGCGTCACAATTTCATTAACCAAAGTCGCGGCAGTGCAGCATTAAATCCAGAAGGAAAGCCCGGAAAATTCACCGAATCGAAGGCGTTACCACACGAACGCGTGATTGTTTCGGCTCTATCGACAGTTAACCTTTCGGTAACGCCTTCCTCCACAAAACGGCCTAAAACAGGCGCATTTTCCACCGTTTTCGCCTTATTCACGCCCCTTTTCCAAAGCAAACAGACTGTCGAGAGACTCCAATTATGGAGCCGTGCGCCTTGTGCGCTGGGAAAGGGATAAAAATGCGGTTTAGTCAGAAAAATCTGGAGCAGCCGGGGGCACTGGATACAACTTTCTTCGCGCGCTTTGCACGAGAGGAAGACGGTAGTTTGACCATCTTCAGCATGTTCTTGATGCTGGCGATGCTTGTCACGACGGGCCTTGCGGTCGATGTGATGCGGTTTGAAAATCAGGACACGCTGCTGCGCAACACTGCAGACAGTGCCGTTCTTGCCTGCGCCGACATGCAACAGGAACAAGAGCCCACACAGGTCGTAAAAGACTTCTTTGAAACGCGCGGGCTGTCACATGTTATCAAGCCAGGCGGAATCGTCGTTGAAGAAGGGCTGAACTTCCGTCGGTGCGACGTGGAAGTTGCGGCCAACATGCAAACGATGTTCATCGACGCCGATATCTTTTCGAACGATGGTTATGATGGAGTAGAGTACCTCTCGAGCGGCAAGGAATCTGCCGCCGAAGAGCGGATCACCGATATCGAAATCTCATTGGTGCTGGACGTGTCCGGTTCGATGGGTGGGTCGAAGATCCGCAAACTGCACTCGGCCGGTAAGGACTTTGTCGACGATGTCATCAAGCCCGAGTATCAAGGCGTGTCTGGCACGACCTCGATTTCGGTGATCCCCTACAACGGTAAGGTGAATGCCGGTAAAGACTTGGCCGATGCGTTTGGCGTCGCACAGCAATACAGCGACGGGACCAGTGCGTCACATTGCGTGCGCTTCAAGCCCGAGCATTTTCAGTACACGAACTTCCCCACCGGGACAGTGCGCCGGATCGCGCATTATGATGCCGACACGAACAACTATACAGATCGCAACAACAATGAAGAGCGTATCTTGCGCCCGCATTGCCAGACCAACCCGAATGATCGCAACAAGATCATGGTCCACGAGATTGATCCCGAAGTCCTCAAAACCAAGATCGGCCGCCTGACAGCCGGTGGCTGGACTGCAACGGATGTTGGTACGAAATGGGGTACGATCCTTTTGGATCCAACCTCGCAGGGCAATATCGCCCCCCTTGTGGATGCATCGGTAAACACCCGTCCTGAGCAGTTTCTGGACCCAGAGACCATGAAGGTCATGGTGATTATGACGGACGGTGACAACACACGTCAGTACGATCTCAAGGACGAGTTCAAGACAGGCATGTCGCATGTCTATTACTCGGCCAACAGGGATCGCTACATCGTCAATCTTGACTGGAGAAACTCTGGCGAAAGGCAGTGGTATCTGCCCCATAACAATCAAGAGCGTTGGAGTGTGCCCAATAACATGTCCGATATCGTCCAGGTGTCCTGGCCTGATCTGATGCAGCGCTACAACCTCGAATACATCTCGGAATACTTCTACGACAATTACAACACGTGGGAGAACCGGGTCCGCTGGGCGGAAGATGAATTCACCAATGACACCAGTGGTGCGGGCAACGCGCTTGCAGACTCGAACCTGTTGGCAATCTGCGAAAAGGCACGCGACCAGCAAGTCCTGATCTACACCATCGCCTTTTCGGCACCGACACATGCGCAAAACATTCTGACGCAATGCGCCGGCGCAAGCGGAAATGCCTTCAATGTCGGCTCGAACGAACTTGATGACGCGTTTGACTCGATCGCGAGCAAGATCAACCACTTGAAGCTGATCCAGTAATGCGTTTTTTCCGCAATATCACGCGCCGCATTCAGCGGTTCCATCAGGACGAGAATGGCAATGCGACCGTTGAGTTCGTACTGCTCTTCCCGCTCTATATGTGGGTCTTCATCTCGTCGATTGAATCGGGGCTGTTGATGACGCGCAATGCGATGCTGGAGCGCGGCGTGGATCTTGTACGCCGGGAAATCCGGCTGAATGCGGCATGGCAGCCGACTGAAGAGCAGTTGAAGCGTGAGATTTGCAACGTGGGCGGAATGTTCGACAATTGCGAGCAAAATCTGCGCATCGAGATGACCCGTATCGACCCTTTGGATCCGACATTCCCGCCTGCGACAGCGCCTTGCGTGGATCGCGGCGATCCTGGTGCGACGCCATCGGTGATGTCGTCCAATGTCCAGAACAATTTGATGCTGCTGCGCGTCTGCGCCTTGGTTGATCCGGTCATCCCAAACTACAAGTTCTCGAGGTTCTTCCACCAGCAGACCGAAGACTCGCAAACCCGGCTGTCGATGATGGGTCTTGGATCCATGGTCCCCCAGCAAGATGGCGGCGGCATCGCGCTTGTGGTCTCGACGATGTATGTTGTGGAGCCTTTGTGATGTTGAAATCTCTTCGCTTGCGCGCACTGCAATTCGGATCTGACACGTCTGGCAGCATGTCTGTGGAAACCGTCCTGATTTTTCCGCTGTTGCTGTGGTTTTACCTGAGCACGTTCACCTATTTCGACGCCTATCGAACACAAGGCACGAACATCAAAGCAACCTACACAATAGCCGACGCTATCTCGCGCGAACCGGGTGGTATTTTTCCAGAGCATCTTGATACGATGTACACGATGATGCAGTTCTTGAATAACTCGTCGCACAACGCCCGCCTGCGTGTGACAGTTTTTTCGCGTGACACTGACAATCCGGACAATTTTATCCTGGGTCCAACAGGTTGGTCATGCACGCGAGGGAGCGGAAGCGCGAACTTCCGCAAGCATAACGCAGCCAGTCTGAACGCCATGAAATCGATGATCCCGCCTTCACCCGCGCCAGATCAGCTTATCATGGTCGAGACGTTCATTGACTACGCGCCGCCATTTTTTGCCCGTCTGTTCGACGATGAAACCGCCGAAGAAGGCATGATCCGGAAAGGCAATCC
>CAKZXZ010000079.1 GCA_937883775.1 uncultured Paracoccaceae bacterium
ATGTCGCGCGGCAGGCCGACCATGTAGTTGCGCAAGAGATAGATCGCGAGCGGAAGCCCGAAGCCTGTATGAGCGAGCCAGATGCCGACGAAGCTTTGCCCGATGCCCACTTGGTTGTGGAGGTTCAAGAGCGGCACGAGGGCCAATTGCAGCGGGACGACCAAGAGGCCTACGACCGCCGCGATCAAAAGCCCCCTGCCCGGAAAGTCCATCCATGCCAGCGCATAAGCTGCAAAGGCCGCGATCAGGATTGGGATGACGGTTGCCGGGATCGTCACCGTCAGCGTGTTGATGAAGGCCACGTCCATATTGTCGGAGGTCAGCACGGAGTTGTAGTTGTCCAAGCTAAAATCCGGTGGGGTTTCTGCTGCGAAATAGATGCGCGGATCGCGACTGAACTCTTCGGGCGACGTGAATGTGTAGCTGCCATCTTCCAGAACACTCAAAGTCCGGTCGCGGCTGAGCTCACCCACCTCGCCCGGTTCAAACGCTGTGGGGGCGGCGCGGGTGCCACCAAACGCAGAAATCAGGGGCGTTTCACCGCCAAACGCGGCCGAGATCAAAGGATCATCGTAGATATTGCCTTCGATCACAAAACCATCGGCCTGCGCCACAGCATCATCGCCGGAAGCGCGGGTTGAGAAGTTCTGCTCCACCGGGAAGGGTGAGAGCCACCAACCGCTGGCGCTGATCTGGTCGCGGTCGCGGAAGGACGAGACCAGAAGGCCAATCGTCGGGATCAGCCACAGAAGGACCAGCACAACGACGGTGATGTTCATCACCCATGAGAGGCTCGTTTTGGTTCCGGCAATGTTATCCATGGGTCCCCTCCTCAGCGCATTTCTTTGCGTGCTTGCGCGATGTTCCAGATCATCACAGGCAGCACGATCAACATGATGACAAAGGCCACAGCCGTAGCGCGCCCGTCATCGCGGAACATGTAAGACATCATGTAGCTGGGCAGGATTTCAGTGCCGAAATTGCCCCCGGTCATCGTGTAGACGATGTCGAAGACCTTCAGGACCAGAATGGTGATCGTGGTCCAGACCACCACGATGGTACCCATGATCTGAGGCACCTTGATCTTGAAGAAAATCTGGAACGGGTTGGCCCCGTCGATGATTGCGGCCTCGACTGTTTCTTCCGGGATGCCGCGCAGGGCGGCCGACAGGATCACCATGGCAAAGCCGGTCTGGATCCAGATCAGAATGACCATCAGGAAGAAATTGTTCCAGAACGGCAGTTGCAAGACGTCCACTGGGTCGAGCCCGAAGACATCGCGTACCGCGTTAATCATGCCGATATCGGGATTGTTGGCGTAGACAAACTTCCAGATCAGCGACGCGCCGACAAACGAGATCGCCATCGGCATAAAGATCAGCGACTTGGCGATATTGCCCCATTTCATCCGGTCCGTCAGTTGCGCGACCAGCAGGCCAAAGAACGTGGCAGCGGCAGGCACCACAAGCACCCACAGGAAATTGTTGAACAGCGACACGCGGAACTGGTCATCGCCGAACATCGTGATGTAGTTGCCAAGGCCGATGAATTCATCGCCTGCGCGATTGAAGAGCGAGCGCCAGAAAGAGCCGATCACCGGGTAGACCAGATACAGCCCCAGCGCGAGGATCGCAGGCAGTAGAAAAAGCCACGGGCGCACCATGTTGGCGCGGTTGATATTGCGACCCGGATTGGCACCTTTCGGCGGGAAGATCACTTTGTCGAGGATCAGGTTTGACGCGAAGAAATAGCCGATACAGCCGCCGACGCCAATAATGATCGTCAAAACACCTTGGATAAGTGGTGACATGATGGCTCCCCCCTAAAGGCTGTTTGGCCAGCGTTTTTTCTGGGTATTGGCCTCGTGCAGGTGAGTGGTGCTGCACGAGGCCTTGGTCTCAAGCCGCGAAATTGCGGCTTGGGCTATCGCTTTACTGGATGGCGTTCCAGCGTTCCTGAATGCCTGCGGCCACTTCGGACGCGTCGGCACCGGTGGTGTAATCCACCATGCCTGTCCAGAACGCACCTGCGCCGATCTCACCTGGCATCAGGTCGGAGGCGTCAAAGCGGAAGGTCGTGGCCCCCAGAAGGACGTCGCCCAGTGCTTTGAGCGTGTCATTGGCATACATATCGGTGTTCACGCCGGTATGCGGTGTCAGGAAGCCCGACTGCGCCATCCAGACTTCGTGGGCGATGGGGGTCTTGATGAACTCCATCAGGCCACGGGCGGCGGGGCTGTCATTGGTGATCGCAAAGAGCGTGCCTGCACCCAGAACCGGCTTGCCGAGGTCTTTTTCAGCGTAAGCAGGGAAGTAGAAAAAATCGACGTCCTCGCCCACTTCGGTGCCTTCGGGGAAGAAGGTTGGAATGAAGCTAGCCTGACGATGCATGTAGCACTTGGGCGGAATATCAAAGAGACCCGTGGGGCTTTCGCGGAAGTCGGTATTGGCCACCGCCTGCGCGCCGCCGTCAACATAGGCGTCGTTCAGCGCGAAATAGCCAAACTCTTCGATGGCTGCGACAACAGCTGGGTCGTTGAAGGGCAGCTCATTGGCGACCCATTGGTCATAGACGGCGGGTTCCTGGGTGCGCAGCATCATATCCTCGACCCAGTCGGTTGCGGGCCAGCCGGTTGCCGCGCCGGATCCCAGGCCGATGCACCACGGGGTGCCGCCGTCTTCGACGATCAGGTCTGTCAGTTCTTTCAGCTCTTCCATCGTTTCAGGGATGTCATAGCCCGCCTCGTCAAAGGCTTCGGGGATGTACCAGACCAGCGATTTCACATCGACCTTGTAGAAAAAGCCGAAAAGCTCGTCATTTCCGTCTGCGTTGGCATAGGTGCCCAGATCAACCCAGGATTGACCTGCCGCATAGTTGTCGCGGACCCACGCAGCAGTGTCCTCGCCCAGTGCCGACAGGAACCCCCGACCGGCCATGTCAGAGGCAAGACCCGGCTGCGGGAACACAGCGACGTTTGGGGCAGAGCCTGCTTGCGCAGAAATCATGATGTCCTGCTCGAAGCTGTCAGAGCCCGAGTAGTTCACCGTCGCCCCGGTCGCTTCCGAGAAATAGGCCATGACCGAGTTCACCAGCTCTGCGTCCGCGCCCGTCCAAGGGCCTGTGACTGTGATCTCTTCGCCCGAAAAGTCATTGGCATCCGCAAATGCCGTGAAGCTGTCCCAGTTGAAACCGCCCTCGCCCGGCGCGAAAGGCAGGTGGCCTGCGCCTTGCGCGGTTCCAGCCGTCAAAGCGGCTGCGGCCACACCGGCCAACAGATACGTCTTCATAGATTATCCTCCCAAGTCGCGCCATTTGCAGCGCTTACCAGCATCCGTGCGCCCGGAATCATTTCCAAAGCGCTTTGGGTGGCGGTAAGAAAACCGTAAACAGCAAACCTGTCAATTCATCATCGCGGAACACGCGGGTTTATTCTGATTTTGCTGCAAGTGCGAAGAAATCTTCACGCGTGGCTTTGTCTTTGACCGATCCTGCTGTGATCGCTACCGTTCCGCAGAATTGAAAGCGCTTTGAAACGAAGAAGGCTATGAATCTCAGGGAATTGGCACAGAATCTCGGGCTGTCCCAAACCACTGTCAGCCGGGCTTTGAACGGCTATCCAGAGGTCAATGAGGCGACCCGTGCCCGCGTCGTTCAAGCTGCAGAGCAGCATAACTATCGCCCCAACACCCGCGCCAAGGGTCTGGCCACGGGCCGCGCGATGGCCATCGGCCATGTGATCCCGATGTCAAAGCAACACGAGATGGTGAACCCCGTTTTCGGCGATTTCATCGCAGGCGCAGGCGAGACCTATTCACGCAACGGCTATGACATGGTTCTGTCACTGGTCGAGGATGGTCAGGAAGAAAAGACTTACCGCGATCTGCGCGGCAAGGGTGCGGTCGACGGGCTAATTGTGCATGGCCCCAAAAGCGACGATCCACGGATAGCGATGCTGGATGACTTGGGTGTGCCGTTCGTGGTACATGGCCGCGCCAGTGCTGTCACCCTGCCCTATGCTTGGCTTGACGTAAACAACCGGAACGCGTTTCAACGTGCCACCGACTTCCTCTTGGATCTGGGACATCGCCGCATCGCGCTGATGAACGGTCTGGAGGAGCTGGATTTTGCCAGCCGCCGCCGCGCGGGATATCACGACGCATTGCAAGCACGCGGTGTGCCGCTGAGGCCAGAGTTCATGCATAGCGAGGAAATGACCGAACGCTATGGGTATGACACCGCGCGCTTGCTGCTGGCGCGTGACGACGCGCCGACCGCGTTCCTTGTCTCGTCGATGATAACTGTGATCGGGGTGCGCCGCGCCATCGAAGAACGTGGCTTGAAAATGGGGCGCGACGTTTCGGTCATCACCCATGATGATGAGTTGAGCTATTTCAAAAACGGTCAGGACGCGCCGATCTTTACGGCGACCTGTTCATCGGTTCGCGAAGCAGGCCGGCAGGCGGCGCAAATCCTGCTTGAGCGGATTGCACATCCGCATCTGCCGCCGCCCAACCGGCTGCTTGAAGCACAGTTGGTCGTGGGCGGTTCGACCGGGCCGGCCCCCATTTCCGCGAAAGACTAAAGATGGATTTCAAGCGCTCTGACTTTCCTGAGGGCTTTCTTTGGGGAGCGGCGACATCGTCCTACCAGATCGAAGGCCACGGCTTTGGCAATGCGGGCCCGACCCATTGGGACAGCTTTGCCGCCACCCCCGGCAATGTGGTGCGCTTTGAAGACGGAGCGCGCGCTTGCGATCACTATCACCGGTTCGAGGACGATCTGGACCTGATGCAGGCGGCAGGCTTTGACGCTTACCGCTTCTCTACCAGCTGGGCGCGCGTGCTGCCCGAAGGGCGCGGAACGCCCAACCCCGAAGGCCTTGATTCCTACGACCGGCTGACCGACGCGATGCTGGCGCGCGGCCTCAAACCCTGTGCGACGCTTTATCATTGGGAGCTGCCGCAAGCGCTGGCCGATCTGGGCGGTTGGCGCAATCGCGATATCGCGGGCTGGTTCGGGGATTTCACCGAAGTTATCATGCGCCGCATCGGGGACCGCATGCATTCTGTTGCGCCGATCAATGAGCCTTGGTGTGTCGCCTGGCTTAGCCATTTTTACGGCCATCACGCACCGGGCATGCGCGATATCCGCGCCGCTGCGCGCGCTATGCACCATGTTTTGCTGGCCCATGGCACAGCGATCCAGCGGATGCGCGGGTTGGGGATGGGAAATCTTGGCGCGGTCTGCAATTTCGAATGGGCGGATCCGGTGGATAGCACCGACGCCGCACGCGAAGCTGCGCTGGATTACGACGCAATCTATAACCGCTTCTTCCTTGGGGGCATGTTTCACAAGGCATACCCCGACCGTGTGCTGGCAGGCCTTGAGCCGCATCTGCCCAATGGTTGGCAAGACGATTTCAACACCATCGCGACGCCTGTAGATTGGGTTGGCCTCAATTACTACACCCGCAAATTGATCGGGCCGACCGATGGTCCCTGGCCCGCGCATGAGGAAGTCGACGGCCCCTTGCCGAAAACCCAGATGGGTTGGGAGATTTATCCAGACGGCCTGCATCACTTCCTGACCCGCACTGCGGCAGACTACACCGGAGATCTGCCACTTTACGTGACCGAGAATGGCATGGCGAGCGCGGTGCCGCTGGATGACCAGGACCGGATCGCCTATCTGGACGCCCACATCGCGCAAGCCTGGCGGGCAATGGCCGAAGGCGTTCCGCTAAAGGGCTACTTTATTTGGTCGCTTCTGGACAATTACGAATGGGCTTTGGGCTATGAAAAGCGCTTTGGCCTTGTTCATGTTGATTTCGACAGCTTGCAGCGCACCCCGAAAGCGTCTTATGAGGCGTTGAAGTTAGCGCTATCAAGATAAGGCACACACAATGGCCAAACGCATCCTCGTTGCAGATATCGGCGGCACCAACACGCGGGTGGCGATGGCCCATGAGGCGGTTGTGCAAACCGCATCAATCCAGCGGTTTCGGAACGCCGATCACCCGGGGATTGCAACTGTGCTGCGTGCCTATCTGGCAACGCAGGACACCACGCCCGATGCCGTCTGTGTCTGCGTTGCAGGCCCTGTGCGCGACGGGGTCGGCGCGCTGACCAACCTTGACTGGACGATGGATGGTGATCTGTTGCGCGATGCAACAGGCGCGCCGGAAGCTGCTCTTTTGAACGATCTGCAGGCCCAAGGCCACGCGATTGATGCGCTTGATCCCAAAAGCGTAGCAGAGGTGACGACGGGTATCGCTGCCAAGCCGGATGCCAGCCAATTGGTGATTGGGTTGGGCACAGGCTTTAACGCGGCCCCGATCCATATCACGCGCCATGGTCGCCACGTGGCGCCGTCGGAATGTGGTCACGCAAACCTGCCGATCCGCACCGAAGAAGAGCTGCGCTTGTGTCAGTTCGTGGAGACCGCCCACGGGTTTCCGGCCATCGAAGACGTCCTGTCAGGCCGCGGGTTGGAACGGGTCTATCACTGGCTGGCCCATGAGGCCGGACAAAGCTCGGAAAAGTCGGCGAAAGACATCATGGACGGCGCGGCGACGGACCCGCGCGCGCAAGAGGCGTTGCGGGTTTTCATTCGCATTTTAGGCACTGTGGCGGGCAACCTGTCGCTGGTCCATCTGCCCTTTGGAGGGGTCTTCCTGGTTGGCGGTGTCGCGCGCGCGATGCTGCCGCATCTGGGCCAGTACGGCTTTACAGAGGCTTTCCGTGACAAGGGCCGTTTTGCCGGTTTCATGGGAAATTTCCCGGTCTCGATCGTACTGGATGACTACGCCGCGCTGACCGGCAATGCCGCCTATATGTGTGACCCCACATAATCCGACATCGCCGTCTTGAAGCCGCCTGCCCGGCTGCACATGTCTTGAGCGTTACTCCGTATACAGCGAAAGGAGGACGCCTATGCTGACGTTTGATCGTATCTCTACCGACCTTTTGGAAGTCACCGCCCGCGGCACTATTACAGAGGACGAAGTCCGCAGTTTCTACACACAGCTTTGGCCCGAAATCGCCGATGCCAAGAAGATCGGTATGCTCATCGATCTGACCGGCTTTGCTGACATGACGGGCCGCGCGATCCTCGAGGATCTCACCCATGAGGCAGGCGCCCTGCCCCAGTTGCACCGCTTTCCCCGCATCGCGATCCTGACCGACAAGCAGTGGATCCGCACAGCCGAACGGATCATGGATCCGATCCTGCCAATGACAAAGATGGAATGCTTTGACCCGGACGACCGCGAGGCCGCGCGCGCTTTTGCCCAGGATCTCAGCACGCCTGAAAAGAGCAAGGGTCAGGGCTTGCACATGATCGAAAGTCAGATCGACGGTGTTCTGGCGTTTGAACTGGATGGCTATATGACTGAGCCGCAAGCCGAAACCGTCGCCGCCGTCTTTCGCATGAAGATCGAGGCAGGCGAGACATTCGACGCCTTTGCCCGGATCAAGCATTTTGGCGGGTTTGATCCGCAAGTGCTGGTACAAAAGGACTTCCTGCAAATGAAGATGGGCGCCGCCAGGCACCTACGCCGCTACGCAGTGGTCACCGATGAGCGCTGGATCAACCCGATGCTTGGCATCGCCCGTGCCGTCACGGATATCGAGATCGAGGTTTTCCCCGAGGCGCGTGAAGAGGCCGCGTGGGATTGGCTGCGCGGGATTTCCGAGGCTTAGCGCCGCCCTTCGAAAGGAGCGATGGTGATCCCGTCACTTTGCAAGGCTGCGCGTACGGATTTGGCGATATCCACAGCCCCGGCGGTATCGCCATGCAAGCAGATCGTGTCAATCGGCGTCGCGATCCGCTTGCCGCTTTCAGAAATGATCGCCCCTTCGCGCACCATCTGCGCGATGCGTGGCCCAGCGACGGTCGCGTCGTGGATCACAGCGCCTTCCAGCTTGCGGTTCACCAGCGTAGCATCGTCATTATAGGCGCGATCTGCGAAAATCTCGGCCGCCCAAAGGCAGCCGATGTCTTGCACGGCTTGCTGCTGCTGCGTACCTGCCAGCACCATCACGATGATCTCGGGGGCAACGGCCAGCGCCCCCTCATAGCAAGCCCGCGCCATCGCGACGTCGACCGCGCACATGTTGGCCAGCGCACCGTGAAGCTTGAGGTGGCGCACGTTTCCCCCTGCCGCGACAGCCATGGCTTGCGCGGCACCAAGCTGATAGGCAACCAGATGGCGCAGGGTGTCATGGCTGAGATCCATATTGCGCCGACCAAAGCCCTGCAGATCAGGGAAGCCGGGATGCGCCCCAATCCCGACTTTGTTTTTCACAGCCAACGCCATGGTCTGCGCCATCACATCGGGATCGCCTGCATGAAACCCGCAGGCGATATTTGCAGAGCTGATAATTTCGAGCAGCTCGGCATCGCGGCCCATCGGCCAAGGGCCAAACCCTTCGCCCATATCCGCATTCAGATCGACTTTCCTGCTCATCTAAAGCTCCTCGTCGCCACGCGCGACACCGCTGATAAGTTGATACGACAGCAAATCCGAAACGTCACCCGGATCGCGCAACATGGGGCTGATCTGCGTGCCAAGCGCGGCCATAGCTGCGCGATCCGCACGTTCGGCAGCAACGGCAGCATCGATGTCGATAAAGGTAAAACGCAGTGCAACGTCTGGGCGCGCCTGGATCAGCTTGGGCAAATCACATGGCAATACCGTCCCGATCCGCGGATACCCGCCCGTCGTCTGCGCCTCCGACAATAGCACGAAAGGCGCGCCGTCACCTGTCATTTGGATATCGCCGGTCATGATAACCTCGGACAAGACGGTCAGCCCCCCCTCGGCCTGAAACCCTGCACCATCCGGGATCAAACGCACGCCCATCCGGTTGCCGCGCATGTCGCGATGAAAGACAGTCTGTTCAAATCGGTGCAGCTCGTCGGGGGCGAACAGATTGGTCTGGAACGAACGGACAAGCCGGATCGCGCCGCCCACGTCCCGCACAGCGCCTTCAAGCCGCTGATTAACGGCCGTTCCCGGATCGGCACCGATGGGCAGCACAGCGCCGTCAAGCAACCGTGCGCCAATCTGTGAATTCAGATGTGCCGAACGCGCACCCATCACCAAAGGCGCATCGATCCCGCCACCGACGTGAAGGTATCCATAGCCGCCCGACGCTGCAGACCCGATGCGCAGCTCGGCCCCGCGGGGCACCGCGTGGCTTGCGTTCCAGTGCAATGGCGCGCCGTCAAGGCTCGCCTGCATCACCGCGCCAGTCAGCGCGATGCGGATGTCATCGTCGGCGACGAAGGTGCCGCCAAAGCCCGCCATCTCAAGTACGGCCAGATCCGCGCTTTGCCCCAACAGCGCAGCCCCTTCGGCCAAGGCGCGCATGTCCACGGCGCCGCCTTGGGACAAGCCTGAGGCCACGAAACCCACGCGCCCCCGGTCCTGGATGGTGACCGAAGGGCCTATACTGTGCACCGCAAGCGAGGTCATGCGATCCGTTCCCTGACTGCGCCACCATTGCCAGAGCTGTCGCGGGCGCGGATCGCTTCAAAGGCCTCGCGGGTGACCGGCTCAAACTGCACCTCATCGCCCGCGCGTAATGCAAAAGGTTCGGCATCGTCAGGCCGAAAGCTGCGAAACGCAGTTTGGGCCACATGGCGCCAGCCGGTCGGCGCTGTCGTGGCAAAGAGCACAAATTGACGGATCGCAACAACCAAAGCCCCTTCGGGCACCTGCGATGTCAGCGCTGTTTGGCGCGGCAGGTTCCACGCCTCTGGCAGCTCGCCCAGATAGGGCTGGCCTGCGGCAAAGCCCAGCGTGATAACCCGCACCCGCGCGCCACTTAACGACGCGATCGCGTCTTGTGCGGACATGCCAGCGGCCTGTGCGGCTTCATTAAGCTGGGGTGCCAGATCGCCGCCAAAAACCGCCGGGATGCGCCAGAAGCGGCGCCCCTCTGGTGGCGCGGCTTGGAACCAGTCTTCTTGCGCCAACAAGCCTTCAAGCCGGGTACGCAACACAGCATGAGACAAAACCAGGGGATCAAACCGTATGAAAGCAGATGCCAAGGTCGAGGATGTTTCGATCACACCGTCCCAGCTTTCCCGTTCGATCCGGGCCCGAAACGCCAAAGCGGCCCGGTTGGACGGCTCACTTAACGCATCGGCAAAGCTGACCAGCATTCCGGTCACACCCACGGTTCGGATTTGGGGCCAAAACGATGTCATGAGCCAAGACTAGTGCCGCAACGGGCGGGCCGCAATCGACGAAAGAGCTGCTGTTTCAACAAGAAATGAGGGATATGGCGGAGCGACAGGGATTCGAACCCTGGAGACGGTTTCCCGCCTACACACTTTCCAGGCGTGCGCCTTCGACCACTCGGCCACCGCTCCGTGAGGGGGTGCATACAATCGCCCGGGCGCCGTGCGCAAGTGGAAACTAGGGCCCGGTGTTGCGCGATGCCAAAAGAGCCGCCGCAAAGGGAAGTTCGACCGCAACGCCCACAAGGATTTTCGGGCCGACCGCCCCGGTCGCAAGCGCATAGAGCCCCGTTGCCGCGATCCCAAGCAACAAAAGCGCTGTCCCATCGGTGATCGCACGCCGCGCAGGCGACGGCGTTTGATTGCGGATCGCCCACATCATGAAGGCCAGGCCCAAAAACATCGGCGCGGCCCGGCGCGTGATGAAGGTCGCGCTGTCGTTGACGGGCACGCCGTAGCCCGTCAGATAAACTGTCGGTGCAAAACACAGCACGACGAAAAGCCCCGCAAAGAGCAAGCCGTTCGCGGTGATGGCCAGCCGGTAGCTCATCCCGTGCCGAAAAGCAGGTTTACCCTGCGGTTCTGCTTGCCCTTGTTTTCGATCTTGCCCAACCGGATTGTCCCGATCTCGGAGGTTGAGGCGACATGCGTGCCGCCGCAAGGTTGCAGATCAACCTGATCTACGCCTTCGCCGATCCCGATCAGCCGAACCTGTCCGGCCCCCATTGGAGGCTTCACGGACATGGTTTTGACCAGCTGCGGATTGGCAGCAAGTTCGGCGTCGGTGATTGACCCTTCGGTGACCCTCAGATCGCGTGCAATCAGCGCATTCAGCGCGTCCTCAACCGCATCGCGATCTTCAGGCGGCTCTGGCATCAGAAAATCAAGCCGCCCCTTTTCGGCGCCGATTGCGCCGCCGGTGACAGGCAGCGGGATCACAACCGACAACAGATGCAACGCGGTATGCATGCGCATGTGCCGATGTCTGCGATCCCAGTCGAGGGTTTGCATCACCTCAACGCCGACGCTTGGCATCGGTACTGGTTCGGCTGGAACAAGGATCACGGCCTCGGCTTCCCCTTTGACCGTTGTCGCAATTTCAAGCGCACCGCCCGACCATGTCAGCCGCCCGCTATCGCCGGGCTGGCCTCCGCCTGTGGGATAGAACACCGTGCGATCCAGCACGATCCCGCCTTCATCGGTCACAGCTGT
Source organism: uncultured Paracoccaceae bacterium (assembly GCA_937883775.1). GTDB lineage: Bacteria > Pseudomonadota > Alphaproteobacteria > Rhodobacterales > Rhodobacteraceae > JAHTBL01. The sequence continues at coordinate 11,461 of CAKZXZ010000079.1, forward strand.
CACCGTCGCAGAGGCGTCCCGCAGGTAGGGATCCTGTCGGAACAAAAGCTTAGTCATCTTTGGCCCCCCCTTCGCGCAAGGTTTCGGGATTACGCAGCCAAAGATCGCGCTGTGCAAAGGGAATTTCGATGCCTTCCGCAGTGAAGCGTTCCGCAATCGCGTGATTGAGATCGGATTTCACGCTCAACACCCAGTTCACATCCCGCAGGATCGCGCGGATCTCGAAATCAAGGCTGTCTGCACCGAAGCCTTGAAAAATCACCGCAGGTGCTGGATTGGCCAGCACCATCGGGTGCGCCTTGGCAATCTCCATCAGGATACCGGCCACCCATTTCGTGTCGGTGCCATACGCCACACCCACCGGCACGATCACGCGACCCACCGAATTGCCATGGGTCCAGTTTGTGACCATGCCCGACACCAGATCGGCGTTTGGAACGATCACATCCGTTCGGTCAAACGTCTCGATCCGGGTGGAGCGGACCGAGATATCGCGCACGATGCCCATCTGGCCTCCGACCTCAATCCAATCGCCTTCCGAGATCGGACGCTCGATCAGCAAGATGATGCCCGACACGAAGTTCGAGACGATATTTTGCAAACCAAAGCCGATACCCACCGACAGCGCACCTGCCACAATCGCAAGCGAGGACAGATCAATGCCCGCCGCGGTGATGGCGATCAGGGCAGCCAGGAAAATCCCCACATAGCCCAACCCCGACACAATGGCGTTTTGTCCGCCCACATCCATCTTTGTCTTGGGCAGCACCGAATTGCGCAGCGTGCCCTGTATCAGCCGCGTTGCCCCATAACCGACCGCAAAGATCAGGGCAAATGCCAGGAAGTTACTGGGCGAGATGCGCGTCTCGCCGATGCTGATCCCGTTTTGAAACTGGGTCCAGAGTTCGGTCAGATCGGCGACGCGTGCGCCCCAGATCAGCGCGAGAAACGGCAGCGCTGCAAGGGTGACCACAAGTCCAATCAGGACTGGCACCAACGAATCCGTCGGAACCTCGCGCCGCCGCGTGAGCACTGCAAAAAGCTGGCTAAGCGCGTCTTGCACGACAATGATAAGGGTCAGCAAGCCCAAGGTCAGAACCGATGGGTAGATCAGGTATCGTGCGGCTTCGGTATAGCCGATCGCGCCCAGAACCGGGCCCAGAATACCGACGATGACAACCCCGCGCCCTAGCAGGTTCAGCAGCCGCAACCGATATGCTGGCGGCGCCTCTTCGGTGCTGTCATGGGAAACCTCAGCCGCCTTTCGAATCAAACGGCCCAGACGGATCAGAACAAAGCCAAGCGCCAACAAAAAGGGAAATGCCACGATATTGCGGGTGGCGTCGCTCCAGTTGTCAAAACCCGCAACCGCGAAAATCACCACTTGGATTGCAAAAATAAAGCCCGCAAGCTGGGCATAGAACCGACCCGTGCCGCGCATTTTCAGCGGCACATTCAGCAACCCTTCGACGGCTTTGCGGCGCGGGAAGGTCAATCGGCCCAGGCAGCGCGCTGCCAGAAATCCAGCACCCGCCCCTGGAACGACGCCCAAGATCACATTGCCGCGCAAGCCGATCAGACCGGTGTCGAACAACGCTTCGACCAGCAGGACCAACCCAAAAAACGGGATCAATGCCTGGCCAAGCGAGATTGCGTAATGCGTCAACCGCTGACGCGCCGGGCTGCGCCTGCGATCCAGCCAAAGCTGCAGCCTGTCCAGCCAGGTGCGCCCCCGGAAAAACGCCACCAGCGCCAAGACAAAATAAAGTCCGATCGACGGAAGGTTCTCGCGCAATTCGCGCTTTTGCACAGACGTGCCGTATGACGCGCCTACCTCACTGAGCACCTCGCGGAAAGACGCGCCTAACGCCCCAAAGGCTGTACCCCAATTGGCTGGGTTCAACGGGCTTGGCCCCAACTCCATCAGCGCATCAGCCTGTCGTTCGCGAATGATGCGATCAATCTCAGAGATCAGACTGGCGGCTTGGCTGAACGCCTCTTCGGCCTGGACCTGCGGCGCACGCAACGCGTTCAACTGGGCGTTCAACTCGAGCCGACGATCCGCGATTTCATCAGGCTCAGCCTCTCCGTCCGGCGGCGGCGCGCCTAATGAAGCGATGCGCGACTGAAGCGTCCTGATTTGCGCCGCATTGATCCCTTGCGCGTCCGAAAAATCTTCCCGCCAATCGACCAGATCGCCGCGCAACTGCTCAAGCGCTGCGTTTGATGCGCGCCCGGCCGCAATCGCGTCTTCGGCCCGCTGGGCCGTCGCGCTCCAGTCACGATACTGCTCGGCTGTGATCCCCTGCGCCCACGCCAGCGGCGCGAGCGTCAGAAAAACCAACGTCAGAAGGAAGCGCAGCGCAGTCATACGTCTTCAAAAACCGCCGGGATATCTGCCGGTGCGGCTGTCATCCAATCGGGGACAGGCAAGCCCTTGGACTGCAAAAACTCCGGGTTGAAGATCTTGGACTGATAGCGCGTACCATAATCGCACAGGATCGTCACAATCGTATGCCCCGGGCCCATTTCACGCGCCATGCGCACGGCCCCTGCGATATTCACCCCGGTCGAGCCGCCCATCACCAGCCCTTCGTCACGCAACAGATCAAAGATGATCGGCAACGCTTCACTGTCTGGGATGTTGAACGACATATCGGGCGTGAAACCTTCAAGGTTCTTGGTGATACGGCCTTGCCCGATCCCTTCGCTAATCGAGCCACCTTCGGATTTCAAAACGCCTTCGGTGTAGAACGAATGCAGCGCCGCACCATCCGGATCGGCCAGACCGACCTTGACACCTTTAGGCTGCAAAACCGTGCCCACGCCTGCAACTGTCCCACCGGATCCTGCCGCGCAGATAAACCCATCGACCTTGCCGCCGGTCTGCTCCCAAATCTCGGGAGCTGTGGTTTCGATATGCGCCTGACGGTTGGCCACGTTATCAAACTGATTGGCCCAGATCGCCCCACTAGGTTCGGTTTGTGCAAGCTTTTCAGCTAATCTTTGGGAATATCGCACATAATTATTTGGATTTTTATAGGGTGCTGCAGGCACCTGAACCAATTCAGCCCCGGCCAGAACAAGCATGTCCTTCTTTTCCTGGCTTTGCGTCTCGGGGATGACAATCACCGATTTGAAGCCCATGGACGCACCGACCAGCGCCAGTCCAATCCCGGTGTTGCCGGCCGTGCCTTCGACAATCGTGCCGCCAGGCTTTAACGCGCCACGGGCGATGGCATCCTTGATGATGAACAGCGCAGCACGGTCCTTGACCGATTGGCCGGGGTTCATGAACTCGGCCTTGCCATAGATGTCGCAACCGGTCTCTTCGCTCACCTTTTTCAGGCGGATCAAAGGCGTATTGCCAATCGCCGAAGCCAGATCTTTGTGGAGTGTCATGCGCCCTGCCCTTTCGCTTGTTTCCAAAGGTGTAGCGACCCTGCGAGACGACCTCAAGCGCGCAAGCTCTCGCGGTGCGCGGCCAACCACCAGACCGCCATCACCAGCGGCCCGTTTGAAAGCGCATCCGATGTCGCCATGCCCATCAGCGCATCAAACGATACCAAGGTCGAGCGGATATCCTCGTCCTCACTTTGCAACCCGCCCACACCCGTCACGTCATCGGGTAAATCCGCAATGCCGATGAAGGTGCTGAAATGCTCGGTCGTGGCACCGGGGCTTGGATAGCTGTTGGAGACCAGATGCAACGCGCCCAAGCTCAGCCCTGCCTCTTCCATCGCTTCGCGGCGCGCGGTGGCCTCGGCGGTTTCGATACTGTCAATCCGGCCTGCGATTGGCTCTAACGACCACGGGTGAATATCGCCTCGGGCAAAGGGGCCCATGCGAAATTGCTCGACCAGAAGCACCCGGTCGCGCACGGGATCGTAGGGCAGCACAATGGCAACGTCTGTCGCCATGAAAACAGCACGTTCCAGCAGAGCGCTCATCGCGCCGTCATAGCGCTTGTGCCGCAAACGCATTTCAACGAGCGAGAAATATTGTGTGTAGGGGCGACGGTGCTCTTGCACGGTAACGTTAGCTGCCGTAAGGGGCGTCAAACCCGGCTCGGATGGGGCGTTGCGGGCGTTGACCACCGCCCCCGCCCGCGCGCGGATCATGGGGAAACGCGCCGCGATCACGTCGGGCGAGACAACGCCGAACCCTTCCATCACCTCGGTCGCGGCCTGCACCGAAAGCGCGCCATAGGACGCGACCCAGTCGTCCAGCGACCACGGCGCCCCAATTTCGAATGCCAACTCACTGCGGTAGACGCGCGCATCACAAGGCACGCCGCCCACCTCAACCGTTATGTCGGTCAGCGCATAGCCAAACGCGCCCTCATAGAAATCGAGCCGCGCAAGATCAGACGCGCTTGCATCGCGCAACAGCACGCCTTGGGCGGATCGTCCGGGTGCATCCTGCAAAACCGGAAAAGATTGCCCTGCGACCCAATGCGCAGCAGCGTCGCGCACACCTGCGGGCACGACCGTGACAGAACGTCCCAAAACCTGCTCAAGCAAAGGGCGGTGACATAAAGTGCCAAAGAAAAAGAGCGGTGCACTCATCGTGTTGCGCTGGTCAACTGGCGCGCTTGCTGGCCCATTCGGTCACCATACCCGCCAGCAATCCACCAATCAGAAGCGTTGCAATCACCGTCGGGTCAAGCATGATCTTGCCGTGGATTGCCATCAGGTCAACAACGCCCACCAGTGCTTCGACCGCGCCGCCATAGGCCTTGCGCAACGACAATTCGATCATGACAACGCCCGAATTCAGCAACAGCCCCCAAAAGACGATGGCCGCCACCGTTGTCAGGCTGATCCCGATCGCCGCGTTATAACCGTTGCCGGCACGTTTGCCCTGAATACGCCAGCCCATGACCAGTCCAATCGCGGCGTTCAGCTCGGAAAAGATACCCATCGGGCGTTCGGTCGGCATTAGCGGCTTGATAAGCTCGGAGGTCCACCATGCCAAACCGGCAAAGAGAACGGCGGCGACAAGTCGGGCGAATGTAGGCATGGTCTGTCCTGACCCCTAGGAGGGGCGTGTCACTGTTATTTGCGTCACGTCGCAGTTTCCGCTTTGAAAGGTCGACGCACAAGAGGTCAGGTAAAAATTCCACATCCGCCGAAAGCGTTCGTCAAATCCAAGGGCGGCAACCTGGTCCCATTTGGCGTTGAAATCATTGTACCAGCGGCGCAATGTCTGGTCGTAGCTGGGGCCAAACTCGATGGAATGGGCAACCGACAGGCCCGCGTTCTCCACTGACTGTCGCAGCACGGACGGGCTGGGCAGCATACCACCCGGAAAGATATATTTCTGAATGAAATCAACGCCGCGCTTGTAAACCTGCCACCGTCGATCCTCGACAGTGATGATCTGCAGCGTGGCATTTGCACCGGGTTTCAGACAGGCTTTGACGCTGTCAAAATAAACCGGCCAATACTTCTCGCCCACAGCCTCGAACATCTCGATCGAGGCGATGCCATCATAGGTGCCTTTTTCGTCACGGTAGTCCTGTAATTTGATCTGGACCCGGTCCGAAAGCCCGGCCTTGGCGATACGTTCCACCGCGTAATCATGTTGTTCGCGGCTGATCGTCAGGCCGGTGACGCGCAGCCCCCGCTCTTTTGCGGCATATTCGGCAAATCCGCCCCAGCCGCAACCGATCTCAAGGACATGATCGCCCTCTTTGGCCCCCATCTGATCGACCATGCTGGCATATTTCTTGACCTGTGCCGCCTCGAGGCTTTCTTGACCCGTCTCGAACAAGGCCGATGAATAGGTCATCGTCTCGTCCAGCCACAGGCCATAAAATTCGTTGCCCAGATCATAGTGATGGCTGATGTTCTTGCGCGCCTGCTTTTTCGAGTTTGACTGAAGCCAGAACCGCATCTGTTCATAGGCCCGCACAAGACGCTGGCCTGGAAATCCATCATACATGTCTTCATTATCTGCATGCACCAGATCCATGAAGGCTTGCAGATCCGGCGTGCTCCACCAACCGTCGAGATAGGCGTCGCAAAAGCCCAGATCACCTTCGCGGATAAGACGTGCAAAGACGTCTGAGTTATGGATTTCAAGAACACCGACATGGCCCGGACGCTTGCCTTCTGCGCGGAAGGTGCGCCCGTCCGGCATCACGAAATCAACCCGGCCGGTGTTCATGTTCTGCGCCATGTCGAAAACCTGGCTAAAGTAACGTGGCAGGTTCTCCTGCCCGTTGGTCGAGGTGAGAATGGTCACGTCGTCTTCCCCTAAACTGTCATGATAGGTTTACACACTCAACCATCGCCGAACAAGTACCATCTCTTTGATATTCCGATCAAAAGTTACGATTTTCATAGGCTGAAAGCGCCTTCTGGCGGCCCTCTTCCGGCGAGACGATTGCAGCAGGATAGGCGTCTGATGGCGCCATGCCCCAGTGCTGCGGGATCGCATCAAAATACGACAAAGCCGTTTTTGACGGGTTGCGATGCCCCTCGGCGATCCACGCACTGGTATAGTCGCGGTTCTTGTCGAACTTATCGAGCTGGGTCACCGGGTTGAACACCCGGAAATAGGGCGTTGCATCGGGGCCAGATCCCGCCGACCACTGCCAGCCCATCGCGTTTGAGGCCGGATCCCAGTCAATCAGGCAGTCTTCAAACCAGTTCAGCCCGATCTTCCAATGACACAGCAGATGCTTGGTCAGATAAGAAGCCACGATCATGCGTCCGCGATTGTGCATCACGCCGGTGATATACATCTCGCGTAGGGCCGCATCGACAAATGGAATGCCGGTGCGGCCTTGCTTCCAGGCTTTGACTTCGGACAGGCGCTCATCCTCATTCCATGGGAACGCATCCCAGTCTTCCTTCCAATTGTCCGACACGATGCGCGGTGTGTGATGAACCAGATGATACGCAAATTCGCGCCAGACCAGTTCTTTGAGGAACACTTCTGCATCATCCTTGCCGTCGTGGAGCGCGCGCATGCCCGCGTGCCAGCACCGGCGTGGGCTGATCTCACCATAGGTGAGGTTCTCGCTTAGCCCAGATGTGCCCTTGATCGCAGGGATATCGCGGTTGGTGTTGTATTGCGCGACCCAGTTGGCGATGAAATTTCCCAGCCTCGAAGACGCTGCTGCTTCGCCCACAGTTGTGTGAAGCAGCACAATCTCGGCGCCGCGGTGCATCGCAGCACCCATCTGCCACGCCTCCAAAGCGTCAGAGGCAGGCCATGTATCGGGCGCGGGAATGCGGCCGGGTGCTGGCAAGTCCGATGGCACATCGCGGTCTTTCACCATGCGCCACATCGGGGTGTAGACCTTGTAATAGCCGCCTGTCTTTGTCTCGACCGTCCAGGGCTCGAACAGCAAATGGCCTTTGAAAGACTGCGCGTCGATACCGTCCTCTTTCAAGGCAGACTTCACGCCCGTATCACGCTCTTTGGCGGCGGGATCGTAAAGCCGCGACCAATAGACAGCATCAGCGCCGGTCTCTTTGACCAAAGCGCGCAAGACGTCCAGCGCGCGGCCCCGGCGCAGGATCAGACGACTGCCCTTTTCCTCAAGCGCCTGGGCCAGCTTGGCCACGCCAAGCCCAAGACGCCACTTGGGCGCGGCACCGTGGCTTTCGACCACCTCATCATGGATAAAAACCGGGATCACCGGGCGCCCGCTATCGCAGGCCGCAACCAGGGCCGGGTGATCGCCCAACCGCAAATCCCGGCGAAACCACATCAAAATCGGAGCGTTGTCGCTGCCCATACCCACCCTCTTGCTCAAGGCGGGGTATGACCCCCGCACGTGTCATTTGATGTGATCTAGGGCGTCAATCAGACGTTCAACCTCTTGATGGGTGGTGTAATGCACAAAACTTAACCGCAGCACGCCAGACGCGGGGTCAATCCCCATCGCATCAAGCGGGCGCACGGCATAGAAATCCCCCGCACCCGCCATGATCCCGTCGCGCGCCAGATGGCGGGCGGCTTGCATCGGATCGCCGGGCAGCTTGAGAGCAAAGGTCGGTGCACGTTCAGCCGCACTGCGCGGGCCCAGCAATCGCCACTCCGGCCGCGTTTCCAGGTAATCCAGAAGTGGCGCCATCAGCGCGATCTCGTGCTGGCGCATCAAATCATGGACCACTTCGGCCCGCCCCGCCCCATCGCGGCCGGCCTTGTAGTGATGCCGGTAAAGCGCATCAATATAATCGGCAACGCCCGCGCAGGCCGCGATCTCGGCATGGGCCGGACCTGCAGGCGTAAAGCGCTTATAAAGACTGTCGCCGTTGAAGGTATGGCCCTGGTTTGGCAAAGCCATCCCCAACGCACGCCGGATCACCATCAACCCTTGATGAGGCCCGTAGGTTTTATAGGTCGAGAAAAGATAGATATCCGCTTCCAGCTTTTCGACATTGGGCAGACCGTGGGGGGCGTAGCTCACACCATCCACGCAGGTAAAAGCGCCTGCCCGGTGAACCCGCTGACAGATGCGCTGCACCGGGTTGATCGCACCCACCACATTCGAGCAATGCGGAAAGCACACCAGCCGAACGCGGTCATCCAGAAGCGGCTCAAGCGCGTCAAGATCCAGCAGGCCGGTATCGGGATCAATCTGCCATTCGCGGATTTCGATACCCAGGCGGGCCAAATTGCGCCAGGCACCGGTATTGGCCTCGTGATCCTGATTGGTCACGATCACCACATCTCCGGGGTTCAGCCACGCGCCAAAGGCGTGCGCCAGCACATAGACATTCTGCGTCGTCGATGGTCCGAATGCCAGCTCGTCGGACGTCACGCCAAGCATCCGCGCCAGCCGTTCGCGCGCCTCGTCCATCTCATCGCCAGCTGCAACAGACGCATCAAATGCGCCGTAGGGCTGCACGTTGCGTTCCTTGAAAAACCGCGAAAACCGCCAGATCGACTGACGGCACATGTAAGAGCCTCCGGCGTTTTCAAAAAACGCCTGCCCCCGCAAAGAGGGTTCAGAAAAGGCAGGGAATTGTGCTCGGACAAAGGATGTGTCCAAGAGCTGTCGGATCATTTCGCCTCCACAAACGAAATAGGGTAGCCGGGCTGGCTTGGCTCGGCATACAAAGGGATACTGCGAAAAGGTAAAGCTCACAAGTTTTGCCGCAAGCACCGGCGATGCGTCAAATGCTCGCGAGGGGCCACATGGCGAGAAACCGGATGGAAACAGTGATGAAATATGGCGCTTTAGCAGGTCTTTTGATCGTGTTGGTCGGGTGCATGCCAGCGCAGCAAACAGCCCCCACCCAAGACCCTTTACCGCAAAGCTTTGTCACGCAGGCCGTCGCGTTTCTGGACGGTTTGCAGCCCCGCTCTATTGCCGAGAACCGCGAATATTGCGGCTTTTTCGGACGTGACGCAGCGGGGCGGTTCACCGCCTCGGCCCCAATCCGGGGCGGTAGCGACTTTTGCGATCTCGACATCAGCGCGCAAGAGTTTGAGGTTGTTGCCTCCTACCACACCCATGCCGCCTTCGACACACGGGCCGAGAATGAGGTGCCCAGCGACGTCGATCTTCTATCTGACATTGCAGATGGCGTTTACGGCTTCATCGCAACACCGGGGGGGCGTATCTGGCTGACAAACCCGGCTTCGCAATCAGCCCGCCAGGTTTGTGGGATTGGCTGCGTAAGCTCTGACCCGGAATTTATCGAAGGCGATGCAGGCTTTATCGCGCAAAGCTACACGCTGTCTGATCTTAAACGCCGTTTCTAGCCGGGGCGCTGATACTTGATGAAGGGTGTCAGCGTGCCGATGCGGTCATAGAGTTTGCGGGCGGTGTGGTTGAACTCTTGCGTCATCCAATAGACCGAGGGCGCATCGTCGGCGTCGGCTTGGCCATAGACCGCTTCGATCAGCGCGGCCCCGACACCCTGCCCGCGTGCGGCGGGATCAGCATAGAGGTCTTGTAGATAGCAGACCTGTTCCACCTTCCAGCCATGGGCATGGTAGAAGTAATGCACGAGGCCAATGAGTTTGCCCTCACTTTCGGCGACAAAGCCTTGGACTTGGCTGGAGTCCCCGCCGAGCAACCGTGCGAAGGTGGTTTGATAGACCTCCTCCGGCACGGTGCTGTCGTAGAACTCCAGATAGCCAGTCCACAGCGCGCGCCATTGCGCCTCGTCCGCGCTGGTCAGCCGCCGGATTTTCATGCGTTCACGTCGACGACGACCCGGCCTTTGACCTGACCTTTCAGGATATCGCGCCCCAAAGCGGGCAGATCGGACAGCGTTGCGGGCTGGACCAT